>CAZPOJ010000141.1:0-7305 GCA_964588005.1 uncultured Sphaerochaeta sp.
CAAATAATTAGCTCATAGGATTTGGACTTGCGCTGGAAGGCAGTTAGTGGTTTAATTGTATGTACGTTCCTGTTGACCCTGCTCAATATTTTTACTCCAAGGAAAAGGGTGTTGACGTAGTATTCAACACATCAATTGCTTGCGGATGCCACGAGAGCTCCCTGCTCTCGTTCATCATAGCTATCACGCACATAAGGAGTGAAGTATGCGTTCAAACTTAAAAGTGATTGGCCTCGTGCTAATCATCGCGCTGGTAATGGGTGGATTATTCGCCCAAGGCGCAAAAGAAGCTGGCGTAGCTAACAAGGACAAACCCCTTGTATGGTTTAACCGCCAACCCTCAGACCCCGTAACGGGCGTCATCGACATGGACTCCATGAACTGGAACCCCAAGACCTACTACGTCGGCTTCGACGCAGCAGGCGGTGGTGCTGTTCAGGGTAAGTTAATCACCGATTACCTTGCTAACGCTGACCCAGCAAAACTCGACCGCAATGGTGATGGAATCATCGGCTACGTTCTTTGCATTGGTGACGTTGGACACAACGACTCCAAAGCTCGTACCGAAGGAATCCGAAAAGCTCTTGGCACCTGGAACGGCTCAACCGATCCTGGCGTTTCCAAGGAAGGCTCAGTTGTTGTTGGTGGACGGACGATGCGCGTCGTCGAACTTGAAGGAAAGGCAATGACCGGTACCGATGGTTCAACGTGGAACGCAAACGCCGCAACCGAGGCAATGGGTGGCTGGGCAACGAAGTTTGGTAACCAAATCGACATGGTTGTTTCCAATAACGATGGAATGGCGATGGGTTGCCTCCAAGCTTCCAACTATCCTGGCGTACCAATCTTTGGATATGACGCAAACGCTGACGCCATTGAGGCGATTGGTGCTGGTCGTTTAACCGGAACCGTCTCTCAGAACGTTGATGCGCAGGCAGCTGGAACCCTTCAGGTTCTCCGCAACCTCCTCGACGGCTTAAGTGGCGCTGATGTGTACACCAAGGGTATCACCGTCGCTGACCAATGGGGCAACAAAATCACCGCTCCCCTCGATTACTGGGCAGATGTCAAAGCCGTCATGGCAGCGAACTCCGGTGTTGACGCCTCTAACTGGAACCTTTACACCGAAGGTACCCGGGATGCGGGCATCAAGCAAAGTGCCGCTCCGAAGAAGCGCGTTCTCTTAACGATCTACAACGCGTCGGATAACTTCCTCTCTTCTTCCTACGTACCGGCTCTTAACTACTATGCTCCGTTACTCGGAATCGACCTCACGATCGTCCAAGGTGACGGACAAAATGAGTCCATCACGCTGGATAGATTCACCAACCTCAACAGCTTTGATGCGTATGCGATCAACATGGTTAAGACCAACTCCGGTCGGGACTATTTAGATAAGCTTCGCTACTAACAGAGGCTGGCCTTTAACCGGTAAGCATGCGGGGCGGGACGTTCCCGCATGCTTTTTCGAATCTACATGAGATGATGTATGCACGAACCAGTATTAGAGATTAATTATCTCTCGAAATCATTTGCCAAAAACAAAGTCCTCGATAACGTCGCTGTCACCGTCCACAAAGGACGGGTTCTCGGCCTTATGGGGGAAAACGGGGCGGGAAAATCTACCTTAGTCAAATGCCTCTTTGGAATCTACTCTAAAGACGAGGGACAGATGTTCCTCAGTGGTAAACCCATTGACTTTAAGAACCCCAAAGAAGCCCTTGAAAACGGGGTGGCAATGGTCCACCAAGAGCTGAACCAGTGCCTCGACCGCTCAGTTACCGATAACCTCTTCCTTGGTAGGTATCCGCTCCGCTTCGGTATTATCGATGAAACGCGCATGCTGAAGGAAGCCAATCAGCTCTTTGCCTCACTGAGTATGAATGTTAACCCGCGCACCGTCATGCGAACGATGAGTGTCTCTCACCGTCAGATGGTTGAAATCGCCAAGGCGGTCTCCTACGATGCGAAGATCATCGTCCTAGATGAGCCAACCTCCTCGCTCACCGAGCGAGAGGTAAAGAAGCTCTTCTCGATCATCGATGATCTACGCAAGAAAGGCGTTTCTTTTATATATATCTCCCACAAGATGGATGAAGTCTTTGAAATCTGTGATGACGTTGAAGTCCTCCGTGATGGAAAGATGGTCCTCTCCAAGCCAGTGGCTGAGACCAACATGGATGAGATCGTCTCCGCCTTAGTTGGTCGCTCGCTGGATAAGCGCTTCCCTGATGTGGACAACAACCCAGGTGATTCGTATTTCCACATCCGCAATCTCACCACAAAGTTTGATCCTGTTCTCCAGGACATCTCCTTCACCGTTCGCAAGGGAGAGATTTTTGGCCTCTATGGCTTAGTCGGGGCTGGGCGAAGTGAACTCTTAGAAGCACTCTTTGGAATCCGAACGATTGCCAGTGGCGAGATCGTCCTTGGGGAGAAGAAACTCCGCTTCAATAACGCCAAAGAAGCGATGGCGTATGACTTCGCCCTCATCACTGAAGAGCGGAAGTTCAACGGGATGTTCGGTAAAGATACGATTAAGTTTAACACCGTCATCACAAACTTAGAGAGCTACAAGACGATGAAGGTCCTCTCCAACCGAAAGATGTTGGAGGCAGCGAACCGCCAGATTGAGCAAATGCGCACAAAGTGTGTCTCGGCTGAAGAGCTCATCTCCTCCTTAAGTGGCGGAAACCAGCAGAAGGTCATCATCGGCAAGTGGCTTGAACGCCAACCAGAGATCTTCCTCATGGATGAGCCAACTCGTGGGATTGACGTTGGGGCGAAGTATGAGATCTACCAGCTCATCATTCGCATGGCAAAAGAGGGTAAAACTATTATCGTTGTCTCCAGTGAGATGCCGGAAATCTTAGGAATTACGAATCGAATCGCAGTGATGAGTAACCGTCGTTTAGCAGGAATCGTAAACACCAATGAAACTGACCAAGAAGAGCTCATCCGGCTCTCGGCTAAATATTTGTAATGAGGTGGGGTGAATGAACACTGAATTGAATGAAATTCTGGAATTGACTGAAGATCCAAAGATTCTTGAATACTCACGGAAGCTGAATACTCTTCGATCGACTGGGGTCAACCGGATAACAAAACTCCGCCAAGACATCGTTGCGCTCCGCAAGTCCAAGATGGTCGATCCTAAAGAGAAGCGCCAGCGGATTAAAGAGTGGAAGAAAGAGATTCGACTCGCGAAGAAGGATGCCGCTCACAATAAAGCTGAGATTGACGAGCTTACAAAAGAAGCAGTCGCCTACGCCAACGAAGTAGCCGTGACCTTCATTGAACAAGTCACCCTTCGTGAAGATGAGACGATCGCCCAGGCAAAGAGCGCCTACCTTGAAGAAGTCAAAACGATTAAAGAAGACGCGAAAAAAGCTGAAGTTGCGCTTCGCTCTGAGTACAAAGGCCGCAGTCGCCGGGAGTTGAAGCTAGAACTTGAAGCACATCGCTACAAAACCAAGACTTCTCTCTTTGATGCAAAAAGTCACCGCCAGCAAGCGATCGACCAAGCCCTCGCAGCAAAGAACCAGGCGTTTGTTGACCACGTCCAAACTAACCGAGCCCTCCGAAATGGAAAGACGAAGTTTAGTGAGGACCGCCAGCTCAAGCGCCGCGAGTACCTCTTTAACTTTAAGCTCAGCCAATTTCTCTTGGCTAATGGGCTGTACATCGCCATTGGAATCTTCTTCGTCGTTGTGATTATCCTCGCCCCAATCTCCGGTGCTGGTAACCTCTTAACACTGCCGAACATCCTCACAATCTTAGAACAAGCTTCAACGAGAATGTTCTTTGCTCTAGGAGTTGCAGGCTTAATCCTCTTAGCGGGAACGGATCTCAGTGTTGGGCGAATGGTTGCCCTTGGGGCAGTGACCACTGGATTAATCCTTCACCCTGGTAAGAACATCGTCTCGGTCTTCCGTTACCCAACGTGGGACTTCACTTCCATGGCGATGAGCAACCGCGTTCTCATGGCGTTAACCCTTTCGATCCTCCTCTGTGTGGCGTTTAGCTCCTTTGCTGGAGTCTTTACCGCGAAGCTAAAGATTCACCCCTTCATCTCCACTCTTGCCACCCAGTTGATCATCTACGGCCTGCTCTTCTTTGGAACGAGTGGAACCCCCGTAGGATCAATCGACCGCAATATCAAAGATCTCATCGGAGGCCGGTGGATTCTAGGCCAAATAGGGTACCAATACGTAACCTTCCCCAAGCTCATCATCCCCGCCCTCTTTGCGATTTTCATTGCGTGGTTTATTTGGAACAAGACGACGTTTGGGAAGAACATGTATGCAGTTGGTGGAAACGCCGAAGCAGCGAGTGTCAGTGGAATCTCCGTCTTTAAAGTAACGATGGGAGTCTTCATCATGGCGGGAATCTTCTACGGCTCTGGAGCGTTCTTAGAGGCGTTTAGAGCAAACGCATCAGCAGGAACGGGTCAAGGCTACGAGCTTGATGCAATCGCAGCGTGTGTTGTTGGAGGAATCTCATTTAATGGAGGAATCGGAAAGATTGGAGGAGCGGTAGTCGGTGTCATCATCTTCACCGGTCTTACCTACTGTCTGACGTTCTTAGGAATTGATACGAACTTACAGTTCGTCTTCAAAGGCTTCATCATCATCGCGGCAGTTGCCCTTGATAGTGTGAAGTACTTGAAGAAGAAATAAGGATGTAATACACCGTTCAGGTCACCGAAAGGTGGCCTGTTTTTTATTGCTCTATGTACTCTTTAAGGGCAACGGCGTTGTTGTGCTTGAGCTCTTTGGTCGCAAAGAGGAGGGTCACTTTTCCTGCTCGGTTCGCTTCAATGATAGGGGCAAGAACGTCCTTTTTCTCATCAAGTTCAGCATAGTAACGAGTTTTAAACTCCGCCCACTTTGCTTCATCGTGGTCAAACCAGTGCCTGAGCTCAGTTGAAGGGCCAAGTTCCTTCAACCACACTACCCCTTCTAAGCGCTCTTTTTTCATTCCTCGGGGCCAGAGGCGGTCAACGAGGAAACACACTCCATCCTCTCTTGTTATTCCGTCATAGACGTGTTTTGTAGTAATCATCCAATCCTCCATAAGGCAAGGGGAACGTGTTTAAGGGTAATAGGATCCGGGCGAGGAACACGCTCGACTACTTCACTCACTGGTAGGCGAATGTGCTCATAGTCAGTAAGCTCATCGTCCACCACCACTTCATCATACATGATGATATCGATATCAATCGTTCGGGGGGCGTTCTTATCACTAGAGCGAACCCGTCCTAATGATTGTTCAATGGGAGCAAGAATATTCTTTTTCAACGCCTCAGCACTTAACGCGGTTTCAACAAGGAGGGCAGCGTTGAGGAAGTTTGGCCCATCACTGCCGATCGCTTTTGATTCCCACACGCTCGATCGTTTGAGGATTACAACTTCTTTAGCAAGAAGCCCTAGCGCGTTAGGAAGATTCTTCATCGGTTCAATGTTTGATCCTAAAAGCAAACATACGCGAACACTGGACATCTCACTGCCCCCGTTTTCGGTCGATTTCGACGCCAACACTTTCACTGAAGCGTACCGCTCCAGGTTTTTCTACTCGAATCACCACCCGTTGGACGAAGGGATCAGCAAAGCAAAGTGCAACAAAGTCGTGGGCGAGTGCTTCGACGGTGAAGCGTTTTGCTCCTTGGGCGTGGGCAAGGAGTGCCTTTGCAATACTTCGGTAGTTTACACTCCCCTCTAAAGAATCACTCTTGCCCGCCTGTCTTGTATCACAATAGAGAGTGACGTTGATGAGGATTTCCTGCTCTTTTTCACGTTCCCAATCGTTCAGGCCGATAATGCCCCGGGCAACGAGGTTTTTAATAAAGACTTTATCCATCACTGCTCCTATACAAGGTGGCGTCCGCCATCGAGGTGAATAATCTCTCCTGTGATGTACGACGGCCCCTCTAAGAGAAAGCGCACACTTTCGGCAACTTCATCAAGATGCCCCCATCGCCCTAGGGGAACTTGATTTAAGACGTTAGAGGTATCACCGCCATCACTTGGCTTTAGGATAGCACCAAAGGCGATTGCGTTCACGGTAATTCGTGGTCCAAGGCTCTGGGCGAGGGACTTCGTTACGGCAGCGAGGGCGCTCTTAGTAATCGTATAGGGAAGGTGGTCCTTCCCTGGGCGAGTAGCACGCCAATCGAGGAAGTTAATGATTCGCCCTTCTCCACTGAGGTTTTGGGCAAAGCGCTGCGAAAGGAAGAACGGGGCGGTAAGGTTAACCGCTACGTGGCGATTCCAATCATCGATTGTTACCTCGTCCCACTCGATATCCTCAAAGATTGAGGCGTTGTTGATCAAGGCGGTGATGGGCCCTGCATGATCGATGATTGAGGCAAGGTTTGATGAATTAGCCAAATCTCCTTGAATCAGTTGAGCACTTCTGCCCAATCGTTCAATCTTTTCTTTAAGGCTCAGCGCTTCTCCTTCTGAGTGGTTGTAGTGAATCACCACATCCCACCCCGCCTTTGCAAGTGCGAGAGCGAGGTGGCCTCCGATGCGCTTAGCACCTCCGGTGATCAAGACGCGCTTAGCCATGGTTGTTCATTCCAATTGCGGTGAAGAACTCCCGGCGTAAATCGGCGCGGTCAGCGAGGGATCCCACCCATGCAGTAGTTCGGGTCAGCGCATTAGACTCGCGCACCCCCCGCATCTCCATGCACATGTGCCGTGCTTCGATGTACACTCCAACCCCTTGAGGTTTAATCGTGGCCATGAGCATCTCGGCGATTTGCTTGCCAATTCGCTCTTGAACAGCAAAGCGGCGTGAGGCGACACGAACAAGACGCGTTAACTTTGAGAGACCGATAATCTCTTCGCCAGCAACGTAGCCAACGTAGATCTTCCCATAAAAGGGAAGCACGTGGTGTTCGCAAAGGGCGTAGAAGGGAATCGGGCCTTGAATGATTTGGCTCTGTTCACACAGGCCAGGGCTATCACACTCCGTTTCAAAGGCGGTGACGGATTTTGGGTCCCCATCGTAGCCATCGGTTGCTTCAAAGAGGGCGTCGAGGAAACGCTTGGGGGTATCTAGTGTCGATGGAGTTGTGGTACCCATCCCCATCGCGGTAAATATTTCGGTAACATAGCCTTCAAATTTCTTAAAATCTTCGGGGCTAATATCACGGATTTTGAGATCCATGGCTGAGTCAATTTCTTTACTCATGTCGTACTCCTTCATTACATATGAATATATGAGCATATGTATCATGTAAGGAGTAGACCTTATCGATAAGAGAGTCAAGGTTAATCAGGGCCGTTAGCTAGAGATTTC
>CAZPOJ010000142.1:0-7224 GCA_964588005.1 uncultured Sphaerochaeta sp.
TCATGGAGGCTTGGATGAAGCTCAGAGCATCAGGAATCTTGTAGAGGATGCGCTCCTCTATGAGGGCATACTCTGCAAAGACCCCGTCCTGCTTGTACTCCTCGCAGCTTACTCCAAGGACCTTGCGGTTGTTGCAGAGGTTTACCTTTCCCTGCTGGCAGAAAGGGCAGGTGCCGCACCAGATGGTGGAATCGAAGGTGACCCTATCACCCTTGGCAAAGTTATTCACCAGGGAGCCGACCTCCTCTACAATACCACTGGCCTCATGGCCCATGATGATGGGGGGCCGGCGCCTGCCGGTGGACCCATCAAATCCATGGACGTCACTGCCGCAGATAGCTGCAGCCTTGATGCGGACCAGTACCTCTGTAGGAGAGGTAATCTGTGGTATAGGAACATCCATATACTCTAGTTTCTTGTACTCTGTCATCACCAGTGCTTTCATGTTTACCTCTGTATCCTTGCACTCGAACCCTGGGCAAGGGCCTCTACTTGAGCGAGGGTTGCCATGGTCGTGTCCCCCGGGAAGGAGGTCAGCAGAGCTCCGTGTGCCCATCCGAGCTTCAGGCTCTCTTCAGGGGATTTCCCTGAGAGCAGGCCGTATATCAAGCCGCTGGCGAACCCATCTCCACCACCGACGCGGTCATAGACATCGAGCGAACAGGTCGGAGCCTGATACCCCTTGCCGTCATACCAGAGCACGGCACTCCATTCATGACGATTGGTCGAGTTGACCTCACGCATGGTGGTGGCAACCGCCTTGATGTTGGGAAACCTTTTGGAAACAGTAGCCTGCATCGCAAAGAAGGAGGAGGGGTCGAGCTTACCATGGGTGGCAACCTCGGGGCCCTTGAGGCCAAGGCCCATCTGCAGATCCTCTTCGTTGCCGACAAGCACATCGACATGTTCAACTATTGAGGAGAGAACCTTCTGGGCGAGCTCTTGAGGTACCTCGCCATCCTTGGCGATGGAAAACCAAAGCTTTTCCCGATAGTTCAGGTCGAAAGAGACAATTGCCCCTGCTCTCTTTGCCCTCTTCATTGCCTCAATGATGAGGGCAGGATTGTTCTCCGAAAGGGCGGCGAAGATGCCCCCGGAGTGGAACCAGCGAACGTTGTTGGCAAATATGGCATCCCAGTCAAAGCTTTTCTCATCCAGGAGGGCTGCTGCCTCGTTACTGCGGTTGTAGAAGACCACTGGGGCCCTGAGGCCCTGGCCGCGGTCACTGTAGACATTGGCCATGTTGGGTCCGCGCACCCCGTCATGTTCGAAGCGTTTGTAGATGCCTGTGACTCCCATTCTACGAACTTCTGATTCTATCTTCAGCCCGAGGGGGTAGTCGACCATAGCCGATACCACCGCTGTCTTCTGGCCAAAGGCACGGCTTAGGTTCGCCGCCACATTGAACTCACCTCCAGAGACATGGAGGTCGAGGCTCTGGGCATATTCGAAGGGCACGACGCCCGGGTCAAGTCGAACAACCAGGGCTCCTAGGGAGACCAGGTCAAAGCCGTCATGGCTTTTTGGAAGCAGTTGTATACGAGCCATTACATCACTCCTCTTTTAAATATTGTATGTTGTCGATGCGGTATCGCCACCCCTTCCGGTCCAGTTGGTGTGGAAGAACTCGCCCCGTTCTTTGTCGATCCTTTCGTAGGTGTGCGCTCCGAAGTAGTCGCGCTGGGCCTGCAACAGGTTGGCCGGAAGGCGTTCGCTACTGTAGCTGTCAAACCATGATAGGGCTGCAGAAAGGGAAGGGGCGGGAATGCCGTTGAGGGCAGCTGTCGCAACTGTGTCGCGTAGGCTCTGCTGGTTGGCATTGAGAATCTCTGTGAAGTAGGAGTCCATGACCAAGTTGTCCAGGTCACCCTTCTTTTTGAAAGCCTGGCTGATCTCAGCTAGGAATGCCGAGCGGATGATGCATCCGCCTCTCCAAAGCAGTGCTATGCTGCTGAGGTCCAAATCCCACTCGTTGCTCGCCCCTGCGCTCTTGATCAGGGAGAAACCCTGGGCATAGGAGATGATCTTTGCAGCATAGAGGGCTTTGCCCAACTCATCTACAAAGGTTTTTCTGTCATGGGTGAGCTCAACTGCCTTGGGGGGAAAGACCTTGCTTGCAGCAACGCGTTCCTCTTTTTGACTGCTCACACTACGGGCGAAGACCGACTCGACGATGAGGGTGAGGGGGATACCGGCATGGAGCGCTGCAATTCCTGTCCATTTGCCTGTGCCTTTTTGTCCCGCCGTATCAAGGATGGAGTCGACAAGGGGAGATCCGTCCTCATCCTTATAGCCAAGGATGTCAGCGGTGATCTCAATGAGGTAGGAGTCAAGATCGCCTTTGTTCCAGGTGGCGAACACCTCCTGCATCTCGTCGTTGCTCATACCCAAATATCTATGCATGAGGTCATAAATTTCGCAAATAAGCTGCATATCACCATACTCGATGCCGTTATGGACCATCTTTACAAAGTGTCCTGCTCCTCCGGGTCCTATCCAGTCACAGCAAGGCACTCCATCGACATGGGCCGATATCGCCTGGAACATCTCCTTGACGGCAGGCCATGCCTTCTTTGAACCGCCGGGCATGATGGATGGACCAAGCAGAGCCCCTTCCTCGCCACCGGAAACACCGGTGCCGATAAAGAGCAGGCCCTTGCTTTCAACATATTCCATTCTACGCTGGGAATCCTCATAGTTGGAGTTGCCTCCATCGATGATGATATCTCCTTGTTCAAGAAGGGGGATGAGCGTCTCGATGGTCTCATCGACAGGTTTGCCAGCCTTGACCATCATCATGACTTTCCGGGGTGTTTCCAAGGAGGAGACAAGCTCCTCAAGGCTGTATGCCCCTACAATGTTCTTTCCCTTGGCCCTTCCTTCTATGAAGGAGTCAACCTTGGAGGTGCTTCTGTTATAGACGGCGACAGAATAGCCTTTGCTCTCAAGATTGAGTACCAGGTTCTCTCCCATGACGGCAAGACCGATCAAACCGATAGATGCTTTCATATGTTCTTTTCTCCTCAATTCAAATACGTCTCTTTGCGATGACATTTCTCATTCTGTTTAGATTCTCGACTCCCAGATCTTTCATCCGTTCCAGGACTTCCACATAGAGGATGTCTATGATGGTCAGCGATACTATTCGTGCAGAGAAGGACTCTGCAACCAGTAAGTTGTTGCTGGTGGCAACATGCAGGACGTGCTCGGCCATCTTTGCCAAGGGCGATCGATTGTTGCTGGTCAGCACAGCTATCGGGCAGTTGTTGTTCCTGAACTCCTCAGCTATGGCAAGGGTATCATATCCTGAACCCGTGTGGGAGATGATGAGCGCTATGTCCTCTTCGTTTGCCTGGGAAGCGAGCATCAGTTGCATATGGAAATCTGTTGCATAGCTGCAGTTTAGGCCGGTACGGATAAGCTTGTGGTATGCATCGAGGGCCAGGATGTTCGACCCCCCTAGTCCCATGAGATAGATGTTCCTTGCTTCTGAGAACCTCTTGCCTACTTGTTGCAGGGCTGAGCGGTTAATCCTCTTGTAGGTTTCGTTCAGGGTGTCCTGGGCATTCTTGAATACCGTGTCGATAGGGTCTTCCTGGTCGGATACCCCTATCTCAAACACCTGCTCATTGGAAGGGATGGTCTCCCGGGCCAAGGCGATGCGAAATCGCTGGTACCCGGTATAGCCGAGCTTGCGGGCGAAGCGCACCATTGTCGATTCGCTGATGCCGATCCTCTCGGCAAGCTCCTCGATACTGGGGTTTACCGACTCTTTGGGATGTTTCAGGATGAAGTCAGCTATTTTTTTCTCTTTGATGCTCAGACTCGCATACTTGCTCTGGATGGTATAGATTGCGCTGACCTCGTTCATGGCACCTCCTGCTCTTCGTCTCCTTAGTATAGTATGAAAGAAATATTCATGCAATTAAAAATAATATTCATTTTAACATTTACATCTGCCAAAAAGGGGGTATAATAGGGTAAAAGGAAATTCTAATTCAAAAGGAGAATGAATAATGAAAACAAAGAACATGTTCGTCGTGCTTCTTGTATTGCTCTGCCTGACAGGATCAGTCTTTGCACAGGGAGCTTCCGAGCCTGCAAAGCCAGAGATTCGCGTGCTGTTGGCAAACCACCCCTACGGTGAGTTGCTCAAGACAAAGATTCCTGAGTTTGAAGCTCAGACCGGGATCAAGGTAAACTATGAGAGTCTGCAGGAGAGCCAGCTTACCAACAAGCTGACCACCGAGTTTGCAACCAACTCCTCCACTGTTGATGTATTCATGACCCGTCCTCTCCAGGAAGGTCTGATGTTCATCAAGAACGGCTGGTATAAGGGCTTGGACGACTACGATTTCAGCGACTATCCCAGCAACTCCGTTGATATCGGACGCAAAGATGGTGTTGCCTACATCGTTCCCCTCGTAACCGAGTGGCAGGTGCTCTATTACAGAAAGGACCTTCTGAAGAAGGCCGGCCTCTCTGTCCCCACCAACTTCATGGAACTCGAGGCTGCCGCCAAGGCGATGAACAAGGATGGCGTTGCAGGTTTCGCTTCCCGTGGTAAGGGTGCTGCTGCAGTAACCCAGCTCTCCAGCTACGTCTACAACTACGGTGGAAGGTATCTTGAGGGTGGCAAGGCTGTATTTGACTCCCCTGAAGCCCTTGAAGCTATTCGCTTCTATGGCAAAATGCTCGGTACCTACGGCCCACAGGGCGTAACCAGCATGTCATGGGAGAATGTCATGCCCGTCTTCCAGGCTGGCAAGGCCGCCATGTGGACTGACGCCTCTGTCTTCTATGGGCAAATCGTCGATCCTTCCAAGACCCAGATTCCTGCAGCAGACATCGGTATTGCACAACTTCCCCGTGGTCCTAAGGGCGACGCTCCCTTTATCGTAGTCTCCTGGGGTATGGCAATGTCCGCCAAGACCAAGAACCAGGCTGCTGCACAGAAGTTCCTCGATTGGGCAACCAACAAGGATCTTGCTAAGGAAGGTATGCTCTCCAACATCACCATGGCTCGAGACTCTGCTTGGGCTGACAAGGATGTCCGTGCTGTCATGAACCCCGGTCTTGTAGAGACTCAGGCCCATGCTGCTAAGAACGGCTACCCCTTTGACCGTCCTTTCATGAGTTCTGTCGGACAGGCTAGAGATTTGATCGGTGAAGTCATCATCGAGTCCATCAACACCAAGGGAACTTCCTCAAAGCTCCCTGCCCTTGCAACCGAGAAGGCCAAGGCTGTTGACGAACTGTTGAAGGCAGACGGCGAGTACGGTCTCTAAACTACAATGGAGTAAGCGTGGCCGACCGAGTTCTTCGGCCGGCCACTTCTGCCTACAAGGAGCTTTTCTATGGTCCGACAAGGTTTTTTCGAGAGGAACCTACGGTATCTGTTTCCTCTTCCCGCGCTAATATTTGTAGTGGTTCTCATGGTGTTTCCTGTATGTTATACATTTTTTCTCAGTTTTACCGACTGGTCGTTGACCAGTGGGAAACCTTTGAATATTGTTGGCTTGAAAAGTTATATCGATGTCCTGAAAGAGCCGAGATTTCTCGATGCCTTGGGTAGAACCTTCTACTTCACCTTTGGAGCTGTCATCGTTGAGATGGTACTGGGTGTTACCCTTGCCCTCATCCTAAACCGCGCTTTTGTTGGTAAGGGAGTGGTGAAAACCCTGCTGTTGCTCCCTCTGGTGGCTACTCCTGTTGCCATCGGTATCGTATGGAACCTCTTTTATGACCCTACCATCGGAATCCTAAACTATGTGCTCAGTGTCCTGGGCCTTCCACAGAGTGGGTGGGTCTCGGAAACCAAGAGCGTCATGCCGTCCCTGATCCTTGTGGATATCTGGCAATGGACGCCGATGATCACCATTATTGTTCTGGCAGGTCTGGCAGGCCTTTCCAGCGAACCGTATGAATCTGCCAAGGTTGATGGGGCAAATGCCCGTCAGGTACTTTTTAAGATTACCCTGCCGATGCTCATGCCCACTATTCTGACAGCGGTTATCCTTCGTGCAATTGATGCACTGAAGACCTACGACATTATCTATGCAATGACAGGAGGGGGACCCGGGTATGCTTCAGAAAACCTCAATATCCTCGCCTTCAAATACAGCTTCGAATATTTCAGGATGGGACAGAGTGCAGTCATGCTGGTATTCCTATTCATCGTAGTCATGGGTTTCAGTCTCGGTGTAATGCGGTTACGCAAAGCATTCGAGCTGTAGGGGGGAGTATGAAGCCGACAATACCAAAACGAGTACTCTTCTACATCATGCTGGTCCTCATCATCATTCCCATCCTCTTTCCCTTTGTCTGGATGCTGATGAGTTCATTCAAGACCCAGGTTGATATCATCTCCTGGCCTCCTAAGTTTGTATTCACCCCTGTACTGCAAAACTACGACAGGGTATTCATCGAGCAGAACTTTCTGCGTTACATGAAAAACTCGGTCATCGTCTCGGTGGTCAGTGTGATGCTCTCCCTTGTGCTGGGACTCCCTGCAGCCTATTCAATTGCCCGCTACAAGCAGCAGAAGCTTTCGATGTTCATCCTTGTCGCCCGCCTAATGCCAGGAATCTCTTTTCTGATGCCCTGGTATATCGTATTCTCACGCCTACGGCTGATGGACTCCTACGTGGCGCTCATCCTCTCGCATATGCTCATCTGCCTGCCCTTGGTCGTCTGGGTCATGGCACCTTACTTTGATTCTGTTCCTCGGGAGCTGGAAGAGGCGGCAATGGTCGATGGCCTTACCCAACAAATGGCCTTCTTCAAGATATTGCTCCCCCTCTCAGGGCCCGGTGTTGTCACGGCAACCACCTTGAGCTTCATCTTCAGCTGGAACAACTTCATGTTTAGCCAGGTCCTGAGCCAGCAGAAGACACGCACCCTTCCCATAGCAGTCTACAACTTCCTCTCCTACGTCGAAGTCGACTGGGGTGCGGTCATGGCAGCCGCTGTTGTGATCATGGCCCCTGCTATCCTCCTGACGATGTTCTTCCAGAAGTATGTGGTCAAGGGTCTTACCATGGGTGCGGTGAAAGGGTAGGAGTATTGGCTTTGTGCATTGGGTCCTCCTTAGCGGGAGGACTTTTTTATCACATGTGGAATAATCAAATGGAATTTGAACGTGTGAAATCTAGGCTATCTGGTTTAAATTGTAAAAAATTGTAGGGATATTAAGAGAAGAGTTGACAACTGGAAAAGAAGTGG
>CAZPOJ010000143.1:0-7172 GCA_964588005.1 uncultured Sphaerochaeta sp.
GCTTTGAATGCGTCAATTTCGCTCCCTGTGAGCAGTTCGGTAGCAGACTGGTCTAATCCTACGGTCTTAACTATTCCCTCGCCTAGGGTCTTCAAATTGAGAAACTCACATGTACTGTGCAGCATTAGGAAACAGAACCCAAAACGAAAAGAGATCAGGAACGGCTCTTCCTCAGGCAGATCATCCTGGATAGCCCGGGTATAGTGTTCAGGAAGCACAACAGATCGTACCGTCTCCATGACGATAGCCTTATGCTCTTTGAAGATGCCGTTATCGCCCATCTCCTTGGGGAGGTTGAGAATAGCCAGCATTGCATCGATCTCGACCGGGATCGGTATCACTTACCTTTCCTCATCATTTCAGATAACTCTATCGCTCTTCGTCCAACCTGCTTCGCCCACTTGGAAGCCAGCATGCCATTGGCAGCCCGTTCCCAGTCTCCGGCAGCTATGAAAGCCAAAGTGTTGTTGAAGCCCAGCAGCCCACCAATACCCAAGTTGAAACACATATTCAATAGCACCGACTTGCGAACTTCATCCAGGGGATTGTATATCTCTGGAATCTCATCCAGAAGCTTCTTCTCGCAGTTCTGGATATCATTCTCCAAGAGCACATAGGCTTCGGTCTGGGAGATACCACAGTCATCGAGATTGCGTCCAATACCGATGGTCAGCTTATCTGCCGTACAGCGATAGGGTTTTAGTCTCAGACCTTCGTGTCTGACTAGTTGTTCTTTGATGCGTTCCAGTAGCTTGGCTTCCATCGTATCTCCTTGCGAGTAGTATTGATACTGTCTCTGGAGCAAGGAAGCCACTACCCTGTATTAACACAAACAAGGATGCATAAGGATGCGACAGAAATTGAGGTTGACAAGATATCATGTTGTATTAGAATAGTTTTGTTCGCAACTTGAAGAAAATTATGGAGGTTCAAATGAACAAGAAATTGTTGGTTGTCACATTGATCGTTACAGCCATGTTTTGTTGGCTTAACGCAGAACAGAAAGTAATTAATCTGTCCTATAGTGCAGGTGATTATGAATTTATCACAACCACAGAAGGGACGCAGATTAAGTACAATGGTAGTCAAAATGTCGTATTCTCAAACGAGCCTGGGGCGCCAAATTTGCCAACTCAATTAGTCATGGTTGCAATTCCTGATGGTGCAGAGTTTCAGAATTTGTCTTTCAGTTATAATGCCGAAATAGTATTGAGCAATGTTGAGATTGCACCTGCACAAAATATTATGCCTACATCCATGCAGGTCGGTGATGCGGAAATCGTTGATCCTGACCCGCAATACTATGCTGTAGGAGAGTATCCGGAAAACAGTTGCATATATTCTTCAACCCAAATTCTCAGAACTTATCGCGTGTTTTGTTTTCAAGTATCTCCCTTTATTTACCTGCCTTTAACAAATCAACTGAAATTGATAACAACAGGTTCTTTGATTATCAATTATGGTTTAACCGATTTTAGAAATGACGCTATGTGGGATGATGGATCAGCTGGTGAAACTTTAAAGCGTATTGTTATTAATCCTAACGATGTAATTGTGCAAAACAATAGGGATATAGTAAATCCAAATGATGTGAAATACTTGATAATTACTGATTACTCACTTGTAGACGAGTTTACTCCCTTAGCCGACTGGAAAACGCAAAAAGGGATACCTGCAGATATTATTACTACACAATATATTAATAGCCATTACCCGGGAGCGGAACTAGCATTAAAGATAAAGAACTGCATTAAAGACTACTATTTAACTAAGGGAACTACCTATGTCCTACTCGGTGGTGATCCAACAATTATTCCCGCTGCTCTTTGTTATGGTATTGTAGATAATTATGGGACCAACAATGATTATTCTTCCGATGTCATACCTACTGACCTGTTTTATTCTTGTTTAGATGGTCAGATAAACTGGAATTATGATGGGGATAACTATGTCGGAGAAATTGAGGACGGGATTAATGGTAATGATATTGATCTACTCCCTGAAATTTTCATCGGCAGAATAGCTGTTACGACATTACAAAATGCAATTGCATCACAATTCGTTGAAAAAACACTCGGATACGAGAAATATGAAAACTACCCAGTTAGCGGGAATTATGCGAAAAAGTTGCTATTTGCGGGAAAGTGGATTATGCCTCCCAATCCCAGTATGTATGGAGGGCTTAGTGACTCGGATTATTACTCAAGATTACTTTACAACGAAGTAATCTCGCCTTGGGGAAACCCATTATACTTGTTTGATACGTCACAGTGCTATTATAACGGATTGAATCTAACCTTTAATCATAATAGTTTAATTACACTGATTAATTCAGGTCTTAATATTCTCAATTGGTCTAGTCATGGTACTAACCAGGCATGGGATGGTGCCGCATCTGAAGGCTATGCAATGTGTCCGGCATATTTAAGTTCATTAACTAATGATAACTGCGAAGGGATTGTTTATACAACTTCGTGTCATACAAACAATTTCAATCACCCTGATGGCGAAGATTGTTTGGGAGAATTGTTGGTGGGGGCGCAGAATAAGGGGGCTGTATCATATATAGGTGCTTCTCATTACAATTGGTACAGTTATAACAATCCTATTGCTTCTGACTTTGCAACAGAATTTTATAGACCTTTATTCGATCAGAATAGTGCCAATCATACTATAATTGGAGCTTGTTTCGCCGAATCAAAAATGTCTTTTACTGAATCATATAATTCTTATGGTGCACACAGATGGAGTTGTTTTTCATTGAATCTTCTTGGTGATCCTGAGTTACGGATTTGGACTGACACACCAACAGCATACGATGTAGTTTTGCCACAATATTTTACTTCAGACAACCAATTTCAGAATTACAACCTGGTCATTAACACTGGAGTTGCTAATTCTCTAGTATGTGCTTCTAATGGTTCGGAATTATATGAATATTGTTATGCTAACGCAGCGGGTGTTGCTATTTTAAACATTGACACCATGGAAACAAATGATATCACTATAACGATTACCGGAAGAAATAAACTTCCCTTTGTTGGACAGATCCCTTATCATGTGTTGAATGTCCGGGGGACTATTGCGTTGAACACTAATCCTGAAGATGTGATTTTGTCCTGTATTAGGTTAAAAGACGTAAGTAGCGGTAATATTGTAGTTGATACCTATCCTGACTCGGACGGGAACTTTGCTTTCGGCGTTGGAACGGGACTGTATTTTATTGAATATGAACTATTCCAACCAAATCTCCACAAATTCTATTATCCAGTTATATCGAGCCAGATTAATATTCAAGGTAGCACTACCGTTATCGAGTTGCCTTTAGTTACCCTTACTAAGTATAACATGAACGATCTCAGAATATCAACAAGCACTACACTACCGTATTTCAAAACCATTGGCCAAGCATTGCCACGCATACAGTCAGCGGTTAACAGTAATTACAATGGCGAAGCTATTATGATAAAAGTTTTGCCAGGTGTTTACTACGAATCGGTAGATTTTAGCCCCCTTGCAACCGGACAGATATCCAGTTTAACTTTAATAGGTTGGGGTGAGGGTGTAGAGATAAACGCGCAAAACTCAAACTCATGCATTCGTATTGTCGGTAATGGTATCAGTAATGTATTAATAGAAAATCTAACCCTAACCAATGGTTGGAGTGGAATACTGGTCAATTTGCAAAGCAGTAATAGATTATCGGTAACTGACTGCACAATAATCAACTGCATATCCTCGAATTGTTATGGATTAGGTATTAGTTCCAACATACCTGCAACCATAACACGCTGCAATATCTCACACAACAATGGTACTGAGGATGATCAGGGCGAAACTACAGGCGGTGGGTTACATTTGATAAATAATACTACCTCACCTACGATAGTAACAAACTGTACAATATCATACAACTTTGCAGGTAATGCTGCTGCCATTTATTTGTACGGGTCTGGGCATTTCGACATCAAAGGTAATAGATTGCTGTTCAATGATCCCAACGAAAATCAGCAAGCTCCTGATCCGAATAAATTCGCAATATTGGTTGATAATGTGGGTAGTGCTACGATTGAAAACAACCTGATTTTAGAATATAGCTACCTCAGTTACTTGATGGTGCATTCTAGCGGTTTAAATCCTAAATGGGTTGTCATCAGAAATAACACCTTCAATATAGTTGGCAAATGCATCTCTGTAGAGGGTGGCAGCAGAGTGGTGATTGTCAACAACGTTATCGACAACAGTCTGAATGGTGTAAACAATATTGGAACTAATAACGTAAACTATATAAGCCACAATCTGTTTAACACAGTTACTCCTTTCATTGGCATTGATTACGATCCTGTAATTCATCCAGGTTGTTTGTTCAATACAGCCTCTGGTTTAGACAGTAACTACGTTCCAATCTGGAATACAGAGGTGAAGTCGTTATGTATTGATAATGGAAATCCAGATACAAACGGTGATGGCGAAACCTGGCTGACCGATCACAATGATAGAGACTCGGATGGAACCCAGAAGGATATCGGCGCAATCCCCTTGATCGACGGACACCTTCACAGGTATCACAATCTAACAAACGATAATGTTAGATACATCAGCATTCCCGGAGTTGTTAATTATCCTGGAAGCGGTGCCCTGAATTCGTTGTATCAAGTATTTCATGAATTCAGGGGTAATGGCTTATTTAGAATAGATGATCCAGTTCTGGAGCAAATCTGGTGGAAATATAATAATGATCAAGACTATGCATCTCCAACTGTTCTTCCAGAGCATTATGTCTGCAGTCAAAATGGTTATAAGGTGACTCTAACAAATAATGCGGATGAAGTCCTAATCCAATATCAGGGATATTATCCAGCCAATCCTTTGAATCAGGGAATGTTTATCCAAAGTCTTGATCGATATACCACAGAACATTACATAATTCCCCCTGACCAAAATTGCCAGGAAGACAGTTATACTGGCATACGTTTCAGAGAAATCTACCTCGGTTATTATTTGCAGGAAAGCTTGAAACCATTTGATGCACTGTTACCGATTCTTGATAACATCACAGCGATTATGGCCGAAGATTGGGCGATGGCTCGTTTACCGAGAGTAGGCTATACTCTACCTCCAGGGGTTCCTCCCTCTGATGCATACACAAATGACTGGCTTGGATGCTTTCCAACAGGAGGAAGAGAAATAACTATCAATCCCGGGGAAATGGTTGTAGTCCGCTACATCGGAACTGATCCAATCGAATTTCCTCTTGGCGGTGATAATCCCGATCCACCATTTACCGATCCCTATTACCGGGAAATGGCTTCACATTTCGGTTACGAAGAGAAACCAGATTATATTCCAATATTCCTTTCAATCGACCTCAACCAGTTTGAGGATGGTAACAAACCAACGGAAATAGCAGTATTTGTAAATGAAGAATGTAAGGGGGCAGCGGTTATCAAGGAAGATCAAGTGCAATTAAATGCATACATCACAAACGTAGAAGATCCTTCTGAAGAATTAGCCAATCTGGAATTTGCAATGTATTTCCCCAATAAGGCAGCAAATGCCAATGTGCTTGATTACGCAGTTCTAAACAATCAATCAGGCCGATTTGAGAGTAGAAATATCACTGTTTCAGAATGCAAGGAATTCCTGCAAGTAAGGATTGGTAAAACAGACGAGCCTGCCCTGCCAACAGTAACAAAACTGTTTGGCAATTATCCCAACCCTTTCAATCCTGAAACTACAATCAGCTTTGATTTGGCAGAACAATGTTCTGTTAAAATTGAGGTATTCAACCTCAAGGGACAAAAGGTTAAAACTCTTATCAATAATAGTTTTGCTCCGGGTCGTCATTCAGTGGTCTGGAGTGGGACTGATAATAACGGTGTGTCTGTGTCTTCAGGAGTGTATTTCTATAAGATGAGCACACCAAATCACGTCTCAACACAGAAAATGCTACTCCTTAAATAGCTCAAGATTGATGGGGCGGTTAACCCCGCCCCATTTCAGATAAGGA
Source organism: uncultured Sphaerochaeta sp. (assembly GCA_964588005.1). Taxonomy (GTDB): domain Bacteria; phylum Spirochaetota; class Spirochaetia; order Sphaerochaetales; family Sphaerochaetaceae; genus Sphaerochaeta. Next base: position 6,011 of record CAZPOJ010000143.1, read on the forward strand.
TAGGATATGAAAATCCACTTTCTATTATTAATCCTGATGCTACCATCCATTATATTAAGCACAACAAGAACTGTATCTTTGGATGGCTCACAGCAATACATAAGCATACAAGCAGCAGTAGATGCTTCAGCAAATGGTGATGTAGTCATGGTTTATCCGGGTAGATATATTGAGAATATTAATCTGATGGGGCAAAGCATCTCACTGGTCAGTCTGTATTCAACTGATCCTGTGCCATCATACATAGAAAATACTATCATCGACGGGAATCTAGGCACTTGTGTTAGAGTGATCAACGGTGAGACTATTACTTTAAACGGGTTTACCTTAGTCAACAATGAGAATGGGTATTATGGTAGTCCGATCAATCCGGGGGGAGGGTTGTATGTTAGAAACAACTCTAGCGCCATAGTCTCAAATTGCATTATTAGAAACTGCATTGCACAGTCTGGTGGTGGTATAACAGTTGGTAACCACTCAAATCTATCATTATCTAACGTAAATATTTTTAACAACCAAGCCTTGACCATAGGTGGAGGTATAGCGTTTGATGAATCCGATGCTTTAACTTTTGATCCTGTGGCACTATGCTCAGTTTATAACAACTCTGCAAGTAGGGGAATGGATTTTAGCTTCACCTTTCATTATGAGACACAAAATAGCTACAATATCCACTTACTGCGAGGAAGCAGTATTTTATCCGAACCGGATGGTTACTTTGTTGGTGTTCGTAATTGTAATGTGACCTTGGATATCCAAGAGGGATATATAACTCAGATAGACAGTGATCTATACGTCTCGCCCAATGGTGATGATGCTAATACAGGTTTATCCGCCGAATCTCCGATGCAATCCATCGTTCATGCTATGCAGAGAATAGCTTCCAATCCAACAAATCCCAGGACGATTTATTTAGCAGAAGGTACTTATTCTAACTCCGATAACAACCAAGTCTTTCCTGCCGGAGTAAAATCGCATGTTGGGGTGATAGGTGCCGGAATGGATGATACCATAATTGACGGCGAATTCCTACGTACAGCCTGGGGTGCCTGGTATGCAAACGATATTGAGATAGCCAATATGAAGATTATTAACTGCAGGTCTTCCTATACCTTCCCGCTGGGAGTCTTATATGGCTCAGACATCTATCTACATGATCTAA
>CAZPOJ010000144.1:0-7147 GCA_964588005.1 uncultured Sphaerochaeta sp.
CCCACACTTCCATCTCTCCAAGTCTCTGACCACCAAACTGGGCCTTACCGCCAAGTGGCTGCTGGGTTACCAGCGAGTAGGGACCGGTGGAACGGGCATGCATCTTGTCATCGACAAGGTGGTGCAGCTTGAGGTAGTAGATATATCCACAGAATACAGGGTTCACAAACGGAACGCCGGTATGGCCGTTGTACAGCACAGTCTTGGAGTTCTCAGGAAGGCCGGCCTCACGCATCTTCTCCTCAATCTGAGCCATGGATGCGCTCTGGAATACAGGAGTCGAGTACCACTTGTCCAACTTGACGGCAGCCCAACCGAGCTGGGTCTCCATCAACTGCCCGATGTTCATTCGAGAAGGAACACCCAGCGGGTTGAGACAGACATCCAAAGGAGTCCCGTCTTCCATGAACGGCATATCCTCTTCGGGAAGGATCCGGCTCACCACACCCTTGTTACCATGGCGTCCTGCCATCTTGTCACCCTGTCTCAGCTTACGCTTGGTTGCAAGCAGGACCTTGACTGTCTCTTCGACACCAGGGGAAAGCTCGTCATTATTGCTTCGCTTCAGCCTCTGGATATCGATGACCGTCCCTTCAGTCCCGTGAGGAACTTTCAAGGATGTGTCCCTCACCTCCTTGGCCTTCTCGCCAAAGATGGAGTTGAGCAACTTAAACTCAGGGGTGGTATCACTCTCACTTTTGGGAGTTACCTTACCGACAAGGATGGAACCTGGCTTGACCATGGTCCCGATGCGAACGATACCATCCTCATCGAGCTGCTCAAGCATCTTCTCACTGGTGTTGGGAATATCCCTGGTGAGCTTCTCCGGGCCGAGCTTGGTCTCTCGGATATCAGTGGTGAACTCCTTGATATGCACAGAGGTGTAGATATCATCCTTGACAACTCTTTCACTGATGAGAACAGCATCCTCATAGTTGTATCCATGCCAAGGAACAAATCCTACCAGGATGTTGCGCCCGAGGGCGAGATCACCATCATGGGTGGCAGGGCCATCGGCGATAGCCTCCCCTGCCTCTACATGCTGCCCTACATGGACGTTGGGCTTCTGGTTAAAGCAGGTATCCTGGTTGGTCCTCTGGAACTTCTGGATGGCGTACTCGCGTACCTCACCCTCGATAGCGGCATCATCCTCGCGAATGACAATCTTGTCGGAACTCACATAGGTGACCGTTCCGGCCTTGAGTGCCTTTACAAGCACACCACTGTCGTACGCAGTCTTGCTCTCCATGCCAGTTCCAACACGAGGGGCTTCCGGGAATTCCAAAGGAACTGCCTGCCTCTGCATGTTTGAACCCATCAGGGCACGGTTGGCGTCATCATGCTCAAGAAATGGGATGAGCGATGCGGCGACACTGAGGACCTGCTTGGGGGACACGTCCATATAACGGATCTCTTGAGGAGGCTTGGTGGAGTAGTCCCCACTATGCCTGACAGGGATCTCCTTGTCCTGGAACTTGCCATCGGCGTCCAGTTTGGCTGAAGCCTGTGCGATGAAGAACTTCTCCTCGTCATTGGCATCAAGGAACCTGTACTGCTTGGAGACAACACCATCGACCACCCTGCGGTAGGGAGATTCCAAGAATCCATGCTGGTTGACCCTGGTGTAGTTGGCCAAGGAGACGATAAGGCCGATATTCGGGCCTTCAGGAGTCTCAATAGGACAGATACGGCCATAGTGAGTGTAGTGGACGTCACGAACCTCAAAGCCTGCACGGTCACGGGAGAGACCTCCAGGGCCGAGGGCGTTGAGCCTTCTCTTATGGGTAAGCTCTGCAAGCGGGTTGACCTGGTCCATGAACTGTGAGAGCTGGCTACTGCCGAAGAACTCCTTCACAGCGGCCACAATAGGCTTGATGGATATCAAGTCCTGAGGCTTGACGCTGCTGGTCTCCAGGTTCATGCGTTCCTTGGCGATACGCTCCATCCGGGCAAAAGCACTCTTGAGTGCATTCTGCAGGAGCTCTCCTACGGAACGGACACGCCTGTTACCCAGGTGATCGATATCATCTACGTTATATTCACGGATAAAGACCTTAATCAAAAAGTCCATCGTATTAACAATATCTTCAGTGGTCAGGACGGTAAGGTCGGTGGAGGCATTCTCCTCCTCTTCCTCAGAACCTGAGCCAAACTTCTTGTTGAACTTATATCGACCGACAGATCCCAGGTCATACCTGCGACTGGAGAAGAACATATCAGGAAGATCCTTCTCTGCTCGTTCGATGGCGATCATCTCTCCGGGCATGAGGACGCTGAAGATAGGGCTAAGCACATCTTCCTTTGTCGGTTCGTCAAATCCCTCTCGGGTATATTTGGCATCCTCAACCTCAAAACAGTTGAGGATCATATCGCTGTGCAAAGAGTCTTTGTCACGCATGTTAATCAGATGAAGGGAGCTTACTTTCAAGCCAAGCAACTCATCAATCTCATGGGCGTGCAACTTATCACCAGCTCGAAGAACCTTCTTGTTCTCCTTGCCGACAAGGGCATAGACGTCTTTATACAGGTAACGGTTCTCAAGGCTGGATTTCAAATCGCTGTCATCAGCAATTTCAACCAGTTCTCCCTTGTAAAACTGTTCAATAATCTTTTCACGGGTATTGAACCCGATCGCACGCAGAAAGAGCGTTCCGAGGATACGTTTCTTTCGGTCGATCTTTGTATAGATAAGATGCTTCTTATCATCAATTTCAAATTCAAGCCAAGATCCACGATAGGGGATGATCCTCGAAGAGTATACATCCTTATCATTGGAAAAGATTACTCCTGGGGAGCGGTGAATCTGACTGACAACAACACGTTCGGCTCCGTTGATGATAAAGGTACCGCGATCTGTCATCATGGGGATATCCCCAAAGAAGATCTCTTTCTCCCTCATCTCACCAGTGGAAAACTCAAGGCTGATCGTGACTTTGATAGGCACACTATAGGAGCGGCCCTTTTTCTTGCACTCGGTTTCGGTGAACTTGATATTTTCATAATCAATAGTGTACCCCTTGTACGCAAGACGCATCTCACCATTGGGGCTATCTATCGGGAACGTAGCTTGGAAGACCTCTTCCAGACCTGACGCTGCTTCAGGGGGCAAACCCTGCTTGAAGCGTTCAAGCTGTAGAAATCTCTCATAGGAATCAAGTTGAATCCCGATAAGGTTGGGCAGTTCACAGACTTCTTGGAAATCAGAACCGATGTACGTGCGTGTTATGGATTTGCCTTTGGCAACCATCATGTACCCTCCAGAGTCAATTGAGAAACAGACAGAATCCCCCCTTGGACAGAGGGAAACGAAAGACACAATAGGCCACCGGTGTCTATCCGGTGGCTCAATAAATCGGGATTAAACCCGTTTACAAAAAACAAGGGCAGGATCCTGTCCAAAGGAGGACAGGTCCCCACTCAAAACATTAGTCAACCGGCTTGATCTCAACAGTACAGCTGGCTGCAACGAGTTTTTCCTTGACAGCTTCGGCATCGGCCTTGCTAACACCTTCTCTGATGACGGCGTTTCCAGCCTCAACCAGCTCCTTGGCTTCTTTGAGGCCAAGACCGGACAGAGCACGAACTTCCTTAATAGCTGCAATCTTCTTAGTAGGATCACAAGCGACAAGGATGACGTTGAATTCAGTGGGCTCTTCAACTGCTTCAACAGCAGCGGCAGCAGGACCAGCGGCAGCAGCTGCTGCAACAACACCAAACTTATCTTCCATCATCTTGATCAAGTCAGCAACTTCCATCACGGTCATAGTAGCGATCGATTCCAAAATTTCTTCTTTAGTAGCCATATTACCTTCTCCTTAAAATTGTATGTACTGCACAGTCATAGCAGGTTACGAGTGAAGACTAGGACTGTGTTTAGTTCTCTTCGACAACTGGGGCAGCTTCTTCAACTGCTGCTCCACCTTGGTTTTCCACATAGGCGAGCAGAGTAGCTGCAAGCTTCTGTACAGGGGCCTTCATGGTACCCATCAACATAGAGATCAGCTCAAGCTTGCTTGGCAGCTTGCTAAAAGCCTCAATCTCTTCGGCATTCATGAAAGTACCATCAAGCAGGGCACCCTTAACAACAAGAGGAGCCCCATCCTTGGCGGCCTGGAACAAATCCTTAGCAACTACGTTAGCCTCATCGCCACGAACCAGTGCAATTGCAGTGGGGCCGATAAGCTGGTCATCAGAAGTTCTATCAAGCTGCGTAAGGGCAATCTTGGCAAAACGGTTCTTGACTACGCGGTAGGCAGCGTCCTTCTTGAGAAGGTTTCTGCGAAGCAAGGTAATCTGTTCTACGGTCATCCCGCGGTAATCGGTGAAGATGTACCCAGAATACTGGGCAAACTCATCTTTCAGAGCTTTTACAGCCTCTTCCTTTGCGGGTGTAATACGAGTCTTATAATCCATAATATGCTTCTCCTAAGTTTGCCTAAAGCGCAAGATCCTTCACGTTTACATGGACACCAGGGCCCATTGTGGAGGAAAGAGCAACGCTGACCAAGAAGTCTGCTTTTGCATCAGAAGGCTTCTTGCGGATGATTTCCTTGACAACTGCACGAGCATTTTCACTTACTTTTGCAGGATCCATGGAAACTTTACCAATGCCAAGGTGCACTACACCAGTCTTGTCAGAGCGGAACTCTACACGACCTTTAGTCAACTCTTCAAGAGCGCCCTTCACGTCAAAGGTAACAGTCTGGGTCTTGGGGTTGGGCATCAAGCCTCTGCGTCCAAGAATGGGTCCCAAACGACCGACGTCCTTCATCATATCAGGGGTAGCTACCGCCACATCAAAGTCCATCCAACCGCCACGAATCTTCTCGATAAGGTCAGTGTCTCCTACAAAGGCTGCACCTGCATCAAGAGCTTCCTGGGCCTTCTCACCCTTGGCAAAAACAAGGACACGCTTCTGGGCGGAAAACTGGTTTGGAAGCACCACGGTGTCACGGACACTCTGGCTCTTCTTGAGAGTCAGCTTTACAGAGATTTCAACAGTTTCGTCGAACTTTGCAAAGGCAACATCCTTGACGAGAGATGAAGCTTCATCAAAGGAATAGAGCTTCTCACGGTCAATTTTCTTAATACTTTCGCGATATTTCTTTCCGTGTTTCATCTTACTGCTCCACCTCTACGCCCATACTGCGAGCGGTTCCTGCAACGATCTTCTTGGCAGCCTCAATGTCATTGGCATTGAGATCCTCAAGCTTGGTCTTTGCAATCTCGGTAAGTTGGTCCTGTGTGATCTTGCCAATCTTAGTCTTATTTGGTACACCACTTCCCTTGGTAACGCCAAGTGCTTTCTTGATGAGCACTGCGGCAGGGGGTGTCTTCAGGATAAAAGTAAAACTCTTATCAGTGTAGACGGTGATGATGACTGGAAGAATGAGTCCAGGTTCGTAGTTCTTCGTCTTGTCGTTGAACTCCTGAACAAACTTTGGGGCACTGACTCCATGAGGTCCAAGCGCGGGCCCGATTGGGGGTGCCGGCGTAGCCTTCTGGGCAGGACACTGCAACTTGATTACTGCAGATACCTTTTTCTTTGCCATGTTTCTCTCCTTACGCGACACCCTGCCTGAGCTGGCGGATAATCCGGGTTCGCGCTGGTTATAACGCCTGTCATACGATCAGGCTCCCACCTCAAACTAATGAGGGAGTAATTGCATGCATAAGTGGACTTGATTATCAAAAAACGACCTACGAAAATCTCTAGAGCTCAGTCCAAGCCTCTAGAGAATCTTTTCTACCTGGAGAAACTCAACCTCGACAGGGGTTGACCGACCAAAGATCCCGACGCTTACTCGCATGCGGGCCTTGTCCAGATTGACCTCCTCAATGACACCGGTAAAGGTATCAAAGGGTCCTTCAACAATACGAACCTGTTCTCCAACGGAGAATGTCTGCTTGGGCTTAAAGACCTTTTCAGCAGGCAGATCGCCAGTTTTCTGAAAAATTCCTTTTACCTCGCCTGCCGTGAGAGGCTTTGGCATTACACTGTCATCAGGGGTGACAAAACCGGTAACACCCTGGATTCTCTTAATGTGGGAACACCAAGTCTTCCAGCTATTTTCAGGCAAATCGAGCTCGACAAGAATATAGCCAGGGAGGATTTTTCGCTTTACTTCGCGACGAACACCATCCTTGACTTCAACTAGGGTTTCGAACGGAACCTTGACGTCTGTGCAGACCATTGTAAAATCCACATCAGTCTCTCGCATCTTATTTATGATGCGTTCAATTTTCTGTTCATACCCAGAATATGTATGTACTACGTACCAGCCCTTTGCCATGACACCGTCCTAAAAGATGAATAGTATACCCTTGAGGAGAATAAAATCAACCAATCCAAGGAATACTGCGACGACCACAGTAGAAGCCAGCACGACCTTAGTGGAAGAGACAACGGCTTCTCGGGAGGGCCAGACAACTTTCTTAAGTTCCTGGTGCGACTCCTTGAAATACTTGAACAGTTTCTTCATGTAAAGTCTCCTTTGGGGGTAGAAAAATCAAGAAGCAGACAGGCCAGGAAGGATTCGAACCCTCAACATCCGGTTTTGGAGACCAGCGCTCTACCAATTGGAGCTACTGGCCTATTTGCTTCTCGATACAAAATCCTTTCGGACTTATTTTATTTTAGCTTCGCGATGCAAGGTATGCTTGCGATCAAATGGACAAAACTTGTTCAATTCAAGCTTTCCTTGCGTATTACGACGATTCTTCTCTGTCGTATAGTTTTTTTGTTTACATTCGGTGCACTGCAGAGCAATTTTCTCCACGGGACCTTTTTTCTTTGCTTCACCCATTTGATGCTCCTTGGTGAGTATTCACCCTAATCTCCTCCCAATTTGGGAATGAGAAAAAAAAAGAGCCCTCGAACGGATTTGAACCGTTGACCCCCACCTTACCATGGTGGTGCTCTGCCATACTGAGCTACAAGGGCAATGGCAACCAAGCAGAAATATCCTTAAAAACATATCCGCTACATGCAGAAGCAAACTTACCCCAGCTAGAATAAATTGTCAATACGCTTCAATCATTTTTATCTTTAATAGGAGAAAGATACACTTTTAAGCGCTATATATTCCACATGGTTGCTCATAGCCTAACAATCCTATATACTTTTAACTCTACAAATACCCTATAA
>CAZPOJ010000145.1:0-7035 GCA_964588005.1 uncultured Sphaerochaeta sp.
GGACATTCAGGAAGATGGTCAGCGCCACCTCTGTCAGTGATGAAGCTATCAAGGCCACCATTAAGGAAGTGTATGACGAGACAGGCTATGTGATCTGTCCCCATACTGCAACTGCGGAGAGGGTACGGCGTGACCTTCCCCTCCAGGATGACACCATTGTGGTATCCACCGCACACCCAGCAAAGTTTGAGGCTGTGGTGGAGCCCCTCATAGGAAAGCCAGTACCTGTACCGGAGGGCCTTGCCTCCCTACTTGCCAAAGAGAGCAATTTCAAGAGCATAGGGTGTGACTACAGGGAACTGTTTGCAGACTAAATGCTGCAAACAGCCTCATGACCTGAACAATGCAATGAACCCTTGGGGGCATTGCATTGTCCAATAACTCACTTTTTAGATACCCTTGTTAGAAATAATTCCTTCCTGTGTGCACCCTAATGTGGTATCATGGCGTTTGATACAGGGGCATTCGTACCTTCTCAAAGATTGCAGGGATTAAACATCCAGATAGGGTGTTTTTTTATGTGCACTGGTTTAGAGAATATACTAAGGGTTAGCTCAGGTGAAAAAGATGTAAGGGTGCTCCTTATATGTCTGATTTCTTACAGGGATGTAAGAGACGGAAATGGTTGTACCTTGTAGCATGCTTGGAGATAAACATGAACGATTTCAAAAGAATTTTCTTGGTGTCAATGGTGATATTTTGCTCTTCTTTCCTGTTCTCAGCAGAATATACCATCAGCAAACATGCTGATCAGACCTGTACGATTATCCTCTTTCATAGCGAGGAAGAAGAAATAATCATCCCATCGACCCTAGAGGGGTATACCGTTACCACAATTGGAGCGGAAGCCTTTGCTGATTGTGAATCTCTCAAAGACCTCACACTCCCCGAGAGTGTCACCTCTATCGGAGCGAGTGCCTTTGCAGGTTGTCGTTCTCTCGTGAGCATCACGATGCCAACGGGGATTACCTCTATTGACGAGTATACATTTGGTGGATGCAGATCCCTACAGGAGATGAACATCCCAAAAGGTGTCACTTCTATAGGTATAGGTGCCTTTTCTTCATGTTTTGCTCTCACAAGCATCATGATTCCTGACCGGGTATCCTTTATAGGGGATGGAGCCTTTTATGCATGTTATTCCCTGAAGAGCATCACTATACCTGATAGTGTCACGTATCTCGGCTATGCAGTATTTGCCAATTGTGAAGCTCTGACGAACATTACGTTAGGGACAGGTATTCTCTCTCTTGGAAAAGACGCTTTTTATAATTGCAAGTCTCTGAAGACCATCATAGTACCTGAGAGCGTCACCTCTCTAGGGGATGCAGTATTTGCTGATTGTGAGGCTCTGGCGAGCATCACACTCCCTGAGGGGATTCTTTCTATTGGTGAAGATGCTTTTTATTATTGTGAGTCGCTTGTAAGCCTTGCACTCCCCAATAGTATTATTTCTATAGGAGAGTCAGCATTTTATGGATGCGAATCACTGGAAAGCATCACTCTCCCTGAAAATATCACCTCAGTGGGGGAGTATACCTTTGCTTGGTGTGATTCCCTTGTAAGCGTTACCCTCCCTAAGGGTATTGTCTCGATAGGAGATTCTGCATTTTCTGGATGCGATTCACTGGAAAACATCACCCTCCCTGAGGGCGTCACCTCAATAGGAGATTCAGCATTTGCCAGGTGCGAATCACTGGAAAATATCCTACTGCCAGAGGGGGTCACCGCTATTGGGGAAAAAACGTTTGCTTGGTGTAAGGCCCTCAAGAGTATCACACTTTCTGAGAGGATGACCTCTATCGGAAAATATGCATTTTCAGGATGTAGGTCTCTTCAGAGCATCTTTATCCCAGAAGGTGTTGTTTCTCTTGAATATGAAGTGTTTAACGAGTGTAAGGCTCTGCAGGAGATTACCATACCTGAGAGTGTGACCTCTATTGGAGCGAGAGCGTTTTACCAGTGTGAATCACTACTGAGCATAGCCATACCTCAAGGTGTCACTTCTCTTGGAGAGGAGGCCTTTTACGAGTGTAGCTCCCTGGAAAGCATCATCTTGCCTGAAAGGATCACTTCTATTGCAGAAGGGCTGCTTTACTCATGTTCGTCCCTAAAAAGTATCACGATACCTGAGGGTGTCACCACAATAGAAGACTATGCCTTTTCGTTTTGCACTTCACTGGAAAGTATTACACTCCCCTCTAGCGTCACCTCTATTGGGGAGAACGTTGCCATATGCTGGTTTGATATCGATACTATTGCAGTGGAAGAGGATAGCTATGCGTATAGGTTCTTCCAAGACTCAGAGTACTCCGTTTTTTTACAGTACCGTCCAACGTGGCTATTATAGCAAGAATTACTTATGTTACCCTGCCTCACAGCAGTTTCAGCTTCACCTTCTTGGAGTGTCTGTGGAGGTAGGGAGTTCCCCTGCCGTTACGGATATCCTTAAGGATGCCCGGTACATCAGTGGCTACTGTTGCCGCACAGTAACCAATGCCCAGATGATCGTAGAGGGCAGGGGCGGCAATGGTGGAGGGACCCATCAGGATGGAGGGTAGGGCTGTGGTTCCCAGCTTTTCAAAGATTTGCTCTGTGCTGTTGCTGATGAGACTGGTTGCTGTCAGGATAAGACCGTCAGCCTCGTTTCTAGCCCAGCTGTAGAAGCTTTTCTCTTCGCCAATCTCTTTTCCGATGTCGTATGAACGTACCTTTACACCCTGCTTTTCCAGTTGGGTGATGATAGGTCCGAAGTACCCTATCATGGCAACCTTGCTTCCCTTTTGCAGGCCAAGGTCTGCCATGATGTCACCATCATCGTTGGGCAGGCTCATTGCATAGCTATGGTTCAGGGCGTTGGCAAGGGCAATGGCAAGACAGCGCACAAAGGGGTTGTCATCATGGATTCTCTCAAGCAGGATTATTGCGGGGTTTCCTTCAAATTCCATCGGATCCTTGAATACGGTACAACTGCCACTCTTCTCTTTGGGCGTATAGCAGAGCCCGCAGTTCCCGTTGGACAAGGTCACCGCACTGTAGCCCAGTCCTAGATGTACCTCTTCGATGGTTTCCATTGCAGATGATGTCTTGAAGTGCTCAAGTATCTTGTCATTGAGTAGCATGTGTATCTCCTACCTTCAATTGTACTGCAATAAAGCCATTATGCAAGGAAAAATACAATCAAAAAACCTGCCCTATGAGTAGGACAGGTTTTTTGATTACGCTGTTTGAAGTATGATCCTTTACCTATGATTCTATACTATTCTTCTTACTGGTTGTTAATCAGCTATGCAACAGCTCTCTCTTTCTCTCACTGCAATGACCGTTACCGCCCCCTCACCGAAGAGTGACTGGAGATAGGCTGTATACACTTGAAGCTTCTCTTTTGGGACATAGGCCTGGATGGTTCCTGCGAACCCTCCTCCATGGACGCGGACCGTCGCGCCATCACCAAGGATCTCCTTGGACATAGCAATGGCAAGGCTGAGGCCCTGTTCCTGGGGGTTGGTGGTGGGATAGAGATTCTGTAAAAAGCAGAAGGAGCTCTCTCCGCTGAGACGGACTTGAGCAAGATAGGACTGTATATCCTCTTTCTTAAGGGCCTCAAGCATGGCTGAGACACGCTCGTTCTCAGCGAAGAAGTGGCTAGCACGCAAGAGGGAGCGGTCGTTGTCCAGTTGCTTGCGTAGCTTTGGAAGACCTTTAGCAAAGGCTGCGTGCTCTACTTCCCGAAGGTTCTGCTTGCCGAAGAAGCTTGCCACCTGACGCATCTCCTTGGGCACTGCTGCATACTCAGGGGTAAGGTCGGCATGGTTGCCCCCTGTGTCGACGATGACCAGGTGGTAGCCATGCTTCTCAAATGAGAAGGGGACAGGATTTACTACAGGATTGGCCGCATCCTTGAAGTCTATGCTGACAATGCCACCGTTGGCACAGGCAACCTGATCCATAAGGCCGGAGGGTTTGCCGAAGTAGTGGTTCTCGCTGAACTGACCGATGATAGCAAGCTCGATGGGGGAGAGCTTGTCCTCGTTGAACAGGTGATTGAAGATGGTACCACACAACACTTCAATGGCAGCAGAGGAGGAGAGACCCGAGCCCTTGAGTACACGGCTTGTCGTGTTGGCCTGCCAACCTGCTAGGGCGATGCCCCTCTCCTTGAAGGCAAAGGCGATTCCTCTCAAAAGGGCTTCGGTGGTGTTCTTCTCCTCTTCGACCATCTCCAGGCTGGATAGGTCGATCTCAACTGAGGGGTAGCCTTCGCTGATAAGCACCACACAGTTGTCATCACGTGGGGAGACAGCTGCAATGGTGTCCAGGTTGATGGTAGCTGCAAGCACCCTGCCTAGGTTGTGGTCAGTGTGGTTGCCACCAAGTTCACTGCGCCCTGCTGTGGAGAATAGTTTGGCGTCATCTCTCTTGAACAGCTTGGAGTGGTCCTCCAACAGGGAGATATACCGCTCATCCATCTCCTGTTGGTCGTAGCTTCTTGCATAGAGGTGTGGGTATACCTCATGTAACACTCCCTTTTTGATCATCTCTACAGTAGCCATTGTTTTCTCCTTCTGCCATGCTTCATTGCTATTCATACTACCATAGGTTTCTTGTTCGTCGGTAGTGCAAATCCTTCACTGGTTCCCGAATTGGGGCAAGAGGCATATGCAAATGCATAAGCTTGCTTTTATGAATGTACACGTGTACAATACAGAAAGACACTCTATCTGTCAATTCCTTGGGAGGCCCTTATGCCGATAACACGTGACCAGGTGGCAAAGTTGGCTAAGGTCAGCAGCGCTACAGTTTCCAGAGTATTCAACAATCCACGATCTGTATCGCAACCCTTGCGCGAAGCTGTGTTGCAAGCGGCGACAGAGCTCGGCTACACACCCAATAAGGCTGCAGGGATGCTCCGCCGTAGGGGGACGGGAGTCATTGCCTTTGTCGAGTTGGAGAAAACGGGCCGTCCCTACTACTGGGGGAGCCTCGAAAGCTTTGACTGGTTCTTTGGCAGAAGCATCAGGGGCGTGCAGGAGGTCATCAAGGAGAGTTCGTGGCAGTTGAGGTTCTACAAAGTGGGGACCAAGAGGGAACTTGAGGCCATCGAGCGCCACTGTGATGGCATTCTGGCCTATGACGTCGATACAGAAGAGGAAGTTGCCCTGTTTGCCGATCTCTCTGTTCCCTACGTACTTTCACACCACCTCAATAGAGGGGCATCACCCTCAACGGTGGTAACCGATAACTATTACGGTGGCGCTTTGCAGGCGGAGTTTCTGAAAGGACAGGGGTGTAAGAAACCTCTCTATATCACCGGATACCTCGATAGCGTCACTCCCCACAAAGAACGATTGGCAGGGTTCCTCTCCCTGTTTCCTCACACTCAAGTCCTTGAGACAAGCATAGGCTCCCCCAATGCCATCGAGAACATTCTTACGCACGTGATCAGGGAAGAAGAGAGAGGAAGCATCGATTCTCTTGCTGCAGTCAATGACCTGACCCTGTTTGAATTGTTGCTCAAGAGCAAGAGAGAGCTGCCCAGTGTAGGCTATGATGCTTCGCCCTTCTACAGGCTCTTCAGTGGACCGCTCTCTAGTGTGGATATCCAAAGCGGTGAGATATACAGAAGGGCCACTTTAGAGCTCCTCTCCCTGATAGGAGGGGCAGAGCCCCAGTCTGAGGTTGTGCTTCCTCTTCTGGTTGACCTCTCATAACATCTGATCTAAGGATATTACTTGCCCAGGGGATTTTTTCTTCTTTGCATGGTTTTCGGAAAATGGCCCACCTTGCCTGCTTTCTTCCTAAAAGATACTTTTTTGTACAACCGTTTCCTAGGATATCGGCTCAAGGCGAGGATTTCCTCTCCCACCAGGCTTTGTACTGCCCCAACCAGCTCTCTCTCTGACCAATAGGAGAGGATGCCGCTACGGCTGTCGTGGCCTTCAGTTTCACAAAGAAGTCTGGCAAGGGTTCCCGGAGTATAGGCAAAGGGACGCTTCTGTACTGTCTCTGTTATCTGCTTCAAGCCATCGGGGTGGTCAAAGAGCGTATGGTTACAAACGTCACAACCACTGCATCCTGAAAGGGTCTCTCCCAAGAGATGTAAGAGGCTCTCCCGTATGCAGTTCTTCTTGTTGGAAAAAATGGCATACAGGGCAGTGAAGGAAGTGTCTTGCCCTGCAGCCTTGGTCTTCTCTTCCTCTCCTAACAGGACATAGGAGTGCGCTATGCTGCCATCCCTGCCGGCTCTGCCACTCTCTTGCAGAAAGGAGGTGACATCCTTGGAAAGGGTCCGATGGATTACAGTACGAACGTTTCTTTTATCAACTCCCATGCCGAAAGCGTTCGTAGAGAAAAGCACCCCCTCATCACTGCCGGCAAACCAAGCCTCAAGCAGAACCCTGGACTCTGTTCCTAGGCCGGCATGATAATACCGAGCTGGAATATGCGTATGGGTATTACTAAAATCCTTGGCAGCGAGTTCGCACTCCCGCCTTGTTTGGCAAAAGACAACGGCAGGGCGGGTCGAACCGTCTTTGAGCAGCATGGATAGCGAGTGTGCCTTTGACAGGGTGTCCTGTACATGGTAGATGATATTCTCCCTGTCGGCACTGCCGCGTACACTGTGGGGCTTCCTGCCCAAGAACAGCATGGATTGCAACTCATTGGTAATGACTTCGTCAGCTGTGGCTGTGAAGGCAAGAATCTGCTTGATGGACAAGTAGGCTATGACCGTTCCCAGGCTCTTGTAGGAGGGACGGAAGCTCCCTCCCCACTGGACCACGGTATGGGCCTCATCCACTACCAACAGGCTGATAGAGTAACTGCTTAGGTTCGCAATGACCTGGGGGTTGAGCATGCACTCTGCGTTGGTGATGACTACCGTGGCTCTCTTCTCTGTCAGTTGCTCCCATATGCTTTTTCTCTGTTCTTTAGTCTGTCCCCCTCGAATGCAGAGAGAGGGTATGCCGCTTTGTTCAAAGCGCTTTACCTGGTCGTTCATCAGGGAGAGTAGGGGATAGACAATGACTGTTAACC
>CAZPOJ010000146.1:0-7019 GCA_964588005.1 uncultured Sphaerochaeta sp.
AGTCCCTTTATGGACTCATTTGCCAACGTAGCCTCAGCGGTTGGGGAACAGACCTTCGTCATCGCCGTAATGCTCTATATCTTGTGGAACCTGGACAAGAACAAGGGCTTCACCATCTGCTCCTCCCTCCTTTTCTCGGTCATGTCCATGGGACTGCTCAAGGCGGTCGTCAGGGCTCCTAGGCCCTTCCAGGTCTTGGAAAGTATCGATGGCAAGCGCCTGGCAACGGCTACCGGATACTCCTTCCCCTCAGGACATACCACCACAGGGGCATCCTTTTACAGCGCCCTTGCCTTTTCCTACAGAAAGCGGGCCCTGAGCATCTTTTGTGCTGTCATGATCGTGCTGGTAGGGACGAGCAGGCTTTATCTTGGAGTACACTGGCCCATCGACGTGTTCGGGGGGTTGGTCCTGGGTATCGGCATCACGCTCATCGCCTATGCCAAGCTCAGTGCCCTTTATGAGGACAAGAAAAGGCGCTACAGCTTCTCGATTGTAGTAGGGACCCTTACGTTTGTACTTGGCCTGGCTCTTGCACTGCTGCTCAATGCACATGCTGTCGACGAGGTTGCCTTTACTGATTTTATGAAAACCCTCGCTCTTGCTGGAGGAGGCTACCTGGGCTTCGCCCTTGAAGCAAAGAAGGTCAACTACACAGTTGAAGCTACCTTGCAGAAGAAACTGCTACGCTACGTCCTTGGCATGGTAGGGGTTGTCTCTGTCATGGCCTTGAAGGCTGTGATACCGGTGAACCTTTACTCGATCGGGTCGTTTGTCCGCTATGCATTCCTAGGCTTCTGGGCAACAGGACTCTTCCCCCTTATAGGAAAAAGGATTCTGTTTGCTGATGCTCAATGACCTTGGCCTCGATACCGAGTGTTATGAGCGATCTCCTCAAGGTGAGCAGGTCCTTGAGGTTGCCCGAGCACTGCTTGGCAAATAGCCTTCCGCACATGATGGCGTCATCAAGGGCGTAGTGAGCCTGCCCCTCCAAACCAAAGTGGTCGCAAAGATAGGTCAGCTTGTAGCTGAGCATCTTGGGCCACACTTTTTTCGCTATGGTGTACGTACAGAAATAGGATGTTGCCCTCGCTTCGAGATCATATGCCTCAAAGCACCCCTTGAGCACCCCCATATCAAAGACAGCATTATGGGCAACAAGGATATCCCGTCCTAGAAAATCCCTCATCTGAGGCCATAGAACATCAAACTCAGGGGCAGCGAGGCAATCCTCGTCCTTGAGTTTGTGCACAGCACTCATGCCTGGGTCGAAATAGGGGTGTTTGGGCCTGATGAGGGAGTAGTAGGAGTCAAGAAGCACTCCCCCCTCGTCAAAGCGCGCCAAGGCGACAGCACACGCTCCCCCTGCATAGCTGTTAGCAGTCTCAAAATCCAGTGCAACATAGTTCATGACTGTTTCCCCAACATGATGGAGAGAATGGTCTTGTCGGTCTCCTCCATCCCCTCACGGCTGATCCTGGAGAGAAAGTCCATGCTCTCCCCACTGCACTTGCCTACGATGCCACTCTCATTACCTGGAGAAAACCCACGAAAAGCCAGCTTGCAAGCAAGATTGGCAGCCTCAACACATGAGTAGATCTTCAAGGAACAGGTCATCTTTGCCCCGTCACAGATAATGCCTGTTAGGTTGCCTATCATCGTGTTGATGGCACGGTCCATTACCGTGAGGTCTCCATCGAGCAGGTAGACAAGGCCACACGCGGTGCCTATGGCTGCGGTAAAAGCGCCGCAAAGGGCGCTGAGACGGTTCTTTCGAGCTGTAAGGGAGAGGCCCACCAGCTCACTGAGCACCAGGGCCTTTCCCAGGACCTCGTCACTCTTCTTCAGATAGGAGGCCACAATAGCAATGGGCACTGTCAGGGTAATGCCCTGGTTGCCACTTCCGCTATTGATGATGACCGGCAGCGGACACCCTGCCATCCTTGCATCACTGGCGGCGGCTGCAAGTGCAGAGGCGAGACTGAAGGCTTCAGAGAGGGTGCTCGGTTCTTTGTTGAGGCTCTCCGAGGCGATCTTGCCGACAGAGAGGCCGTAGGCGTTGCGCACTCCATGCTCTGCTATGGCAAGGTTGGTATCCTTGGCATCAAGACAGAGATCAATGGCCTCTTTCGGTGCAGAATCAGCATAGGCAAAAAGGTCGGCAAGTGTTGCCTTTCCGATGACATCCTCATCAGAAGGCTCTAGGAAGGAGCTGCAGTTGTCCACAGGAAGGGAGAGCAGGACCTCCTCATCCTTTTGCAGGAAACTGAAACGATCGTGCTCCCCACTGATGATTGCAACCGCAGAATTCGTACCATTGCGGGCTGTAACCTTGATGTAGAGTGAAGGGACTGTGGTGCTGATGGAAAGGGAGACAGAAAGCCCTGTAGCCAGACGCAGCTGCTCCTCCCCTATCTCGCTGAGGATGCTCAGCCCTGCATCCACTGAACCGCCGCACACCCCTAGGGCTACAGCGGCCTGAATACCCTTTAGCGAGCAGTTGGGAAGACCGACACCCATGGCATTCTTGACCATGTCACGGCTGGTGACAACCTCTACAGAGGTGGGGATCGTCCCTAACAAAAAGCCTGCCTTGGCACCGGCAAGAGCCGAAGCCGCCGGCTCCGTACAGCCCATGGCGGGCCTCATCTCTTTCTTCAGTAGTTCCAGAAATTTATCCATAGGGAGACTATACCACTACAGAAGGGGATTCTCTACCCCACAAAGTGCATTTAGGGCGGCAAAAGCACTCGTATAGGAGAGCCACTGCTGCTCTTGTTCAAACCTTGCTGACAGGGATGCCAGCCTAGCTTGGAGAAGATCAGATTCAGAGCCATACCCGCTAGCGAAGAGCAGCTCTTGCTGCGCCTCCTGAGCCTTGGCAGACTCCTCTTTCGCCCTGAGGTACTCCAAATTAGCATGGGAGAGGTGCAGCGTATGGTACGCCTCCTCCACCTGGGTCTCTATCGCATGGTAGAGTTCACCCATATCAAGGCGAGATTGCTCCTCCTTGATGGCAGAGCGACTCACCTCATGAAATTTCTTACCCCCATCCCAGATGGTAGTCTTCATACCCACCGATATGTTGAAGGTATAATCATCCTTCTCCTTCCACCCATCTTCGGCAAAGGGGAATCGGGATCCTCCATACTGCAAGGAGACCTGCATGGCCATATCAGGCTTCCAGTAGAGGTCCCCCTTTGCCAAGGAGGAAGAGAGCTCTGCAAGCTCGCCCATCAGGGTGGCTATGCGCACCTGCTCCTGGTTCTTAGCGGTAGCCATTGCCTGGAGCCTCTTTAGGTCATAGCCGAGCATCGAGAGCAACCGCTCTTCATCAGGGGTCCAGAGAAGACGGTCCCCCTCTTCAAGGGCAGTGTTGCACAACCGCCCTATTGCAGAGCGTTGTCTTTGCCTTTGCTGGGAAACCTGCACCCGAGCCAGTTCTACCTGCTTCGCAGATACCTTTGCAGCGAGCACATCCTCTTCCAAGGCCATCCCATTGGACCTGGCTTTTTCCACCAAAGAAACCAAAGCCTGTGCATGGAGGGCCTGCTCACTGAGCAAGGCCTCCATGACCCCAAGATAATACTGGGCATAGAGGCGGCTCTGCAGCTCTCCCTGCAGGGACTTCTGCAGGGCAAAGCGTTGCCTCTGGCGTATCTCCACCAGCTTCTCGGTCATAGCCACCCCATTGCGAAGCTTGCCCCAGGTCCACACAGGCTGAGAGAGGGTAAGGGAGAAGTTGTAGAGCGTTGGCTCCATATCTATGTCCAAAGGGAAAGGAGGGGAAGGCAGAGCCGGAGGAGAGGCAGGAATGGTGATTAGGGTAGCATTTTGCAGATAGGTGCCGGAGACCTCCAGCTCGATGGTCGGCCCATAGTTTGCCTTGGCATCCTTACGGTCCAAGACCGAGAGGCTCTGCTCCTCGAGTGCCTTCTTGAGCTGAAGGTTGTTGGCAAGCAACAGAGCTTGCAGCTCAGCTTCTGTATAGGAGGCTGCAAAAAGCGTAGCAGTGAGCAGTATGCATATGGTCAGTAGGAGAGTAATTTTCTTGTTCATGATCGTTTAGCCTTCTTGCGTAGGACACGCCTCTCGGTAAGATAGTAGAGCACCGGGATGATAAAGAGGGTTATCAGGGTGGAAGAGAGAAGTCCCCCTGCTATCGCCTGCCCAAGCGGTGCGTATATTTCAGCACCCTCCCCTGCAGCCATGGCCATAGGAACGACACCCAGCATGGTGGTGATGGTGGTCATGAATATGGGCCTGAGGCGCGAGGCACTGCCTTCGGAGACTGCTTGGACCAAGGCCTCTTCACTCTCAGCTATCCTTGTTTCCTCCTCTTCTAGATCTTCAGTTTTCTGCCTTCGCAACAGGTTTACATAGTCGATGAGGATAATGCCGTTGTTCACGACGATACCGCCCAAGGCTATGATACCCAACAGGGAGACGATACTGAGTGTCGAGCCAAACCCCAACAGCCCCAGCACCACGCCGATGATACAGAAGGGTATGGATACAATGATGATGGCAGGCTGCCTGAATCGCTCGAACTGGAGGACCATAACAGTATAGACAAGAAACCAGGCTATGAGCAGGGCGGAGATGACAGGTGGAATGGACTCCTCGATCAGTTGGAGCACCCCCCCTGAGAGACTGGTCACTCCATCGACCAAAGGTTCAGCCTCCAGATACTCGTTCATCCGCGCCAAAACTAGGGAGGTATCCTCATCCACAAGAGCTGCTCCTATGGTTATGGTCTTTGCACGGTCGGTGTGGTTGATCTCACTGAGGGAGGGCTGCACTTCCAGCTTTGCCACCGAGGAGAGGGGGATGGAGGAGCCTCCCATGGAGTAGAGCCTGATAGCATTGAGTGTATCGCTGGTGAAAGGCTTGTCCGTTGCATCGCTTCCTACCTTGATGGGGTAGCGGTTGCCACGCTTGTCGGTGAAGGTGGAGGCCTCCATGCCCTCCACAAGGATTCTGCTGGTCAGAGCAGCTTCATAGCTATTCACTCCCAGCCGGTTGAGGCTGGCGCGGTCCATCTCCAACACCAACTGGTTTGCATCAAAGGAGGTGTCCACCCTGGTCGAGACAACTGCAGGATCATGTTGTAGTTTTGTTTGTATTCGTCGGGCCTCATGGTACAACAGCTCCAAGTCTTCACTGACCAGCGTTATGCCATAGCCTCCCCCTCCGGTGACAAAGCCCAACAGCTTGTCAAAACCGCCATTTTCAAGACGGACGGTGATGTCCGGTACCTCATTGGCAATCAGTGACTGCACAGCGAGCATGATTTCATGCACACCTCGCTTGCGTTCTGCTACAGGGACCAAGACCACGCGCGAGTATGCCAGGTTGGGTGAGCCTCCAACCAAGATGTTATCACTCATCCCGGAGTAGGTTATCACGTCCTGCAACTCTTTTACCTCTTCTCGCACAAGAGATTCTACAAGAGCACTGCGCTCGCGCGTCTGTTCCAGGCTATAGCCTTGGGGGAACTCCATGTGCAGATAAAAATCACTATTGTCGGTGGAGGGCAAAAAAGTAAAGCCGACCTTGGTTATGGTAAAGGCCGAGAGAGCCAGGACAGTGATACAGATGACCAGGATAAAAGCGGTGTGGGTGAGACTCCAGCCCAAGGCCCGCCCGTATCCGCGTTCAACAGCACCGATCATGCGGTTGAACCTTCTGTTCTTTGCCTTTGG
Source organism: uncultured Sphaerochaeta sp. (assembly GCA_964588005.1). Classification (GTDB taxonomy): domain Bacteria; phylum Spirochaetota; class Spirochaetia; order Sphaerochaetales; family Sphaerochaetaceae; genus Sphaerochaeta. Next base: position 5,706 of record CAZPOJ010000146.1, read on the forward strand.
AGGAGTTGGACGCAACAGGAGCTTGGCAAAGAAGGGGACAAAGACCACGGCAACCACGAAGGAACCTGCCAAGGCGAGGATCAGGGTGAGGGCGATATCCTTGAATATCATGCCAATGATGCCACTGAGCATTGCAATGGGGATGAAAACGACCATAGTGGTTACCGTCGAAGCCAGGATAGGAGAACCCACCTCATCACTTGCCCGGTCGATGCTCTCTGTGACCGTATACTCCCCTGTCCTGTAGTATCGGTATATCTGCTCAAGCATGACTATCGAGCCGTCCACCACCATCCCCAGGGCTGCAACCAGCCCCGAGAGGCTCATCAGGTTGACGGTGATACCCATCACGCGCATGCCGATGAAGGCGAACAGCATAGACAGGGGTATGGAGAAGCCTATGATAAGGGTCGATCGTGTATCGCCTAGGAAGAGGACAATAACCAGGATGGCCATGATGATACCAGCCAACCCACTTCTGAGAACCGTGTACAGCGATGCCATGGTGGTTCGGCTGTCGTCGCCTATGATAACGAAGGAGAGTGCGCCAGAGCTCTTTTCTTCCACATCCTTGAGCAAAGCCCTGACGGCCTTGTTGATCTTCACAATATTGCCATCGGTTCTTTTGGTCACATTGGCAACCAAGAGTCGCTCACCGCCACTCTCCACTGCATAGGTCTCCTTGGGATATTGCAAGGAGACGTTGGCGACATCTTCAAGCCTGATGGGAGTGCCTCCGTCGGTAAACCCTACGGTAACACTCTTAAGATCATCCAAGGAGTTGAACGAACCCCCATATCGGAGGTCGAGCGTCTTGCCCTGGAACTCTGCCGAACCTAGGGGCATGCGGCTGTTGGCATAGTCGATGAGGGTGAAGACCTGTGTAACACTGATCTGTTTGGCAGCAAGATCATCCAGGCGAAGCTGGACAAAGGCTTCAAGCTCCTGCCCCCCATGGATGGTAACCTCTGCCACTCCCTTGATCTGGTTGATGGCAGGAAGCAGTTCGTCCTCTACATAGGAGGTGACTCGCCCAAGATCCTTTCCCCCGGATATGGAAAAGGTAAGGACAGGTAACATAGTAGCTCCCCCAACCAAGGCGATGGGCTCGCCTTGCAGGGTAGAGGGAAGATCGGAGGCCAAGGTGGTTATCCTGTAACGCACCTCCTCAAGTTGGTCGTAGGGATCAACCCCATCCTGGTAATAGATGGTGATCATACTCATGGAGTTGCTGGAGACCGAGTCCATGGACTTATAGTTGGGCAGGGTTACAAACTCATCTTCAAGGATGTTGGTGACCTCTTCCTCCACATC
>CAZPOJ010000147.1:0-6837 GCA_964588005.1 uncultured Sphaerochaeta sp.
CTCCTTGCAGAGGTGGACAATTGTGTATATTTGCTCTATCTTTATTTAGTGGGGTCCCCACTGGTTGACCCTTCTTCCATCTTTCTTTTCAAATTCTTATAAAGGCGATATATAGATTCATGAAATTTACCGAATTACCCTTAAGTGAGCAAGTACTCCAAGGCGTTTCATCTGCAGGCTTTACCGAATGTACGGAAGTGCAACAGCGCGTGCTTCCCGTAAGCCTTACCCAAAAAGATGTGATGATCCAATCAAAGACAGGCAGCGGCAAAACTGCAGTCTATGTGCTGACAATACTGGAAAATTATGTGCAGGCGGTCAAAGAGGGCAAAAGCCCCCCGAAGGCCCTCATTGTTGCTCCTACACGGGAGCTGGCAGTCCAGATCGAAGAGGACACCCTCAAGCTCTCGGCCCATATCCCCGGCCTTACAGTGGGTTGTTTTTATGGAGGGGTGGGGTATGCAAAGCAGGACAAGGCGATCGAAGACGGTTGCGACATCTTTGTCGCCACCCCCGGAAGAATCCTTGACTACCAGAAGATGCATAAGATTGACTTCAGGAACTTTGACATCTTTGTCGTTGATGAGGCCGACAGGCTCTTTGACATGGGTTTCTACCCCGACATCCAGAACATGTTCAGCCTGCTGCGCCCCTGCACCGAGAGGCAGACGATGCTCTTTTCGGCTACCTTGGGCACCAAGGTAAAGAACCTTGCCTGGTCGTTTATGAACAACCCAGTGGAAATTGAGGTCCAGCCTGAAGAGATGACGGTAAAGGCCATTACCCAGGAGCTCTATCACATCTCAAAAAAGGACAAGTTCGGCCTGCTGTTGCAGCTGTTAAGCCATAACAATCCTGAGAACTGCCTCCTGTTCACCAATACGAAGGCTCGTTGCATCGAGGTTTCCAAGCGTCTTACCCTCAACGGGTATGCCGCCAAGTACCTTATGGGGGACCTTCCCCAGGCAAAGCGTCTTGAGACCATCGACAGCATGAAAGAGGGCAAGATCAAGTTTCTGGTAGCAACAGATGTGGCTGCGCGTGGACTGCAAATCGACGACCTTGAGCTGGTGGTCAACTACGACATACCCGATGATTTTGAAAGCTATGTCCATAGAATCGGGCGTACGGCAAGGGCTGGCAAGAGCGGCAAGTCCATCACCTTGGCTGACGAGGAGTATGTCTTTGGTCTGGAGCCGATCGAAACCTATATCAATATGAAGATTCCTGTAATCTGGCCAGCTGAGGGTGAGTTGCCCGTAGTTGAGGACAAGAGTGCCAAGTACTCCTTCCGTGATCTTGTGCGCAATGATGAATACTCTCGCTCCCCCTCCTCTGGTGGGGCAAGAGGACGGGGCGGTCGCCCAGCTCCTGGAGGAAGACGAGCTCCCTCTTCCCGTCGTGATGGACCCTCACCACGAAGGGATAGTTCCCCTCGTCCCCCACGCAAGGCACAAGGATCAAGGCCGGCACCAACATCAGGACCAAGAGGTGGCTCCCAGCCCTCAAGAAGACCCAGCGCCTCTGACCATGCAGGACGCAGAAGCGGTTCGAAGAGCTACTCTGAGATCCAGCTGCTCTCCCTGGAAGAGAGGATGGCCTATTACAAGCAGCAGTACTCCAATGAGGGTGGCTCCCCTGCCAAGGGTGCACCAAGCAGAGCCCCTCAGCAGAGAGGTGAGGAGCGCAAGAGCACACAGGCCAAGGGTGAACCAAGAAAGAGCGAGCCCAGACAAGCTCAGCCGAAACAAGGCAAGCCCAAGCAAGGCCAGAGTAGACAAGCCCAGCCTAAACAAGGCGAGCCCAAGCAAGGTCAAAACAGACAAGCCCAGCCTAAACAAGGCCAGAGCAAGCAAGGGCAGGGCAGACAGGCCCAGCCTCAAAGAAGCCAACAGGGCAAACCCGCCGGCACTGCCTATAAGCCTAGAAGAAGTGCATCTTCCGTACCTGAAACTCCTCTTTCCGAGCGAGTAGTGAAGCCTCAGGAAGAGAAGGGCGGGTTCTTTACACGACTATTTAGGAAGAAGAAGTAATATGCTCAAGCGTTTCATATCTTACTATAAGCCGTATAAAGGACTGTTTTTCCTTGATATGGGTGTAGCTGTCCTTGCCTCCATCCTATCCATCATCTTTCCCTCCTTGACCCGGCAACTGCTGAAGACTGAGATTCCCAATAAGAATCTGCAGATGATCCTCATCATCTTTGCTGTGATGCTCGCCATCTATGCATTGCAAGCGGTGTGTCAGTACATCCGTATGACGTGGGGACATATCATGGGGGTGAAGATGGAGACAGATATGCGTAGCGAGCTGTTTGCACATCTGCAAAAACTTTCCTTTGGGTATTTTGACAGGACCAAGACTGCTCATATGATGAGCCGCATCACCAATGACCTGTTTCAGATTACCGAGATGGCTCACCATGGCCCTGAGGACCTGATCATAAGTGTGGCTACCATAGTAGGCTCCTATATTTTCATGTTCTCCTACAGTGTATCTCTCTCGCTGATCTCCCTTATCCCCCTGCCTTTCATGGTTGCCTATGGCATGCATTACGGCTTGAAGATGAGGGCGACCTTCCGCCGTGTCCGCTCCACTGTTGCTGATGTGAACAGCAACGTGGAAAACTCTCTGATGGGAATAAGGGAGGTAAAAAGTTTTGGGCGTGAAGCATACCAGGAGGATAAGTTCAACGATGTGAACAATATCCTGCGCGACAGCAAGACTGAGCAGTACAAGGTCATGGGCATGTATCACTCGGTTATCGGACTTTTTCGTGAGCTCTATTACTTTTGTACCATCGCAGGGGGTGCCATCCTGATCATGCAGGGCAAGCTGCAATCATATGACCTTGTCACCTTCATCCTCTATGTAGGGGTCGTCCTTCCTCCCATAGATCGCCTGATTAACTTTACTGAACAGCTGCAGCAGGGCATGGCAAGCTTTGAACGCTTCACCCAGGTCATGGATGAGACTCCCTCCATTGTAGATGCGCGTGATGCCAAGGATTTGAAGATTTCCCAAGGAGATATCCGGTTTGAAGGGGTCACGTTCCAGTATGACTCATCTACGGAGAGCATTCTCAAGGATCTGCACCTTACGATACCCGGTAGCTCCACCATTGCGTTGGTCGGGGAGTCCGGAGCTGGAAAAAGCACCTTTGCCTCCTTGATTCCCCGTTTCTATGAACCTTCTGAGGGAAGCATCTTCATCGATGGCCAGGATATCTCGCGTGTCCGACAGCGTTCACTACAGAAGAACATAGGGTTTGTGCAGCAGAATGTCTTTCTTTTCGATGCTACCATTCGGGAGAACTTGCGCTACGGCAAGGTCGACGCAACCGAAGAGGAGATGTGGGCAGCCCTCGATGCGGCAAACCTGGGCTTCTTTGTACGCTCCCTTCCCAAAGGCATTGATACTGAGGTCGGTGAGCGTGGGACCCTGCTTTCCGGCGGGCAGAAACAGCGCATCTCCATCGCAAGGGTCTTTTTAAAGAACCCTCCCATCCTCATCTTTGATGAGGCTACCAGTAGCCTGGACACAGAGAGTGAAGAGCTCATTAGCGAGGCCTTTGCCCGCCTCTCGTCTGGCAGGACTGCAATAGTTATTGCTCACCGTCTGACCACAGTGAAAAATGCTGACTGTATCTTTGTTCTTGATGACGGCATGCTCATAGAACAGGGAAAACATGAAGAGCTCTTGGCCTTGCAAGGTCAGTATGCTAAATTGTACAGTAAGCAGGATTTTTCCTAAGAGGAGCGCATATATGAAACAGATAAGAATAGCAGTGGCTTGCCTGATAGCAGTCCCTTTGCTGGTCTTCTCCTTGGTCTATGCATTCATCCCTGCAGGCATTATGGCGCTGTTTGGAGCGAAGAAGAAGGCAAGCCGTTGGCTTGAACTCTGTGGACGCTTTATCAGCATCAGCACTCTCTTCGCCCTTGGGGTCACAGTACATATCGATGGAAGGGAGAACCTGCCCACTGCGACTAATATCTGTTATATGGCCAATCATCAGAGCATGCTCGACATCCTGGCCTTTGCTGGGCCTGCGAAGCTCTGGGCAAGTATCTTTGCCAAGGCTGAGATAAAAAGAGTTCCTATCATCAACCTCTGGTGCTATGCCTTGGATTGTGTCTTCATTGAGCGCACCAGCCCTCATGATGCGGTGAAGGCTATCCTCAAGGGTGTGCAAAAGCTCAAGGATGGTAACCCTATGCTCATCTTCCCAGAAGGGACGCGCAGCAAGGTCAATTCCATTGGTGAGCTAAAGAATGGCAGCCTAAAACTGGCAACCCGCTCGAAGGCCATCATCGTGCCCATTACCATAAAAGGATTGCGCTCCGGTCTTGAGGGAATTACAAACTTTCGACGGGTAAACGCCTACTTTTCCATCGGGAAACCCATTCCTACCGAGTCTCTCACCAAAGAGGAGATAGCAACATTGCATGAACGGGTCTATGGAGAAGTGAAAACACGATTCAATGAACTTCCCGGCTAAGGGGTGTACCGATCCCTCTCTTGAGGTCAGGGATCTCAGCTTCACCTATCAGTCATGGAAGGATAAGAAGAACCCCCCTGTGTTGGCTGGGGTGGACCTCATCCTTGCACAGGGGAGCCGGACACTGCTGCTTGCCCCTTTTGATACAGGAAAAAGTACCCTTGCGCGCATCATAAGCGGCCTTTGCCCCAAGTACCTTCCCGGAGAACTGCAAGGGCTTGTCCATGTATGCGGCAGGAACCTTGCCCACACCGAGCCTTGGGAGCTTCTGCCCCACTGTGGCTATGTCTCTCAGAACCCCCAAGAACAGTTTGTAGCCCTTTCAGTGGAGGATGAGATAGCTTTTCCTCTTGAATCATTGGGCCTTGAACGAGCGGAGATAGCAAGACGCATTGATTCGGTCCTCTCCAATTGGGGACTGCAAGAGTTACGCTCCTCAAGCCAGCAGGAGTTGAGCGGAGGGGAGCGTAAGCGTGTACTGCTTGCTGTCCAGCAGGCGGTTAATCCTCATCTCTGGGTGCTTGACGAGTCCTTTGATGACTTGGACCGCACTTGGCGTGAGTACCTCACCACCCTTATCAGGGAGAGTGAGGGAACAATCCTTGTGCTTGCCTCCCGTTATCTTGAACAGTTTGAAGATCTCTTTGACCGGTATGCCCTTTTGGAAGAGGGCAAGGTCCGCTTCGGTGAGAAGCGTGAGATCCTCCACTCATTCTCCCTCCTCTGTGGCGATGAACTTCCCAACCCCCTCAAGGAGCAGGAAATTCTCCTACAAGAAGAGCATACCCTTGCCTGTTCAGGCCTGCTTACCGTACGTACTCGCGTCAGTACGCTGGAGGCCAAACCCTTCAGGCTCTCTGTACCCTCCTTTACGATTAGAAGTGGAGATCTCATTACGTTGGTAGGACCCAATGGAAGTGGTAAGAGTACCTTCAGCCGGTTGCTGTGCGGCCTGGATGAGCCTGATAGCGGAACCTTTACCCTCGACGGCAAGAGCGTGGGACAGCGGGAGCTCAACCGAAGTGTCGGCTACCTGTTTCAGAACCCTGACCTGCAGATATTCCTGCCCACCGTCAGGGAAGAGTTGTCCTGGTCTCTGAAAAGGCGCAAGGACCTCAAGGAAAATCAGGTAACCCAGATGGTAGGTGAGTGCGCCTCCCTTTTCGGCCTTGACCTGGACGAGACCCCTTCCACCATGAGCTACCCCCTCAGAAAGGCCTTGCAGGCCGCTGTCTACTACCTTTTGGACCGTCCTTTCTATATCCTGGATGAACTGGACAACGCCCTGACCTATACGGTGGCCCTCTCCATAATCGCACTGTTGCGACGCAACGGGGCGGGTATCCTGCTCATCACCCACGACCGCAAGTTTGCCCGCCTGGTCAGTCAAAGCTCCTACGCCATAGAGGGGGGTGTACTGACATGACCACCAACACCTTTGTTGCAGGACACGGTTTCCTCTACCGTATGGACCCCAGAGCGAAAATTATGGCGATGCTGCTCATCTGCGTCTTTCTCTTCCTGGGCATTACCTTGGAAGGGCTCTATACAACAGTGGTCCTGCTTATCCTGGTAGGGAGTGTGAATACCGGCCTACGCCATACTGGGAGGACCTTCAGGTCCATCCTGCCCATGCTTCTCTTTATGATCCTGTTCATGCCCTTCAATGTACGCAGTGGCCAGAGCCTCATCACCATAGGGTCGTTCACGCTCATCACAGCTGAAGGGGCCCTGCAAGCCGCTAGGCTGGGAGGGCGGTTCATCGGCATCACGTACGCCTGTACCCTGTTGTTTGCAACTACACCCATGACCGACGTGATGCTCGCCTTGCGCTGGTACCGCCTGCCGTACAAGGCATCGCTGGTGGTGACCCTCTCCTTTACCTACATCCCGTTTATCGCCGACAGCTTCACCCAGATTACCGAGAGCCATCGCTTGCGCGAAGGGGGGTCCTTGGAGAAAAAACATTCAGTCTTCAAACGGTTGCAGGACCTCTTGCCCACCTTGACCAGTGCCCTGGTGGTCGCCTTGCGCTCCATACCCTACCTTGCAATGAGTCTGGAACAGCGGGGTTTTGGCAGAAGCGAGAAAAGAACCAGCTACCACAGCCTGGATTCGTATCGCCACGGGTTTACTGACTTTCTCATTTCTTTTACTATACCTGTAGTTTTATGGCTCATGTTCAGAGCTCGATAGGAGAAATTCTCACATGGAAAAAAATCGTAATGCCCTGAAGGTCGCTGTAGTGGCGGTCCTTACAGCAGTTGTCGTTGTCTTCACCATGATAGTGCGTATTCCCACGGCAAAGGGCTACATCAACCTCTGTGATGTCGCCA
>CAZPOJ010000148.1:0-6673 GCA_964588005.1 uncultured Sphaerochaeta sp.
CTTTTTCAGATGATGTCCAAGAAGACGGGGCCTTACGGCCTCGTTTTCTTTTCTTTATACCCCTTTATCAAACCTTCAACTTCATGTACGATAGAGGTACGGCAGGACAGCCTGCCCGGATATTTGAAATTTTCCTGCGGTGTACGCTTGGGGCAATCGTCTCTTGGCTCAACTTACACAAATGGGAAACGGCATAGCTGATTTGCATTGATCCGACCTCTTCGGAGGTTTAATGGAACAGAATTTTCAGCCAACTGGTTTCCCCCTTGAACCTAAGGTTCAAGAGCTAGTCCCAGGACCGGCACCGCAGGTTTTATCTTCTATACAGGAATACTTCCATGAAACAACCCAATAACACGTTACAAGACCTGGTCTTTATCAGCCTCCCTTCCTCTATGGAGAGGAATGTAGGCACTTTTCATATAGACCCTTCAATTGAGATACCAGTCATGCTGCCAGAAGGAAAAGACAGCCTTGAATCGACAGAGATCAGTATTGAACTGCTTGTTGCAGGTATGCTGAAGATAGTCGCCTTCGACCCTGAACACAAGAATTTTGCCTATTATAGGGATTTTATTCTTGCAGTGCAGCCCTCTGCCCCAGAGGAACTAAACCTGGCGGCAATTTCACAGGAGCAGAAGGAGAACTATGACTTTGCAGAGGAATTGTTCCTAGCAGTCAACCACCTTGCTCCTCAGAGCCCTACCTATATAAACCTTGCTACTTTCTACAATAAACGTGCCTCCTTGGATACAAGCAAAGGGACATCCTACGACTTCTACCAACAGAAATCGATGGAAACCCTCAAGGAAGGGGTCTCCATATTTGAAGATGATGCACCGCTGTTAAGTGAGCTGGGTTTCTTTCACCTCTACCAAGGCAGTGTCGAAATAGCCAAAGAGTATCTGGACAGGTACCTGCTTGTAGCTGAGAATGGGGAGAAGCGCGACCATGTACAGAAGATCATGGGCGACATCGACAACAAACTTAACAACGACAAACTTCTGATGCAAGCATACGATCATATACAGATGGCTAAGGAAGAAGAGGCCCTCACCAACCTGGAGAGCTATCTTCAGGAGAGTCCCAAGGTTTGGAACGCATGGTTTCTCAAGGGATGGGCACTGAGACGGTTGCAAAGGTTTGCTGAGGCAGAGAAGGCATTCCTCTCCTGCATCTCCTTAGGGGAGAGCAGCAGTGACATCTATAATGAACTGGCCATCTGCGCCCTGGAAACCGGGAAGAAGGACCTTGCCAAGAACTATCTGAACACTGCTGTCGACCTTGATGAGCAGAACATCACCTTGTTATCCAACCTTGCCTACCTCCATCTTCGGGATGAGGAGTTAGACGAAGCTCGCGAGTTTTTAGAACTTGCCAGAAATATAGATGAGAAGGACCCGGTCATTGTCCGCCTGATGGCTGACTATGAGAGTATCACAGGGGAGCAGCTCTCTTCTCCCATCGTCCAGCAGTTTGTAGATACTGCCGACATCAAGAAGAAAGAAAAAAGCAAACCCTTCCACATTGAAGGAACCGAGGAAGGTGACGATTTGGAAGCGACCTTTGAAGAAGACGATACTGAGGAGTAACGCCCATGCACTATACCAGCTCATCCCCCCAAGAGACCTTTGATCTTGGCTTTCGTATCGGAAAGGCCTGTACAGCCGGGTCGATAGTCTCCCTGCGGGGAAGCCTGGGCAGCGGCAAGACAGTGCTTGCCAAAGGCATAGCAAAGGCTCTGGAGATTTCAGAAGCTATTGTTAGCCCTACCTTCACCCTCATGCAGGAGTATGAAGGAACACTGCCTCTCTACCACATGGACCTCTATAGGCTAAGCGGCACCGACGAGTTTGAAATGATCGGTGGAGAGGAGATGCTCTATGGTGATGGGGTCACCCTCATCGAGTGGAGCGAAAAAATTCATGAAATGCTACCCGATGGGACAATTTTTGTCGATATTAGTATAATGCCCGATTCAAAGAGGCAGATAACCCTTGAAGGAGTAGAGCTGTGAACATCCTAGCCATTGATACCTCTAGTGATGCAATCTATCTTGGACTGGCCCTTGGAGACGAGAAATCGTTGTTCAAGAGGTATGAGACCCAGATTGTATCCAATGGTAGGCGACATTCAGAGTCTCTGGTCCCACTGATGATCGCCTTGTGCGAACGCAACGGCCTCACCCTGAAGGACCTGGACCTGTTGGTATGCACCAACGGCCCGGGCTCCTTTACTGGTCTGAGGATAGGCATGAGTGCCCTCAAGGGGGTCTCTTTGGCAAGCGGCATCCCGCTGTGCTCCGTCTCTACACTGGATGCACTCGCCGGGTGCGTCTCTTATTTTCCCGGTGCAGTCATCACTGTCATCGATGCAAGAAAGAAAAGGTACTATACCGCCCTCTACAGTGAGGGAAAGCGCCAAAGTGCCGACCTCGATCTCACGGTTGCTGAGGTGGAAGCTCTTATCCAAGACTACCCTTCCCTTCTCATAACCGGCTATGATGCACTCTCTTGTGCTGAAAAGATCACCTCCTACAGGGGTGAGCTTTTCGTCGATGAGAGTTACTGTGCCAACCTTCCCCTTACCCTAATCAAAATGGGATGGGAGAAGTTTCTGCAAGAGGGGGCTGATAATATCGGAGTTGGCCCCACCTATGTGAGAAAGAGCGACGCAGAACTACTACTACAAGAAAAAATACGTTCCATGGAGGAAGAAAATGATTGAACAAGATATTTTAATCATCGGATCGGGGGTTGCAGGCATGTCTGCTGCCCAATATGCAGCTCGGGCTGGACGCTCGGTCACCATTATAGAGGAGCTTGCCCCAGGAGGGCAGCTTATGTTCATAGATATGATCGAGAACTATCCTGGCTTTGACGAGCCCATCAATGGCTATGACCTGACTGTCAAATTCCAGTCACAAGCTGAGCGCTTCGGTGCAAAGATAGCATATACTTCGGTAACTGCCTTGAAAAAAGAGAATGATCTCTTCTATGTCGAGACCAGTGGGGAGACCTATCAGGCAAAAGCAGTCATCTTGGCGACTGGAGCAAAGCACCGTCACCTCGGATGTGAAGGTGAGGAGGAGTATGCTGGTAAAGGCGTCTCCTACTGCGGAACCTGTGATGGACCGTTCTTCCGTGGCAAAAGAATCCTGGTAGTAGGTGGTGGGGATACCGCCCTCACCGATGCGATCTTCCTCTCCAAACTCAGTGAGCATGTGACCATCATCCACAGAAAGGACCGTTTCCGCGGTCAGGACAACCTTGTAAGGCAAGTGGAACGAAACAAGAACATTGAAGTGGTGATGAACCATACCCTGCAGAAGATCGAAGGTGATGGGAATAAGGTCACCACTGCCTTCCTGCATGACCTGAAGGAGAACAAGGATTATACCCGCGAGTTCGACGCTGTATTCATCTTTGTCGGAATGCTTCCCCAGACAGGTCTGCTTGATGAGAGCTTGCTTGACCAAGACGGATACGCCAAGACCAATGAAAGAATGGAGACAAAACTCCCCGGCCTCTATGCAGTAGGTGATGTACGGGACACTGTTTTCAGACAGTTGGTTACTGCTGCCAGTGATGGAGCTATCGCTGCACACTGCTCAAGTGAGTATATTGATGAGCTGGAAGGGATGGAATACGTCTAAACCTTACTCCTAGCTCATATATCAGTACTTTGTCCTTGACGAGAACCAGTCCTTAGTGTTCTAATTGAGACCATGAAGATACTCATGGTCTCAAGTGAATCAGTTCCCTTTTCTAAATCGGGTGGGCTAGCGGATGTGGTAGGCGCCCTGTCTACCGCACTTCACGACTTACAATCCGAGGTGCATGTACTCTTGCCTTGTTATGGCAGTGTGGACACCTCGGATTTCATGGACTCCAAAATTACTTTTACCCTTGACCTACTGGGGAAAAAAGAAACAGTGACGTTTATGGAGAAGGACCTGGATGGGGTCACCTACCACTTCCTGTGCCACCCTATGTTCAATGCCAGAATGGGCATCTACGGAGATACCTCCTTTACCCCTTACATGGACAACTTGGAGCGCTACTCCCTGCTGAACAAGGCAGTGTTGCCTTTCTGCAAGGCTCTGGACCTGAAGCCGGACGTCATCCACAGCCATGACTGGACCTGTGGCTTTGTCCCTTATCTGATCAAGCAGGACAAAAGCGGCTTCTTTGCAGGAACAAAAAGCGTGATGACCATTCACAACCTCGCCTTCCAGGGAGAGTACTCTCGCCTAGAGTTGCTAGGTACCGGCATTGAGCCGGAAGAGAGGATGTTCCACGGCCCGCTACCCATAAAAAGAACTAATATGCTCAAGACCGGCTTGGAGTTTGCCGATGCCATTACCACCGTCAGTCCTACATACGCCCAGGAGATCCAGAGCGAAGAGTACGGGTGCAACTTAGAGCAGTTGCTCACAAGGCGCAACGACGTGCTCACAGGCATCATCAACGGCATCGACTACCAGGAGTGGAATCCAGCAACAGACAAGTTTATAGAGACGCACTTCTCTGCAGATGACCTCTCTGGAAAAGATGCCACCAAGGCAGCAATCCAGGAGGAGTTTGGCCTTCCTGTTGATGCATCCATACCACTATTCTCCATGATAAGTCGCATCGCAGACCAGAAGGGCTTTGTCGAATTGCTTGAAGGCTCTCCCTGCGCCCTTGAGAAAATGGTCCGTGACCTTCCCATGCAGATGATAATAATCGGTACTGGAGAGCAGTCCCTTGAGAACAAACTCATCGAACTAGGAGAAAAATATACTAATCTTTCGGTCAACATCCTTTTCAGCAACCGTGCTGCCCACAGAGTAGAGGCTGGTTCTGACTTCTTCTTGATGCCAAGCAAGTACGAGCCGTGTGGCCTTAACCAGCTTTACTCCTTGCGCTACGGGACCATTCCTGTAGCACGGAAGACCGGTGGCCTTGCTGACAGCATCATCGATCTTGATGAACACCCAAAGACGGGAACGGGAATTCTCTTTAGTTCGATGACCGCGGATGCTATACTGGAAGCGACAGAGAGAGCACTCACTTGGTGGAAAAAGGGAGTTCCAGCTATTACTGAAATTCGGAGGCGTTGTATGAAATGGGATAGTACTTGGATCAAGTCAGCTCGTTCATACCTTGATATCTATCAGAAAAACAAAGAAACAGAAGGGGAAAAGTAGATGAAAAAACATAAGAAAAAGAAAAAACAAAAGACTATTGCAATTGTTCTGGGTGGCGGTAAAGGGACGAGACTCTATCCATTAACTATGGATCGTGCAAAGCCTGCAGTCCCCTTTGCAGGGAAGTATCGCTTGGTTGATATTCCCATCTCCAACTGTATCAACAGTGGAATTCGTCAGATTTATATCCTGACGCAGTTCAACTCTGCATCACTGCACAACCACATCTCAAACACCTACATCTTTGACACCTTCAGCAGTGGGTTTGTCGAGATACTTGCAGCTGAGCAGACTAACGAGACCAACACCTGGTACCAAGGGACAGCTGACGCAGTTCGCAAGAACCTGAAGCATTTCCGTGAACAGGATGCAGACTACTACATTATTCTCAGTGGAGACCAGCTGTATCGGATGGACATCCAGGAGATGCTAGACCGCCATATAGATAGTGGTGCTGAGCTTACCATCGCCTCCAAGCCCATCAGCCGTGAACAGGCTACAGGCTTGGGCATCCTCGGCTGTGATGAGGATGGTATCATCAACAAGTTCTATGAGAAACCTGCTAGTGACCTCGACATCTCCGAATACAAGGTATCCGAGTCCTTTATGCTCTCCTCCTTGGACAGAAAAGTCGACTCCTCCAACGAGTATCTGGCAAGCATGGGCATCTATGTGTTCAATGCAAAGACCATGGAAGAGGTCCTCAACAATGACAAGACTGACTTCGGCAAGGAGATTATCCCTGGGGTGATCGACCACAAAAGAGTGGCTACCTTCCTCTTTGATGGATTCTGGGAGGATATTGGAACTATCAAGGCGTTTTATGAGACAAACCTTGACCTCTCCTCCATCAACCCCCAGTTTAACTTCTATGACGAAGAGATGCCGATCTACACCCACCGTCGCCACCTCCCTGCAACCAAGGTGAACTTCTGTAATATCAGTTCCTCCTTGGCCTCAGAGGGGTCGATCATTACCAACGCGTATATTGTCAACTCAATCATCGGTGTACGCACCCTAATCGAAAGTGGAGCCTCCCTGGATGGTGTCTACTGCATGGGAGCCTCCTACTATGAGACTGAGGAAGAGAAGGCGGAAAATGCTCAGAAGGGCATTCCCAATATAGGCATTGGAAAGGGAACCATCATCCGAAAGGCCATCATTGACCAGAATGCTCGCATCGGTGATGGATGTCGTATCGGCATTGATGATATCCCTCGTCAGGAAGGGGACTTTGCGATGTACTCGATCCATGATGGGATCATTGTCATCAACAAGAATGCGATCATAAAGAACGGCTCGGTCTTGTAAAAAGGAGTGATCAAGTACAGAAAAGACTTGCTCAAGAAAGCTAAGAAAAGGGGTTTGCAGCAGTGCAATCCCCTTTTTTTATAGCTCTTTTCCCTCAAAACCCTTTAGACGACACTGTTTTTCACCTCTAGACACCTATCCTTATCATGGCTTTTCTTTTCCTTCTCCCCT
>CAZPOJ010000149.1:0-6482 GCA_964588005.1 uncultured Sphaerochaeta sp.
CGGCAGGCACTGCAAGCAAGACCAGGGCAGCGGCACTTGCTACAAGGCCCATACCAAGCATAGTAACAGGGCAGGAGACAAAGCGGACCATGTCAAAGATAGCGTAGCCGGCATCGACATCACCGCCGGGGCTGTTGATGAAGATCTTTACAGGGTCGTTGCTTTCGCCTTCCAAGACCAATAGTTGCTTGATGACAAGGTCGGCACTCTCCTTGTTAATCTCACCGCTGAGCATGATGGAGCGGGTCTTGAGGAGTTTTTCGTTTATCTGGGGATCCTGTACTGCAGGTTTTTTTTCTTCGGTTTCTGGCATAAAAAGCCTCTCTTCTTCATTAAAGGTTTTTCGCTTTCGCGCTTTTTCAAGTATAGGGGATAAAATATATATTGAAAAGGGATAGCAGAGGATAAAAAGAGGGCTTTGAGGTTTCTCTGCTATTCTGTATGCATAGCGACCCCTATTCGCTATACTACAAGGCGGAGGATCTGTTCATGAAATGTGCTACTGTTGCAATTATAGGAAGGCCGTCTGCCGGCAAGAGCACCCTGCTCAATACCATCACCGAGATGAAGGTATCCATCACCGCTGCTACACCCCAGACCACAAGAAATGCCATCCGAGGCATCTACACTGACGAACGCGGTCAGCTTATCTTCACCGACACCCCAGGCTACCACCTGAGTGAGAAGGCCATGAACAAACGGTTGCAGGAGACTGCGATCAGGACTCTCGAGGATAGTGACGTGGTGCTCTACCTTATAGATGCAAAGCGCACTCCAGGTGAAGAGGAGATTGCAATAGCACAGACCCTTGCCAAGATAAAGAGCCCGGTCATCTCGTGCATCAATAAAAGCGACATCCTCACCATCGGAGAACATGACGCTGCAAAGGCATTCCTTGCCGAACAGCTACCCAACTCTGTTGTGGTGACCGCTTCTGCAAAGCTCGACGAGGGTGTCGATGAGATCCTCATCGAACTATTCAAGCTTGCCCCCGAGGGCGAGCTGCTCTACCCCGAGGATGCCTATACCGACCAGCCTGTGGAGTTCCGCATCAGCGAGATCATCCGCGAAAAGGCCATAAACCTAGTAACCGAAGAGATTCCCCACGCCATCTACGTATCCGTTGAGGACCTCGAACATAACGAGGAGACCAACACCATCTGGGTGAGGGCCGCCATCATAGTGGAACGAGAGACTCAAAAGGGTATTGTAGTGGGCAAAGGCGGAGCAAACATCAAAAAAATCCGCCAGGGCAGCACCCCGGAGATCAGGGCAATCTTCCCTGGCAAGAAGCTGCAGCTTGACCTCAGGGTAAAGGCCCAGGACAAGTGGAGAACCAACGCCCACATACTGGACAGGATCCTGCGCTAGAGAAGAGTAAGAGGTGGCCATAAAGAGGCCACCTTTTCTATGCCATGAGGGAGTTACGTCTCACAAAAGCAAAGATCCAGCAATAAAACAAAAAAAGAGTAATAGGCGTAAGAGGTAGTATTACCTTACCGAATAAAGTTAGTCGCCAAGGGCTGTTCACGCACTGGAGGGAGAACTCCTGCTCGCTTTCCTGCCTCTATACACTGCAAAAGCCAACCAAGGTTTGCTCCGAGATTGCGCATTACCTGCAAGCCTTCAAGATCCTGACGAACCTCGTCCGGTGTGTTGCCGTGGACGCTGTTCCAGTAGGTTGAGGAGACAACAGGCATCTGGCTGATGGTGAAGTACTTGTTCATCCGGTCAAAGGCAGCACTGGCTCCTCCCCTCCTACACGATACCACAGCAGCTCCTGGCTTGCGTGCCATATGCTTGGAGATGAGTCTGAACAACCTATCAAACAGAGCACTTGCAGCTCCGTTGATAGAGGCGTAGTAGACAGGAGAGCCCAATACCAGGGCATCTGCGGCTATCGCCTTCAGTGCAGTCTCGTTTACCAAGTCCTTGGTAAAGATACAGACACCTGTAGTCTTGCAGGATCCGCAGGCACTGCATCCGTGGATGGCACCCTTGCCTATCCAGAGGATTTCGCTTTCTATGCCTTGTTTTTCCAACGAAGACGCCACTTCGCTCAAGGCAGTATAGGTGCAGCCCTTCTCGTTAGGGCTTCCGTTGATCATAAGAACTTTCATAGATACCTCCAAATAGTGAAAGGGAGCAGTTCAATGCTCCCTTCCAGTATAGTACAAAACAGTGCGCTTTGCGCTTAAACATATCTGTTCAAGATGGAAAGGGTCTTCTCCTTACCACACGTCTTGATAAAGGGTCCGAGCTTCGGGCCCTGATCCTTTCCTATCATCACGCGGTAGACAAGCTGGAAGAACTCACCGGTATCAATACCGTTGGTCTTTGCAGCGTCGTAGAGGCGGGTAGTATACTCCTTGTTTTCAAGGCCATCCATCACTTCAACCAAGGCGGCAAGGTCTCGTATAGCCTTGAGCTCCACTTCAGTAAGTTCAACCTTGGGGTCAGCCTCAGTTGCAAGGCGGTATTTGAAGTCCTCAGGGGCAAAGGTAGTGATCCAGTTCCATGCACAGACACAACGAACTTCCAGGCGCTCTCTCTGGCTTTCGGTCATCTCTCCCAAGGAGTCGACGGCAACAGCAATATTACCCTCGTGCAACTGAAGAAGGTTGCACA
This sequence comes from uncultured Sphaerochaeta sp., assembly GCA_964588005.1. Classification (GTDB taxonomy): domain Bacteria; phylum Spirochaetota; class Spirochaetia; order Sphaerochaetales; family Sphaerochaetaceae; genus Sphaerochaeta. The sequence goes on from CAZPOJ010000149.1 coordinate 2,629, forward strand.
GATGGCGGAAAGGGATCTGGAAGGAGGCTTCGGTGGGGACAGGTCCTACCTGGCTCAGTTCATAGATTCTCTTCTCCTTTGCCTTGCGCTTCTCATTGACCTTGAGCAGGTCAAAGTAGATGCGCTCGCAGTTGTCATAGTCCTCGTATATCTTCAGTACGTCCAGGTCAAAGGAGATGGCAAACTCCGAGTTGGGCCTGGTTCCTGCAAACATGTAGCGGGTAATCTCAGGGGTAAAGACCTCCAGCACCTCATACAGGGAGATGACCTCCCCACTTGAGGAGGAAATCTTCCCTCCCCTGCCCTTGATGCTGATAAAGTCATATTGGAAGGATACCGGTGCTTCGCCCCCAAAGACGGTGACCATCTTCCTGGAGGTGTCAAAGGAGCCCCCTTCACTGTGGTGGTCCTTACCTGCAGGCTCAAAGTCCACCCCTTCATAGGCCCAGCGCATCGGCCAGTCCAGGCGCCAAGGAAGCTTGGCGTAGGGGGTGGTGCGCAGGTCTATGGTCTCTGTCTGGCCGGTTTCATCATCCCTATAGGTGACGCCCCACTCGCCATCCCAGGCGAGGATAGTGGTGGTGTCCTTGTCGGTAAACGAGGAGAATACTGAGATTGGCCACCAATCCTCTTCAAGGGGCGTGGTGCGGAACTCGTCCAATATACTGCGGATCTCGTCCCGCTTCTCCAGGGCTGTACGCATGCCTTGGGCATATTCGCTGTTGCGATAGCGCTCAGCCTGGTAGAGGTACTCAGGCTCCACCCCTACGACGGGAAGGATCTTCTCCACCTCAAGTTCGTTGGCATGGGCATAGTTGTCCGCCCTACCGCTGGTGTCGGGTACGAGCGTAATGGGTTTGCGCAAGAAGGTTTCCAGCAACTCTGGCTGGGGCATGTTTTTAGGAACTTTGCGGAATACGTCGTAGTTATCCCAGCTGTAGATGAACCTGACGTTCTTTCCTTTGGCCCTAAGTGCCTTCACCACAAGGTCTACTGAGATAATCTCTCTGAAGTTCCCTATATGGACTGTTCCAGAAGGGGTAATGCCTGAAGCGCAGGTATAGCACTCCTTGTCGCCCTTCTCACGAATAATCTTGTCGGCGTAGATGTCCGCCCAATGTGTAGATATGTTCTTTTCGCTCATAGGAACCAAGTATAGTGGAAAGAGGCAGGATAATTCAACTCATGTTGCCAAATCAAAAGGGCTAAGCGTATACTGTCCCTATGAAACGAGTAGTATTCACTTTGCTCAGCCTCTTTATTGTTGTCTCCCTTTTTGCAGAGGGAGGACCCGTCATTGAAAAGGGTATCGCCAGCTGGTACACCAGCGACGAGGCAGAGAGCCTCACCGCCAATGGCGAGCTCTTCGACCCCACAGCACTGTCAGCTGCCCATAAGAGCTTGAAGTTCGGCACAGTCGTACGAGTGACCAATCTGGACAAGAACAAGAGTGTGGACGTAAGAATCAACGACCGGGGCCCGTTCGTTGCAGGGCGCATCATCGACCTGACTCCTGCCGCTGCCAAAGAGGCAGACCTCTTTGAAAGCGGCATAGCCAACGTAGTGCTGACCTTGCTATTCGAGCCTGACGAGCCTGAGTCCAAGTACAACAGAGCCGGAGATACCGGCTGGTACAAGATACAGGTAGGGGCGTACTCATCGGTAAAGCGTGCCTACACCCAGTATGACCGCCTGCTCAATGCAGGGCTACGCCCGTATGCAGAGCTGATACCCGACTCCCAGACGATAAGGCTCACTGCACGGTGGATACCTGAAGACCAACTGGAGAAGACGGTAAAGGTACTGGCAGCCCTAGGCTTTGCACAAGAGGATACCCTCAAGAAGAGTGAGGTGAATCCTTACAAACAAAGATAAAAAGAAAGATCCAACAAGAAAGTAATACAATAGAGCAGGTATCAAAGCATGCAACACTTCTTGTACTTCTTGCCACTTCCACAGGGACAGGGGTCGTTTCGCCCCACCTTAGAAGAGGGTAAAGTAGCCGAAGGTTCAGAGTGTTGGATAGGAGGAATTGATTGTTTTTTGACACAGACCTTTGGTGTAGGGAAATGCAGATTCTCCCGCTTGCAGTAGGCGTCATAGACGAGGCGTAGGTTGGCATGGCGTTGCTTTACCAATGAAGCGAGGTCAGGCAGTTGCTTCTTGACCTCGTCAAAGAAGGCCTTATCGACATCTCCTTTGGTATCTACCGGCGCCAAAGCTTGGGTATCATAGAATAGCCAGGCTAATCGAGTCTTGGGATTGCCCGAGTCGAGGACATCACCTTTTTCCTTCACCACGAAAGTCAGCAAGCATTCTCGGCTTTCTGAGGCATGACCGATATAGTACTGGTCATCAAGGAAATAGTGTTCCCCTTCATACGTAATGTCAGGTCGCACTGAATATGCAAAAACTTCACTGTATGAAAGAGTTAGGCCTTCTTGCTCGATCGATGCAACATGTTCAGAGAAATCAACTTCCAAAGTGGCAAAGTCGGTATATTTTTCAGATATCCGCGTTCGACTTGCATGATTGAGATTCTGAAAGACCTCCCAGTCTTCTGGTCCCAGTTCAGCAATGAAGGCCTTGGTAAAGTTTCTTTCCAACAGGCTAGACTTCTTCAAGGGTATAGAGATCTTTTTATCAACATCGAGGCCGACGATGTACGAGAAACATGGTTTTTCAGTGCTTGAAATATGCAGGAAAAAGTTATAGCAATACTCCTTGAATACAAATGGAGGATCCAATGATGAAGCGGTATAGGCTTCGCCTTTATGGCCTCCCTTACGAAAGGTGAAGGTAAAGGTGTTACTGATCTTGTTTCCGTTTATCATCTGTTCTGCAAGTCTAAGCATGGGTCTTCCTTGGGATAAGCTTTGCCAATTCTGCTGAATAAAGAGGAAGAGCGCAAGAGTTATAGCTTGACGAAAAGAGCTTTCACGGTAAGGATTGTCTAGGAGGGGATACAGATGGAAAAGCAGTATATTGTTCTGAAGCTCAATAATATGGGGTATCGCACAAGAGACTTGGAAACGGGCAAGATAGTCTCTGTAAAGAGCGCTATCGACTTCAAGACATTTGAACTCGATACCATTACCTTGGAAATAGAGAAGGAGTGGGAGTTCAAGAAGACCTCCTATGTATCAGGGACAGTACTGAAAAGTGAGTTGCTCCTTGAGAATATTAATGTACCTCCCCTTGAGTATGACAAGGTTGGTCTGCACGAGTACGAGTTCAAAGATTATACAGGGTATGGCTTCTTCCGCCCTGATATTGATCCGATTACCGAAGCAACAGAGATGGAGCCCCAAAAAAGATATGATGCGCTTGCCAGGCTCTGGGAAAAGTTCCCCCAGTGTATTGATGCCCTGGTGCATATGGGAACCATGAGTTTTGAATCAAAGCGTGCATTCAAGAGTATGTTCAACTGTCTCTCCGGAGCAATCCATATTGCAGAGCAGAGGCTCCCAATCGATGATGAGGCCCAGTTCCCTTGGATCTTACTCAATAACAGGCCGTATCTTAGGGCCCTCCATGGGCTTTGCCTATGGTATTGGAAAGGTGGTGATTTTGAAAAGGCAGAAGCTCTGGCTGAGAAGATCCTTAGGCTCAATCCGATGGATAACCAGGGAGCAAGGTTTGTCCTGGCTGCTGTTAAAAGCAGGGAGGAGTATACTCCTGACTGGTAGGAAAAGCTGCTGTTCAAACAGAGTGCAAAGATCTTTCTCAACGTTCTTTACATTCTCAATAAAATCTTATACATTACAGAAAGTAATTTAGGGCCTATAGCTCAGTTGGTTAGAGCATCGGACTCATAATCCGTGGGTCGAAGGTTCAAGTCCTTCTGGGCCCAA
>CAZPOJ010000150.1:0-6474 GCA_964588005.1 uncultured Sphaerochaeta sp.
GGTATGGGCCTTGTAGCAAGTGCCGCTGCCCTGGTCTTGCTTGCAGTGCCTGCCGAAAGGCGCTTGGGTCTTCCCAACTCTACCTACCTCATTCACCAGCCCATGAGCGGCATGAAGGGTGTAGCCACCGATATCGAGATCCACGCACTCCATCTGGAGAAGCTCAGGACCAAACTCGATGCCCTCATTGCCGAAGAGACCGGTAAGACAATCGAGGAGGTCAACAAGGACACCGAACGTGATCACTGGTTGTCCTGCTCCGAAGCAGTCTCCTATGGTCTGGTAAGCAGGATCGTCAAGACAAGGGGTGAGCTCTAGTACCCCCATGGCTAAAACACGATACCTCAGTGAGACAGAAAAACAACAGGGACGAAAACACATGTACCGGCAGGAGGTCTATAATGGCATTGCCTATAGCCTGCTAGGGGATACCATAGTCTACCTGCTGGCCATTTACTTTGGTGCCGGAAACCTTGCCTTGGGATATATCGCCTCTGCTTCCTACATAGCAGGGGTTGTCCTTCCTTTTGTCTCCATTATTTTCAAAGGAAAGAATCAAATCAAGGTGCAGTCGACCGTATGGCTGGTCAGAGGTATTGTCTGTTTCGGGTATGTGGGCCTCTTCTTCATGACCGGGGAGGCCGCGGTCCTTCTCCTGCTTGGTATCTACACGGTCTTTAATATCTTCCGTATGATCGGCATCGCCCTCAATGACTTTACCATGAAAAGCATCAGCAGTGTCTCCAACCGGGGCAAGGTGGTAGCCAACGTCAACGTTGCCTACCAGAGCTCCTCCATGGTTGTGCGTTGCATCACCGCCCTTGTCCTTGGGATCCAGCAGTTTTCCGGCCTTATCGGGCTTATCGGGTTGCAGGTGATAGGGGCCATCATGAACTTCTTTGCAGCGTATGAGATGAGCCTCATACCCTCACGTAGCACCATCACCCACAAGAAGGGCAGGACAGTAGTCACCATCTTCAAGGAAGCGATGATGCAGACCTCCTTGAGCCGGAGGCTTATCCTCAGATGGCTATCAACTGCAGTGGCAGTCATCTTTGGCCTTACCGTGCCGTTTCTCCGAGTTGAGCTGGGACTCTCCAACAGTATGGTCGTACTCTACTCGGTGGTGTTGGGCTTGAGTGTGGTTGCAGCTTCCTACATCAGCCGACAGTTCTCCGACCGCCTGGGATCACGACCCTTGGTCTTCATATCCACCCTCTTCTCCCTCTTCTTCTTTCTGCTTTGGGTCCTGATAACTCCTCGTGTCGCCCCTGTGTGGTACTTTATCCTGGGATTTTTCACCAACTTCTTTGTCGGACTCATCAGCCTTCTGGTATTTCGACTGGTGCAGCAGGTGATGCCCGATGATGATGCGGTCGGCTTTAACTCCATGGTTAACTTTGTGATTGCAATCGTAGCTTTCCTAGTGGGTATCATAAGTGGTCTCTTGGCCGACAGCGGTGATATTGCCCGCTCGCTCTTCGTCTTCGACGGTAGGGCTGTCGGCAATGGCTACACCCTGGTATTCCTTTTTGCCATAACCCTCACTGCCATAGAGGCCCTGGTGGCCGCCAGGCTCCAGGAAGTGGGTGCATACTCCTCCCAGGCAGCCGCTGCCGTTGTCTTTTCCATGCACGGGCTGAAGGCTGTCTCCATGATCGAGAAGCTGGAGAAGACTACAGACCCTGCCAAGCGCAGATTTCTGATGCACTCGCTGGGAAGCAACTACAACAATATGGCAACCAGTGAGATTCGGTCGATCCTTGCCTCGCCCTTCTCTTCAGATAAGATTGAGGCTGTGCGTGCCCTTGCCGACAGACCGCGAAAACCCCTTTTGGATGACCTTATCAAGGTAGCCCGAGATGACGACTCCTATGTGCAGCTCGATGCGATCGCAGCCCTTGGGTCCTATAAGAAAGATCCCAAGGTCAAGGCTGTGATGCTCAACCTGCTTGAGCATGGACGGTGGTCATCGGTGCGCTCCATGGCCAGCAAGACCCTGGCACGCATAACCGACACCACCGAATACCTGCCCTTGATCAACGAGCTGTCGCACTCGGCAAAGCATATAGACGAGATCATCGACTACCTTATCGCTAAGAGACACATGGACAAGGAGGGCACCTTTTACCAAGAGTTCTTCATCTCTGTCGAACAGGGAAGAAGTGCCACCTTCCGTCAGACCCGCTATGCTGTCATAGCATCGTTTTTCAAGTTCGGCTCTCCCCGTCTTTCAGCACTCTACGAGCAGCTCAACACTGGAAGCATCAAGACTTTTCTGCCCAGCTTCCTCTCAGAGGCGCGCGATCTTAACCAGATAGACCAGCGCTATAACGAGGTGCTCTCCATGTTCTACAACGAGAAGTGGGCAGACTTGCAGGACTTCTGCCACGACATCCTCAAGGAAGCTGACCTTAGCTACGACCCCTGTTTGGAGAATCTGAAGATAGGCATTCTCAAGTCCCGTGAGATGGACATCGCCCTGTTTGACATACAGGATGCCCTGGCAGGTCTCTACTTCTCCTACTCCTTGGGGAAAAACAGCAAGAGCTGAAGCAAAAGGAGAGCTTTCTCTCCTTAGTTCTGTACCATGAAAAAATATCCTCTGCTCTGCTTGGTTGTCCTTGTCCTTTTTTTGTCGGTAGGTTGTGGCTGCTCCCTAGAAGCCCAAGGTACGCACGAGAAAGAGTTCAAGATCCTCACCTATAATGTACAGAACCTGATGGACGACAAGCTCGACGGGGATGAGTATCCTGAGTACCGTCCTTCCGAGAAGTGGAAGACCTCCTCCTACCATATGCGACTGAGGACCCTCAACGAGGTGCTCACCAACCGCAGCATCGGTCTTTGTGATGTATTGGTCTTGCAGGAGGTTGAGCATGAAGGGGTAGTGCGCGACCTTCTGGAGAGGCATCTGGGGCGCAAAGGATACACGTGGTATGCCGTGGCCAAGGGCGAAGGCTCTGCTATTGCCTGCGCCCTGATAAGCCGCAGCAAGCCCAAGCATGTGGCAGTTCATGCAGTGGAGGGGGCTCGTCCTGCCCTGGAGGCTGTGTTCGATACTGTGCGCGGGGATGTGGTTGTCTTTGGGGTGCATGCGAAAAGTCAGATAGGCGACTACCCTGAGACTGAAGCCTTGCGCCTTGAGCTCAGCTCAGTGCTCAAGGGTGCCGCTCGAAGACATGAAAACTCTCTTACCATCTTCTGTGGCGATTTCAATACGAACCCTGACTCCTATTCGAAGAATCCCCTTGTCCAACCCGCCCTCATCAACATCAACGAGCAGAAGGCCCGCCCCTATATGGACAGTGGAACGTTGGGCATCACAGGCAGGAGGGACCTCGTCTATTCTGATGTGTGGTATTCGCCCTATCTTGATGGACAAAATAGGTTTGACAAACCGGGAACCTGCTATTTTGGGGGTGCCTGGCACCACTATGATCAGTTTCTGGGCAATGGCTTGTTGTTCGATGGGTTGGGGTGGGAGTATGGCTCGACGGCGATAATCGCCCCGCCAGTAGCCTTGAATCCTGACGGGACGCCTAGGGCATGGAATTTGTCAACTCTTAGCGGCGTCAGCGATCATCTTCCGGTCCTGCTTACGCTTTTGCGCAGGTGAGGTTGCCCCGTCCTTGGGGAATTTGAGTTCGTAGAAGATCTGTTCAAGCTCGAGGGCTATGTTGATATTGTGCACCACCGGCATGGTGCCGTCATCTTGCAGCTGAGGCTTGAGCGTGATGGGGCTGAAGTTGAGTATTCCCATGATACCCGCCTTTACCAGACGCTCGTAGCTGTCGTTGGCCGCCTGTTCAGGGACAGTGATGATTCCTGCTGTCACCTCAAGGGCGCCGACAACCTCGTCGATGCGGTTGATGGGGTAGATGGGAACCGGGTGGGAAGCGTCGCTGTAGACCATGGGATCACTGTCAAAACCAGCTACTATGCGTATGCCGTCAGGCTCAAAGCCGTTGTAGTGCATCAGGGCCTTTCCTATCCTTCCACAACCTATGATGATGCAGTTCTGCGCTTCACCCTTGCCCAGTATCTCGCCAAGGGCCTTAAGCAGGTCATGAATCTCATAACCCCCTCTTTTCTGGCCATATATTGCCAATTGTGAGAAATCTTTACGGACGATCGCAGCAGAAACACCCGCTGCATCGGCCAGGTTATGGGCAAAGACTTTCTCCAGTCCGATAGTTTTAAGGCGGTTTAGTGATCTGTAGTATCTTGTAATTCGTATCAATTGGTCATTGTTCATGATAAAACTCCTATTAATGTGATTTATTGTATATTAAACAGGGGGTATGGTCAATATTTTATTACAAAAGAGAGGGGTGTAGTATGGTTATCACCATTAGTTGTAAGAATATGGTGACAAAGTTTGCAAAATAATGCTAGAATGGGAACACTGAATATTTAGGGTACTGGAGGTTACATGTCGAAAACTAACGAAAACAAGTTCTCGCCTGAGTTACTCTCTTTCATTGAAGAGTGGAAAGATAAACCGGGCAATCTCATTATGGTTCTCCATAAGGTGCAAGAGGAACAGGGCTTCATCTCAAGGGAGGCTGCAGACAAGGTTGCAGCACTGCTTAATATTCCCTTGGCTAAAATCTGGGGAGTTGTCTCATTTTATCACTTTTTCAAAATGGTAAAGCCAGGGGATCACAACATACAGATTTGTATGGGTACCGCCTGTTATTTGAAAGGTGCGCAGCCCCTTATTGACGAGTTGAGTAAACAGCTTTCCATTGAAGTCGGTGGAGTGACCGACGACGGTCTTTTCTCCATAGAAGCTGTCCGTTGTGTTGGTTGCTGTGGGTTGGCCCCAGTTCTCACCGTTGGTGGAGACGTATTCGGCAAGGTCACTACTGACCAGATTGCTGGAATTATCGCAAAGTATAAATAAGGAGCGCGAAACAGGGCCTATGCATATCTTTATCTGTGATTTTCTGTTGGACATTGTCCAGAACTCCTTTGAGGCCGGTAGCACCGAGGTGCTTCTTACCCTTGAAGAGGACGATACCCTGCTGGTTTGTACCGTAGAGGACAACGGAAAGGGAATGGATGAGGATTTGAAAGCTCGGGTGCTGGACCCTTTTGTTACAGATGGGGTCAAACATACAAAACGTAAGGTCGGTTTGGGGTTGCCATTTCTTGTACAGGCTTGCACAGCTTGTGAAGGGAGCTTCTCCTTGCATTCCGAATTGGGCAGGGGTACCAAGGTAACTTGTAGCTTTCCTCTCAATCATGTGGATACACCTCCCTTTGGGGACCTTCCTTCAACACTTCTGGCTCTTATGAGCCACCCTCTCGCCATTGAGTTTGTCGTAAAGCGTACACTTGCGACAGTCAAGGGAGAAGGGGGATACGAACTCTCCAAAGGAGAGCTCACTGACATTTTGGGTCAGTTATCCTCCAGTGGTACCTTAAACCTTCTCAAGAAGTTTTTGGTATCACAAGAAGAGGACCTGGAGCCGCTGTATGTGTCCCGCTCGCCTTTGTTGGCATGAGCCGCTGTTTTATACTACCTAGGAGACCAGATAATGGCTAAAATGACACTTGAAGAGCTGAGAAAGCTCAGAAATGAGAAGCAGAGCGCACTGCAAAAGCGCGATATCGAAGGTAAGGACTCACGCGTCATCATTGGCATGGGCACGTGCGGTATTGCCGCCGGTGCCAAGACTGTCCTGGACACATTCCTTGCAGTCCTTGACGAGCACCAGATCGAAAATGTATCAGTCACCCAGACTGGATGCATGGGACTTTGCTATGTGGAACCAACCATTGAAATCCTGGTTCCCGGCATGCCTGACACTATTTATGGAAACGTGGATGCTGAAACAGCAAGGAAAGTTGTTGAGCAGCACATCATTGGAAAGCAACTGGTGACCGATCACCTCTTTGATCGACCTGCTGCTGACATCATTCAGAAGGACGGGGGTAGATAATGGCTTTCAGAAACTACATCTTGGTCTGTGGAGGTACCGCTTGTGAATCAAGCCGTGCGGATCAGATTTATCAGAACCTTATAAAAGAGTGTAAAGATCAGGGAGTTGCTGACGAAGTGCAGGTCATCAAGACCGGCTGTTTTGGCTTTTGTGAGCAGGGCCCGATCGTAAAGATTCTTCCCGAGGACTCCTTTTATGTAAAGGTAGTCCCTGAAGATGCACACGAGCTCATCGCCGAGCATATCATCAAGGGTCGTGAAGTGACCCGCCTACTGTATGACAAGAGCGAAAGCCGTAAGCATGCCAAGGTTGAGGACATCCAGTTTTACCAGAAGCAGTTCCGTATTGTCCTACGCAACTGTGGTTTTATCGATCCTGAAAATATTGACGAGTATATCGCCCGTGAAGGGTATGAGGCTCTTGCGAAGGCTCTCTTTGAGATGACCGGAACGGAGATCATCGAGGAATTGAAGACCGCTGGCCTGCGTGGACGCGGTGGAGCAGGATTCCCAACCTGGATGAA
>CAZPOJ010000151.1:0-4648 GCA_964588005.1 uncultured Sphaerochaeta sp.
TTTTGTTGCAAGCCCCTTGAACTCGTGGATATTCATGGTATACTAACATGAATTTTGTTGCAGAATGGTGCAAAAAAGAGGTTATCCATGAAAGGCGAGCGTATTGCACAACTTGAACTACTCCTACATTCACACCCTGAAGGACTTAGGCGTGCCGAGATCGCCCGCCGCCTGGGGGTCCATCGCTCTACTATCAGCAGATATGTAGACGAGCTCAAGCAGTTCATAGACCTATACGAAGAGAACAACCTCATCAAGATCAAGCCACGCGAAGGCGATGAGAACATAGCCCTCAGCATCTATGAGAGCTTGGCCTTCAACCTCTCAGCAGAGGTCCTTGCCTCAACAAGTGAGTTTCAGAACCCCCATCTGGCTTCAGGACTGCGCAAGCTTGCGATGAACATGCGCTCCTACGCCCCTAAGATTAGTGACAACGTCAACAACCTTGCCGAACAGATCGACAAGCAGGTCCAACAGAAAAAGGAGAGCTCCAAGTTCAACTCGATCCTGGAGGTCCTTATCGACTCCTGGGTATCGGGGCGTATTGTGCGTGTCATCCAGAGCCTCAAGGGCTTCGATCCCATAGAGACTGAGCTTGCCCCCTACTTCATCGGATTCAGGGAGGAGGACAGCGGCGGCAGGTACCCCATCAGCGTGACAGGGAGACTACGCCATACCACCGAGATCATCACCATAGATATCAGCACCATAACCAGTGCAACGATACTGAACGAGACCTACACCATCCCCGACAACCTCAAGCCCTTTAAGTTCCAGGAGCAGGAGGAGCGCCACGAGAGCCTAGATATGATCCCCCTCAGCCTCAAGCTGAAGGAGCGTTCGGCTATGAACGCCTTCAGGTCGGTAGTTCATGGGACGCCGGTCTTTTCCAAGAACAGCGAAGGGGACCTGATTTGCAATATGGATGTGGAGAATTCGATAGAACTCTACCTGAGAATCATCCAGTGCGGTGATTCTGTTGAGATTATTTCCCCTGAAAGCTTCAAAAAGAAGTTTTGTACGATGCTTACCAAAATTCTTGCCCTATATCAATAACATTTTTCTTGCCCCACTGCCTGTTTATCAGTATGCTAGCTTGTAGGAGGAGATAACTATGAAAGAATACGAATGCGACCTTTGCGGTTATGTGTATGATCCCACAGTAGGTGATCCCGACAATGGTGTGAAACCCGGTACAGCCTTTGAAGATATTCCAGAAGATTGGGTTTGCCCTCTCTGTGGAGCTCCCAAGTCGGATTTTTCACCTCGCTAATCACACAAGCGTCTTAAGAACGGGGTTTGCCTAGGCAACCCCGTTTTTTATGCATCATCACGCTTTTTTTCTTCCCTCCCACATATTCTCAGCTAATTACCTTTGCCTATTGCTACCTATTCGTGATATGCTCATCCTACTGTGAAGCCAAGATATCAGATGCCACCAACAATCCTTATAGCTGACGCAGCGAGAGATACTCGCAAGGTTCTCTGTGCAGATCTTACAAAGGAATACACCCTCCTCGAAGCAGAAAACTCCCTAGAACTCCTCCGTCTCCTGAACAAGGAGGATGTAGGGGCTATCCTGTACAACGATAACCTGCCGGGCCTCAATCCAGAAGAGTTCATCCTGCTGCGCAAAAACAACCCCCTGCTGAAAAAAATACCTACTTTTATCATCTGTGAGCAGTGCAATGCAGCACTCCTCACCGATGAGGATTCCCTATACCTGCTCCAGAAACCCTACAGCCTAGAACTTTTGCAAAAGCAGCTGGGGAGGGTCATCCACCCTAAAACCGAAGGGGAAAAAAACAGCAACGAGGATCTCTCCTTATGGAACATCAATGCCTGTACGTTGCAAAGCGGCTTTGCCCTTTACAGATACAAGGATGGGAGGGGCACCCCCCTCTATGTCGATGCAGGGTTCCTTGCCCTGGGGTCTTCAGAAAACCTCCAGGAGTTCACGAGAAAGTACCCAGAAGTCTCTACCTTAATCAAGGAGGAGAACCTTGCTTCTTTCAATGAAAGAGTGCATACAGCGATGGAAAACCAGGCATCCTTCTCCTTTTCTGTCGAACTCGAACCTACTGAGAACCACGGCTCCGAGCTCTTTTTCTATGCCTCATGGATCCCTTATCCGAGCCTGCCTGACCCGGTGTTTAGTGTCATGGTCCTTGATTCCACCCAACTCAAAGAGAACCAGAGAGAGCTTTTCTCCCTCATCGAACGTGATAGCCTGACAGGCATCTACAATCAAGAGACCTTCTACCGTAAGACAGAAAAACTTCTTAAGACCAATACAAATACACCTTACCTTTTTATCCGCTGGAATATCGAACGGTTCAAGACGGTCAATGACCTCTTTGGCAACTCAGTAGGAAATACCATTCTTACATGCGTTGGCGCAACCTTTGCCAAACTCGTCGGAGGGAGGGGCACCTATGGAAGGCTCTACTCAGACCAGTTCGCCCTCTGCATTCCCAAAAAAGGCTTCGATGCAGCCCTTTTTGCCAAGTTGGTGGAAAAAGAACTCAATACGAACACCATGAAAGTGCATATCCGTCTTGTCTTTGGTATCTACGAGATAGTAGACCCCTCCATGGCTATCTCCTTGATGAGTGATCGTGCAAACATGGCGCTCAATACGGCAAAGGGGAACTACCAGAAGCCGTTCGCCTACTACACCGACCCCTTGCGAAAGAAATTGCTCAAGGAGCAGTCGATCGTCAACGAAATGCGCAAGGCGCTCGACCTTGGGCAGTTCCAGATCTTCCTGCAACCATTTTACAGCATCACCGAAAATCGCTTTACCGGTGCTGAGGCCCTGGTGCGCTGGATCCATCCTGAGCGCGGCATCATAGGACCGGACGCCTTTGTACCCATCTTTGAGGAGAACGGCTTTATCATCCCCCTCGATGACTATATCATCGAGCAGGTTTGCATCCTGCAGCGCAGGCTCCTTGATGAGGGGCGTCCAACCGTACCCATCGCGGTGAACCTCTCGCGTGCTGACTTCTACAGCCAGGACTTGGCGCAGAACATCATCGACAAGACCAACCGCTACAATATACCCCACTCCCTGCTCATGCTGGAGATTACCGAAAGTGTCTACTCAGAAAATCCTGAAGAGCTGCTGAAGGTCATGCGCACCTTGCAGAGAGAGGGTTTTCTTATTCTGATGGATGATTTTGGCTCGGGATACTCTTCCTTGAATATCCTCATGGATGTTCCAATCGATATTCTCAAGCTCGATGGCATGTTCTCCCGGGAGATTGGCCGATCATCCAGGGCAGAAAAGATCATCCGCAGCATTGTAAGCATGGCCTCCTTGCTTGACCTCCCCCTTGTCATTGAGGGTATCGAGACCCAAGAGCAGGTGGACTTCTACAAAATGCTGGGGTGCAACACCCTCCAAGGGTACTATTTCAGCAGACCGCTGCCGGTGGAGCAGTTTCTCTCCTTGGATATTGTCCACCATCGTCCTGCATTCATCACCGACCAGCTCTTCCAGCATCTGGGCGCCTTCTCCCTCTCTGAGTTGCAGGGAAGGCTCCTTAAGACCCTGTTTGACGAGATATACCTCTTCAATTACACCGATGACCGTTACCAGCAGCTCTACAACAACTCGCGCAACCCTTACCCCTCCTATCCCAGCAGGGGAAGCCTCTCCTTCTTTCTTGAGGTGATCAAAAACAAGCGAATCCTCCCTCAATACAGGGAGCTTTTCCACCGCTTTACTGCAGGAAAGACCCTTCCCCCCAAGGATGAGACCCTCAAGCAGCGATTCTCATGGCTGGATGCGAAAGGTGATGAGCAAATAGGGAGCCTGACCATGATAGGGCTGGATAACCCTACCAATAAGGATCTGGTCCTCTGCTGCATCAGTGCTGAAGATGCCATCTGCCGATCAGGAGGGGAACAGTGCTCCTACAAGGGGCGGTATGCCATGATCGAGCAGCTTGCCAACCTCAAGATCATGGAGTGGGACCTCGAAGGGGACACCCTCTACAGGAGTCCCAACCTTGCCCTGCTGCAGCTGGGCAAGATTGGGCCCAAGGCACTGGTAGAGAAGCAGTACTGCACCTCCTTCATCCATGAAGAGGACCTCCCTTCGTTTGAACAGTGCGTAACAAAGGTGCTCGAATATCCCAAGCAGAGCGGCACGACAGTACGCCTTAAGCTCCTCAATGGAGAGCTGCGCTGGTTCAACATACAGATGCATGTGATCCGTACCGTCGTTGGTGAGCCAAAAAGAATTGTCGCATCCCTCCTTGATGTCGATTCCAAGATGCGCTTGAACGAACAACTGCGATCATCCAGGAGACAAATTGAGTTTCTCACCAACAACACCCAATGGGGAGTTGTCATGGGGTACCTCTCCCTTGAAAACAAGATTGTGGCGACATTCTACAACCCTGTATTCTACAAGATACTGGGCTATTCCCAAGCTGAATATGATGCTTTGGGCCTTAACTACCTGGCCATGATTCTAGGGGAAGGGGAAGCACTGCTGCTCTCCTCTATGCGGAAAAAGCAGGACTTCTCCCTGACCCTTGAGGTAAGGCAGAAAAACGACACCACAACAACAGTTGAAATATTGGTACTGTTCTCTCGCATCGACCAGAGAAGAGAGGAGTTTGTATGCTACATCTTC
>CAZPOJ010000151.1:4748-6471 GCA_964588005.1 uncultured Sphaerochaeta sp.
AGAACCGTACAAGCAACCAACGGAAGACTCTCGATAGAGCAGCTTCCAATACACTATATCCAAAGGAGAATGCGAGATATGCCAATACTTAAAGAGCTAGAGACAAGAAGGGCCAAACGAGCCCTTGCTACCACCATGATAGAGGAGGAGGTCCTCCTGCGCCTTGCTGAGGCAGCACACCTGGCCCCCTCCAGCTTGAACAGCCAACCTTGGCGCATGATTACCGTCAAGGACCCGGAGGCCCTAGCCAAGCTCAAGGAGACACTCGCTCCGGGCAACTACTGGGCAAAGAGGGCTCCTGCCATTACAGCGTTTGTAACAAACCCTACTTGGGGACTTACCTTAGGAGAGGTGACCTTCACCCCCTTTGAGTTGGGGATGGCTGCTATGGCTTACCAGATCCAGGCTGTCGCAGAGGGACTGTATGTCCACCCCATAGCTGGCTACAGTGCCAAGGACGCCAAGGAAGTGCTTGGCCTCAGGGAGGAAGATACCCTGCAGACCCTGATCATCTTAGGCTATCCTGGTGAGACAGAGGGCCTGAGTGAGAAGCATCTGGAGAGCGAGCATGGCCCTAGGATTCGCAAAAACCTTGATGAGGTTGCCTGTTTTGACCGCTGGGATGAGCGACTGGTCCCCAAGCCGAAGAAATAGGAGAGGTAAAGAGACAACAACACAGAATGTGCTCAACATTCTGTGTTGTTGCTTTCTCACTATCTTGTTTTATTATAGAATGATACAGAACAGTATAGGGTTATGCAACTAGCAAATAAGTACTCGGTTGTTCCCTACCAGGAAGGAGTACTCACTGCCCCACCTCTTTTGGTGTTATAAGTTTTTCTTGTTGCCCTTCATATTTCCCACCCGAGCGAGAGCCTCTCCGCTGAGGCGATAGGTGGACCATCCATCCATAGGAACAGCACCCAAGCCCTTGTAGAAATCTATGCTCTCCTTGTTCCAGTCAAGACAGACCCACTCCACTCGAACACACCCTTCTTCTTTGGCTATCGAGCATATATGCTCGATAAGGGCCTTGCCATACGCCTTGCCACGGAACGGCTCCTGGATGAAAAGATCCTCTATGTAGAGGCCACATTTTCCCTCCCAGGTTGAGTAGTTGTAGAAGTAGAGGGCGAAGCCTATCGGCCTTTGGTCTTCACAACAGAAGAGCACAGTTGCCTTCTGTTCGACAAACAGCCACCTCTCCATGCTTTCAATAGCAGCGACCACCTCCTCTTCGAGGTGCTCATAGCGGGCCAACTCCCTGATGAATAGAAGTATTTGGGGCAGTTCTTCTCTTTTTGCTTGTCGTATGGTCATCACTGCAGGTGTACGATCTCCTGCTCGATGACTTCATGCAATCGCTCATCTTCTGTGACGATGACCTCACTCTCCTTGAGAAAGGTACTGCCCATCATGGCGGCAAACAGCAGAGCTGCAAGGCCGGAAAGCAACTGAGAGGCATACTCTCCCGCGCTTGTCAGGGTGATAATAAGCAGCAGTGCCCCACCGGCCTGGGAGAAGAGCAGCAGCATCGCCTGGATAATCTCTTCAGAGATGCCTTGGCCGAGCTCGGCGGCATACTGGCTTCCTATGGGGATGGAGCTCAAGAGGCAGAAGCCTACGATAAATGCCCCTACCAGAGAGATCATATTACTGCCTAAGAGAAGCGCTCCCACCTCGTCGTTGAACACCAGGAGCAATACCCCCGGTATTGAGCAGA
>CAZPOJ010000152.1:0-6447 GCA_964588005.1 uncultured Sphaerochaeta sp.
AGGCAAGATACCTGATGAGCCCCATCTTCTTTGCCAGTTCGAGGATAGGAAACGGAACCAGTGCCAGGCCCAGGACAATGGCATACTGAACCGGTGTTAGGAGGGTGAGGGCAAATATATGGGCTATGGGGGGCACAAACAGTACTACTGACAACAGCAGTGCTGATACCAGCACAGCCTTGTTTAGGTTTGTGTTGGTAAAGAACCCCGTGACAAAGAGGGAGTGCTGGCTTCTCATGTTGAAGGCTTGCACCAGTTGCAGGATTGCAAGGGTGGAGAATGCCATGGTCCTTCCCACTACAAGGTCCCCCCCTGGCTTCCAGCCAAGGAGAAAGGCTACAAGCGTGAGGAGGGCGAACAAGCTGCCCTGGGCGATGATCTGCAAGGTGAGTCCATTGGCAAACAGGCCCTCACTCTTGGGGGTGGGCTTGTGTTCCATCACATCGGATTCGATATTCTCCATGCCCAGGGCTATGGCTGGAAGGCTGTCTGTTATGAGGTTTATCCAAAGCAATTGCATAGAAAGCAGCGGGGTCTCCCTAAAAAGGAGCATGGCGAGAAAGACGGTGAACAACTCTGCTATATTGGTGGAGAGCAGGTATCCCACCACCTTGCGCAGGTTGGCATAGATGCCCCGACCCTGTCTGACCGCTTCGACGATAGTTGCAAAGTTATCGTCGGTGAGGGTCATGTCTGCTGCCGCCTTGGCCACCTCTGTTCCGGTGATGCCCATGGCACACCCTATGTCGGCTGCCTTGAGAGCCGGGGCATCATTGACCCCGTCCCCTGTCATGGCAACCACATCCCCTCGAGCCTGCCACGCCTTGACGATGCGGATCTTGTCCGAAGGGGAGACGCGTGCATAGACGCTGATGGTGTGCACCCTCTCAGAGAGGCTCTTCTCATCCATTGAGGAAAGCGTCTCCCCATCGATAGCAAGGTCTCCCTCACGAAGGATACCCAGCTGCCCGGCAATTGCCTTTGCTGTTCCCAGATGATCGCCTGTTATCATGACCACCCTGATACCGGCCTTCTTGCAGAGCCGTATCGCCTCCTTTGCCTCTTCACGCGGAGGGTCTATCATGCCCACTAGGCCCATGAAGGTGAGGTCCCTTTCAAGAGAGTCGCTATCCAGGGAGGAAGGGATGGTAGGAAGGCTCCTGTATGCTATGGCAAGGACTCTAAGAGCTTCTCTTCCCAGGTTCTCCATCATCGCCTCTGCTTTTGCAAGGTCGATAGTCGAGCATCGCGGCGCTATGCTCTCAAAAGCCCCCTTGACGATTACTACCTTTTTCCCCTCTATCTGGTTGATGGAGCTCATCATCTTGCGCTCCGAATCAAAGGGGAGGACTCCCAGGCGGGGGTACTGCAGGGCAAGCTCTGCCTGGTCGATGCCGTTTTTCTTTGCAGCTAGGATGAGGGATGTCTCGGTGGGGTCTCCGATGAGTTGCACCTCGTCCCCGGAGAAATCCACAGTCGCATCACTGCACAGGGTGGCATAGCTGAGCAGCATCCGTATGGACTCTGTGTTTTCCTCGGTGATGGGTTGGAGGGTGTCCCCCTCTGCAACATACGCCTGGGTTACCGTCATCCTGTTCTGGGTTAGGGTGCCTGTCTTGTCCGAGCAGATCACCGAGGCGCTTCCCAAGGTCTCTACAGCGGGAAGGGTGCGTATGATCGCATTGCTTTTGACCATGCGCTGGACCCCGATGGCTAAGATTACCGTTACAATGGCGGGCAGGCCCTCTGGGATTGCCGAGACTGCAAGGGCGATAGCGACCAAAAATATCTCCCTGAAGCTCATATTGTCCAGGAGCCCGATGATAAAGATTGCCGTACATGCCACGATGGCGGCAGCTCCCAGCTTCTTGCCCAAGGAGGAGAGCTTGAGCTCTAGGGGCGTAGCCTGGTCCTCCTCGCGCTCCATAAGCGATGCTATCTTGCCCATCTCACTCTCAGATCCTGTTGCGGTGACCACAGCCCTGGCAGTCCCTCCCAGGATAGGACACCCGCTATAGACCATGGTGAACCGGTCTCCCAGAGGTGCGTTCTCCTCTACGGTGGCCTTACTGTCCTTCTCTACCGGTAAAGACTCCCCTGTCAGGGCAGACTCATCACACAAGAGGTTCGCCGATGCAAGCAGCCTTGCATCAGCGGGAGGGATGTCTCCAGATTCCAGGATGATGATATCCCCCTTGACCAGGGCCCAGGCATCGATGACCTCCTCGTTTCCGTCGCGAACAACCCTGGCTGAGACGACGGTGATACTCTTTAGGGCATCAAGGGCCTTCTCCGCCTTGTTCTCCTGCACGACCCCCAAGATTGCATTGAGGGTGACTATGAAGAGGATGAGCAGCGGCTCGAAGAACCCAGATCCCTCGTGCACTGCAAGACCAAAGGAGATGAGCGCCGCCCCTATAAGGATGAGGATCATCATATCCTTGAACTGTAAGAAGAAGCGAAGGAGCGTGCTCTTCTTCTTTTTCTCCTCAATCTTGTTCAACCCGTCTCTTTCCAGCCTGGTTGCGGCCTCCCGGGAGGTAAGTCCTGTCGTGGCGTCGGTCTTGAGCTCGCTGAGCATATGGGTAATCGATTGGTGATGTGCCTTCATAAAGTTCCTTTGGGAGGGGCGCTCCCCCTTTCTTAGGATTGTTACACACCTTGTAACCCTTTGGTACCCTCTCGTGGGCACATCAAGGAGGTAAAATCTTGTATCTCCCTTGTAGCCTGCTTTATACTCAACCTCATGAGAAAGAAACATACCCAGAAACATAGTGATAACCAAAAGAACAAACAAAGTAAGGTACAGGGTACAAAGAGAGTCATCCTCATCTCCATCCTGCTCCTTCTTGCCGCCCTTGGCATAGCGGTGCTGCTCTTCCTCACCCAGGAAGCTCCCGCTAATGCCATCAATAGAGAAGCTATGCGCTCAGATGCACTGGTGACAGTCCTGGATACCAAGGATGCCATAGTCTTTGTACCGAGCACGAAAGCCAAGCACGGCTTTGTCTACTACCAAGGGGCCAACGTGGCCCCTGAAAGTTTTGCCTATGCTGCGCGCCAGATAGCCCTGAGCGGCATCCAGGTCTTCCTGGTCAAGATGCCTTTCTCCCTGGCCATCTTTGACATAGGGGCGGCATATGCCTACCCCCACGAGTATCCTGAGATCGAGCACTGGAGCTTGGGAGGCTTCTCCCTTGGAGGCAGCTCTGCCGCCTTTGCCCTGGCAAACAAAGAGAGCCGCTACGAGGCACTGGTCCTCTATGCCTCCTACACTGATGAAAAGCACTCTCTCAGGGACAAGGCTCTGCGCGTGCTCTCCCTAAGCGGCTCCAACGACGGTCTTGCCACCCCCCAGAAGATAGAGAAGGGCAAGACCCTTCTTCCCCCTGATACCCTTTTCATCTCCATTGAGGGGGGCAACCACACTCAGTTTGCCCTGTACGGGGAGGGGAAGCTGCAAAAAGGGGATAAGGAAGCCTCTCTCCCTGCCATGGAGCAGCAACAGCGTATAATAGATGAGACCGTGCGGTTTTTACTCCCTTTATAAGCTCATTTGGCTTTCTATTTCATGCCTAAATTCCGCAAAGAAGTAAAACAAGGAAAGAAAAGAACAGATAAAGCTGTACTTTTATCCAAGAAAGGCAAAAAACAATGACAACCGGCAAAAGTTGTAGTACTATGCCTATACAACCAATTTTAGGAGTTAGCGATGAATCCCGCAGCGCGAAAACAGGAAATAATGAAAATATTGCACCAGAATCAGACGGTGCAGGTGATAGACCTTGCTCGAAGTCTGGATGTATCCAAGGTTACCATCCGTACCGATCTTGATGAACTGGAGAACAGGGGCTTGCTGGTTCGTACCTATGGAGGGGCTGTACTGCCCGAACAACAGGACCAGAGACGATTTATTGCCAATACCATAAAGGAGTTTGCCCCCCAAAAGACTGCGATAGCAAAGAAAGCTGCTTCCCTAGTACAGCAGGGGCAAAACATCATCATCGACAATGGCAGCACCACCGTGCATATGGCCCAGTTCCTTCAGGACCTTCCCCTCACCGTGACAACCTGTTCGCTTCTGGTGATGCAGGAGCTGATGCACCATGAGAAAATTGACCTCATCATAGCCGGGGGGATCCTCAGAAGGCCTTCCATGGGCCTGATGGGCAATATTGCCAAGGATTTTTTCCGTCAGATCCATGCAGACTGGTTTTTTCTGGGAGCTTCGGGATATACCGTCGCCCAGGGGGTCTTCTGCTCGAACCTCATCGAAGCCGACACCAAGAAGGCAATGATCCAGAGCGCAGATAAGATCTGTCTGCTTGTGGACTCCTCGAAGATGGAGCACTCCTCCCTTGCCCGTGTCTGTGACTGGGGTTCAGTGGACATCCTCATAACAGATAAGATGGCACCCGATGTCCAGGCCAAGATAGAAGAGGCCGGGGTGACTGTTATTCTAACTGAGGACCTATAGATGCAGAAACAAGTAATCTCCCTCGTTGGCTTTAAGTCTCTTTCTGCCATAGCGCAGTATCTGAATGAGTTTCCCACTATGCACGTCGAGCTCTCCTATAAGATGAGCCGGCAGTTCCTGGAAGAGAGTGCCCCCCTGCTTGCAGGCAAGGTCGCCTCTGTCCACGCCTGTTGCCCTGAGGAACCTATCTTTCCTAACTTCGGCAGTCACGACCAGGAGGTGCTCAAAGCGAGCTACAAGGCAGTGGAAGAGAGTTTTCGGACCGCTTCCCGGTTCCAGGCCGATATCCTGGTGCTCCATCCCGGGTATGTGACAGACTTTGCAATACCTTCGGATAACCAGAAGCGCAAGCAGTTGCTCTCAGACCCTTCATTTGAATCGTATGTGTATAAGGAGGAGGGCAGTATCTGCCACCCGTCGTATCCTCACAGCGATATATACCGCTATCATGCCGAACAAGCAGTCAAGGAACTGGCCAGCGTGGCCCTTTTGGGCAAGCAGTACGGGGTACGTCTCGCTGTTGAGAATCTGAACCCACGGGTAGGCTACCTGTTTCAGACTCCTGATGAGATGCTCGCCCTTACCCTTGATAATCCGGATCTCTATATTTGTCTTGATGTCGGCCATCTCTGGATTGCAAGCTGCCTCTATGGGTTTGACTACTTTGCAGGACTCAGGAGCATTCTGGGGACAGGAAAGGTGATAAACTGCCACCTTCATGCCAACAGCTCCAACAGGGAGGAGGAGAGGTACGCTGACGACCACCACTCCCTGGACAGATATGCTTTCCCCTATGATGAGGTGATTGCAATTCTGCTCGAAACAGAGGCGAACCTGGTGCTTGAGACGGTGGAAAACCCCAGGGAGAACACCCTCCTGCTCCAAAGCCTTATGGACAAGCGATAATGGGGCTCGTTCTGTATAGCTGGGCAAAAAGAAGCAAACACCAAGACAACAGGAAAAATATAGACAAACAAAAGGGATTATATGAAATTGATTGAGAAAAACCTCATCGGCAAGCGGCCAGATCCTGAGCTCTGTGAGGACGGGATCTTCTTCAACGGTGATTTCGCAGCCGTCATCGATGGGTGCAGTAGCCACAAGGGCTCCCCCTTTGGCAGCAGGAGTTCAGGGGTTATCGCCAAGGGCCTGCTGCTTGGAGTACTAGAGACTCTCCCTTGTGAGAGTACCATGCAAGAAGCCTTCGCAGCATGCAACAAGGCGATAGCCTTGTGGTATGCAGAGAAGGGCTTGCTAGAGGTAATGAAAGAGGACCCTGGAAGGCGTTGTTCTGCGTATATGACAGTGGTGAGCCGCTACAGAAGAGAGGTATGGGTCCTAGGGGATTGTCAGGCTCTGATCGATGGCCAACTATATACTCATGCTAAACCTATCGACACCCTGATGGAGAACCTGAGGGCTCTCTACATCGAGGTTGAACTGCAAAAGGGTAGCAGCGAGGACGAGATCGCTCGCACTATGGAACCGATCCAAGCGAGGCTTGCAGAGCAGATGGCCTTTCAGAGCTTGTTTCAGAATACAGAAAAACAAAGCTCGTTCTCCTACTATGTCCTGGATGGCTTCTTCACAAACTTTGCTGCAGTGCAGGTTGTGAAGCTAGAAGGGCACCCTAAGGATATTGCCTTGGGAAGCGATGGGTATCCGCGCCTCCATGCCAGCTTGCACACCTCTGAGCTAGAACTTGCTTCCTTGCTGAAAGAGGATCCTCTCTGCTTTAGGGAGAACCGCTCGACCAAAGGCTTGGGAGAGGGAAACAGGTCTTTTGACGATCGTGCTTACTTGCGAGTTCTTGTATAAGTGACAATAATAGAGGAAATATCCCCATAAAAGACAAATTAAGATAAGAACAAGCAAAAAGAAGAAAGTTTTCCTTGCGTTTTTCTGAATATAGGGTATGGTTATAGGTAATGGCCTTGTGAACAGAGATATTTTGTTCGAAGCCATACTAC
>CAZPOJ010000153.1:0-6410 GCA_964588005.1 uncultured Sphaerochaeta sp.
GTATTTACTTGTAGTTAATGCATACATAGAGCATGGGCTAAGGCAGGGTTCATTCTATCACCTTGCATTGGCTACATGAGAGCAGTCGGGCTAGTATGCCTTTAAAATTCCTATGTTCCTCGGTAAAAGAGCAAACAAAGAAGGTAATCATCACTTTAGGGTATAAAAATCTTTCAACCTACAAGGTGAGGTACTATACTACGGATATATCTCCATCATACAAGGAAAGGTTCAGGCATGCGTTCACCCATTAGTGTCACCTCAGAGGTCGGAAAGCTCAAGGATGTAGTGTTGCATCGTCCAGGAAGGGAGCTGGAGTCCCTGACTCCCCAGTATCTTGATTCCATGTTGTTCGAAGATATCCCTTTCCTTGCACAGATGCAAAGCGAGCATGATATGTTCGCTTCGCTTCTTAGGGAGCAAGGGTGCCGTGTCCACTATATTGAAGCCCTGTTGGAAGCAGTATTCTCCGACGAACAGCAAAGAGCCCTCGCAGTCAAGTATCTGGTTGATGCTTCGCATGTCTTCTCCCCTTCACTGAAGCAGGTCATAGAGGAGCACCTCGCTTGTGCAACTGCCAAGGCCTTGGTCGCCTATTGCATTGGAGGCCTGCTCAAGACAGAAATTGATGACAAGGTGGAGTATAGAAGCCTCTCGTACTTTATCCGCGATACGTTCCCCTATTACATCCCTCCCCTGCCCAACCTCTACTTCACCCGAGACCCTGCCACGGTTGTGGGCGGTGGTGTGGCTATCAATGTGATGAAGACCGAGTCAAGACGGAGGGAGAACTGGCTGCTCTCCTTGATCGCAAGGCACAACCCCCTCTTTTCACATGCTCGTATCCACCAAGGGCATACGGCAAACAGCAGTATCGAAGGAGGGGATATCTTGATGCTCAGCGATAAGTGTGTGATCTGCGGCAGCAGTGCACGCACAGACGTATGGGCGATAGAGGCCTTTGCCAAGCGGATGCTCGCCCCCATTGCAGAGGGAGGAGAGGGCCTTGAGGCTGTCCTGGTCATACAAATACCCTATACAAGGGCATATATGCACCTTGATACGGTATTTACCATGGTTGACCGTGATGCTTTTTGCATGTTCGCAGGCATTGGAACAGCGGTGAAGGTGTTCACCATAAAACAGGGAAAGAAGGGCAATCTAGCTATCCGCGAAGAGTCTTCCCTCAAACGGGCATTGGCAAAGGCCCTGGGGATTGGCACAGTCACTATCATCCCTAGCGGTGGCAGTGATGCCATAGTCTCGGCCAGGGAGCAGTGGAACGACAGTACCAACACCTTGGCCATAGCACCGGGGAAGGTCATCACCTACTGCAGGAATGTGGTCTCCAATGAGGTGTTGCAAAACCATGGCATTGAGGTGTTTCCCATCAAGGGATCGGAACTTGTACGGGGAAGAGGGGGGCCGAGGTGTATGAGCATGCCTCTGTATAGGGAGAAGGTGTAAAGGAGAATTAGGTATAGCAGACTACCTGTGATTGATGGCATCAACAAACACCCTCTCCTTACCTCTTGCCCTTGTCATACACCTCACCCAGCGCCCTTGGGGGCTGGTTTGTCTTGGAGAAGAACACCAGCAGTACCAGGGTCAGCACATAGGGTAGTGTCAGTACGAGGTCACTGAAACTACTGGGCAGCCCGAGGGTATTGATGAGGGCATAGCCGCTTGAACGGGCAAAGCCGAACAGAAGGCAAGCCATCAGGGTGGGAAGTATCTTCCAGTTTCCAAAGATCAGTGCAGCAATGGCAAGGTAGCCAAAGCCCATGTAGATGCTTGAGGAGAAGTTAGTGGATATGGAGTAGGCAAAGCTCATGCCTCCCAAGCCTGCAAGGCCCCCTGAGACCATGACAGCGGAGAATCTGATCCGTGCCACATTGCCTCCTGCTGCATCAACAGCATGGGGGTTGTCCCCACATGCACGCAGCCTCATGCCGTAGGGGGTCTTATACAAGAGATACCAGGCAAGCAGGGCAACTGCCACGATGATAAACTGAAATGGATAAACTGAGCTGAACAGGGCGCCCAGGATGGGGATCTTGGAGAGCAAGGGGACATCGATACGGGGGGAGACTGCAAGCAAAAACTTGTTTGAGGGTTTGCCAAACACCGATGTATTGATCTGATTGGTCAAAAACGCAGTAAGGGAAACAGAGAGCAAATTGATGACCACACCACTGATGACCTGGTTGGCCCGCATCTTGATACAGAGCAAGGCGTGCAGCATCGCATAGAGCGCACCACCGGCCATGGCTGATACCATGGCGATGTACATCGGGGTTGTAGAGTCGGAAGCAAAGGAGGGGGATATGAAGGCTACTACAAGGCCCCCTGTAAAGGCACCAAAGCCAAGCAAGCCCTCTAGGGCAAGGTTGGTAATACCACTACCCTCGCTATAGATACCCCCTATGGCAATGATAAACAGAGGAAGGGCAAAGGAGAGACCATCGATGATAATACTAGACATGGGCAACTACCTCCTCATGCAAATCTTCCAGCTCAAGCCGATACTTTCGTACCATAGCACGAACAAACTCACTACAGGCACTGAACAACAACAGGATTCCTGTGATGACAGAGGCTATCTCCCTGAGCACACCCAAGGTTGAAGACATGTAAGTAGTTCCATTGGTAAGGGTGGTGACCAATAACGAAGCGAAGAAACAACCTATAGGCGATGAGTTGCCCAATAGCGCTACGGCTATCGCATCAAAACCCAAGGGAGGAAGCACCTTCGGCTGGATGGATGCAAAGGTCCCCAGATAGTAGGAGACCCCTGCAAGGCCGGCCAAGGCCCCACTGAGCACCATGGCAACAACTACCGTCTTGCCTGTCTGTATTCCTGCATACCGCGACGCGCGAGCATTGAGCCCAACCGCTTTCAGCTCAAAGCCAAGGCGGGAGCGGCTCATCATATACTGCAGGAGGATGATCAGGATGACGGCAAGCGGCAGGACCAGGGAGATGTTCATCTTCAGGTTTCCCACAAGGGCATCAGGGAGGGTCAGGCGTGCGCTCTCGTTGATGGCTACCGACTGCCGGGTCACAGGATCGACAAACTTGGTCTGGATAAAAAAGCTCACGGTATAGGAGATGATATAGTTGAGCATGATCGATGATACCACCTCATTGGTATTGAACCGATACTTCAAAAACCCGATGAGAGCCCCTAGTGCGGCACCACAGCCTATTCCTATCAGGATGACCAGGGGCCTGGCTATCAGGGGAGGAAGGTTGGAGTACCCAACAAGCAAGGTTGCGATAAAGCCTGAGAATACCATCATCCCTGATACGCAAATATTGAACAGCCCGCTTTTGAAAGCTATGGCGACTGCAAGGGAGGCGAAGACCATAGGTGTAAGATAGTTGAGCAGGTTCATAAAGTCAGTGAGCATGCTCCGATACCCTGCATACCGGGCCTTGGGCCAGAAACCCGCACCCTGCAGGATGCTCTTGTAGGCTAGCAGAGGGTTCTTACCCAAGCCAAGTAACAACAGAGCACCAAACAAGAGGCTTAGGATGATGGTAAAAAGGGCTACGCTGAAGCTTTGGGTGCGTTCGTTGCCCAACAGGGCTACAAACACCCGCTTTCCACGGTGTTGCTTCTCATGCATCTACTTCACCCCCATCATATACTCACCAACTTGATTGGCACTCAAGGTGGAGGTGGGAGCGATGTGCTGTAGCTTGCCGTTATACATCACTCCTATGGTATCGCTAAGGCTCATGATCTCATCAAGTTCCAAGGATACCAGCAAGATGGCCTTGCCCCTTGCTCGCAGGGCGAGGATCTTCTCATGGATAGCTTCAATGGCACCAATATCCAGGCCTCGGGTAGGCTGGACAAATACCAGCACCTTGGAGTCCAGCTCGATCTCCCGTGCTATGATCGCCTTCTGCTGATTGCCCCCGCTCATGCTTCGCACCTGAGCTTTGACCCCTTCCCCACTACGAATGTCATATCGTTCTATGAGCTCTTCTCCGACAGAGGCAAATGCATCCAACTGCAGAATACCCCGTTCACAGAAAGGCTTCTGGTAATACTTCTTCAGGGCAAGGTTCTGAGCTAGGGTAAAGTCCAGGATAAGGCCAACCTCCTGCCGATCCTCTGGAATGTAGGCTATGCCCCGCTCTGTTCGCTCCCTAATCCCCATTTTGGTGATATCGATGCCATCCAGGATAACAGAACCGGCACTACTGTCCATCATGCCTGCAATAGCATCGGTGAGCTCCATCTGCCCGTTGCCCGAGACCCCGGCAATAGCAAAAACCTCCCCTTCACGAACTGAAAAGCTTGCCCCTTGCACCACAGCGAATCCATCAGGGAGGCGTACGTCCAAGGCGTTGACCTGCAACACTTCCTTACCAAAGGAGGGCACTTTCTTTTCAAGGGAGAAAAGCACATCACGGCCCACCATCATGTTGGCCATCTGCTGGGTTGTAGTGGTAGCGACATCAAAGACCCCTGCAAGCCTACCTTTGCACAGCACAGCACAGCGGTCAGCCACCTGTTTGATCTCCTCCAATTTATGGGAGATGAGGATGATGGTCTTGCCCCCATCCCTGAGACTTTTGATGATCAGCAGCAGCGATTCAATCTCCTGGGGGGTGAGCACTGCTGTAGGCTCGTCAAATATAAGGATCTCCGCGTTACGATAGAGCATCTTCAAGATCTCGACACGCTGGCGTACCGAGACCGGGACATCGAAAATCTTCTTGGTGGGATCGACCTCAAGGCCGTACTGCCTTGATAGGTGTAGAATCTGTTTCTGGGCACCCTGCATATCGATGGAGGAGAATATACCGAGCTTTCTTTTGACCGGTTCGATGCCGAGAATGATATTCTCGGTTATGCTCTGGTTCTGCACAAGACGAAAATGCTGGTGAACCATGCCGATATTCAGTCGGGTTGCCTGGTTGGGATTGGTGATGGACTGCCTGACACCCCTGATGAGGATCTCCCCCTCATCAGGTTCATACAGTCCAAAGAGGATACTCATCAGCGTTGACTTGCCCGCCCCATTCTCACCTAGCAGGGCAAAAATCTCCCCTTGTCTGATTTGCAGGGAGATATCGTCGTTTGCCACAACCTTGGGAAAACGCTTGGTGATGTGGTTAAACTCTACGATGTAGGGCATTTGGGCAGGCATGCATCCTCCAGGATAACGACAGTCCATCCTTTCTTGAAAAGAGAGGATGGACTGTACAGAAACTTGTTACTTTACAATGAACTGTTCGGGAGTAAATCCACCGAAATTGGAAGCAGGAACCACTACCCCATTCTTAAGCTTGGTAAAAGCCTCTTCAAGGACTTGCAAGGTCGCCGCGGAGAGCTGTTGTCTTCCTGGTGCCTTCACATATCCTGTTGAATTGGTATCGGCTTTCAGCAGCACGTTGCCACCTTTGAAGGTTCCATCCTCGATAGCTTGCAGGGCACGCTCAACGTTGATGGACATGACCTTAAGGGCACTGGTGAGGATGATGTTCTTGTCACCATAGGCACCATCATCCCACTGATCTACGTCACACCCGATGACATGGGCCTTGCCACTCTCCTTTGCTGCAGTAAAGACACCATTTCCTGACCCTCCGGCTGCTACAAACATGATGTCGCACCCTTCGTTGATGAGGTTCTGTCCGACTATCTTTCCCGTAGACTCGTCGGCAAAGCTTCCTACATAGTTGCCGCCTACATTGGCCCCGGTAACATCAGTTCCGGCCTGTGAAGCCAGTTCCACCATTTTTACCGACTTGCCCATAGACTCGTTGACGTACTTCACACCAGATTCAAATCCATACTGGTAGTTTACGTTGGAGGGATAGGCGATGCCATTCACTACTGCAATTTTACCTGTCTTGGTCTCAAGGGCAGCTGCAATACCTGCAAAGAAGCCACTCTCCTGCTCGGCAAACTGCATAGCATAGACGTTTGGCAGCTCTACTTCACTGCCTGAGGCATCAGTGGGGTATGCATCGACGAGGATGAAGTTGGTCTGGGGATTATCCTGAGCCACCTCACCGATACCAGCAAACTGGAAGCCGGTACAGACCAGGACATCATAGTCTGCGACAATGTCACCTACAGCCTTCAGTGCTGCTGCAACATCACCGGTGGGTTCACGTACAGGTGTTACAGTAGCACCAGGGTTTTTGGCAATAAAAGAGAGGATTCCGTTGTAGTTATCCTGGTTGAAGGAGCCGTCATCAACACCAGAAGGACTGGATACGATGGCAATCTTCAAGCCTTTTGCAGGTGCTGCCTCTTTGGAACCTGCCGCAAACAGCAGGGTGCCGATCAGTAAAACTGAGACGAGCAATACTAGTACTTTCTTCATAAGAGCCTCCTATGTATGAGCATAGAGTATAGCATGAAGATGGTGATAAAACAAAAA
>CAZPOJ010000154.1:0-6362 GCA_964588005.1 uncultured Sphaerochaeta sp.
ATGACCACATTCGTTACGCTTGCTCCCTTGTGCAACAAGGATGCAGCCAAGGGGAACGCCATGTAGACAGGTCCTGTGGGAAGGGTACCCAATACCAAGGAGAGGAAACCTCCTCGTAGTCCTGAGTCATCACCCAGCCAGACTTGGATCTTCTCCTTGGGCAGCCAGACTTCCATCAGGCCCATGAGGATGAAGACCGGGGGGAGAATCAGTGCCATCTCCATGAAATACTCCCACGTTACGCCAGTAGAACGCAGGGCTGTATCTGAGGAGAAGATGAACAGAAGAATATATACCACTACCACCCCAAGGGGCAATTTGAATTTCTTTAGGAAATTTTTCATATGATCACCCCCATAAGGAAGGCTATCGCAAATGCTGCAAGGATACCCAGCCCATTGCGCAGGAGGGTAAACCTCTTGCCCAGAATCTTCATCTCCATAGGGGCTGTCACCACCCCTACCATGACCAAGGTCGTAATGAACACGGATATGGTCATCACCGTTGCCCCCGAGCGCAACAGCGAACCAGCCAGGGGGAAGGCCACAAGCGAAGGTATCAGCGTCAGGGCTCCGAGGAGGGCGGCTGTGATGGTGGCAAAGAAGCCGGCTTCCGCTCCTATCAGGCTCGAAATCTTCTCGGGGGGCAAAATTCCGAGAATCAGGCCCACGATCCCCAGCATCGCCAAGAGGGCAGGAGCCGTCTTGAGCAGGGATTTCCCTGCGATCTTGAAGGCCTTCTTGGTCTTCTCCTTGCTTTTTACAAGGGAAGCTATCAAGGCTAAGGCCAATAGCGAATATATTACTATTGTTGTCATATGCATCCTCTCTTTTGTATGGTCATGTCGTTTTTTCTTCGTATGTTCTAATCAACTGCTCAATACGGGACTTCCTCTCCTTGAGGATGGGAATCCAGTTGTGCAACTCCTCTTTTCCTCGTTGGGTAATCGTATAGACTCGGCGCTTGGGCCCGCCGCTTGCCTCCTCCCAGACTGAAGATACCAGGCTCTGGTCCTCAAGCTTTCTGAGGCTCCTGTACAGCGATCCTATGTTCAGTTCTTCTGCGGTGAATCCAAACAGAGCGAGTTGCTCGATCAAGCCGTAGCCATATCCCTCCTGGTCGAACAGGAGCAGCAGCAGGCAAATCTCCAAGAAACGCTCCATCTTCTGGTGTTTAATCTCACAACAACGGACCTCTTTCTGCTCTGGTACATCCTCAGTTGAGGGTTTCGTCTTGTCTTTTTCTGTCATGCTATTCTCACTTGTTCCTACCTATTCTCATCTTGACTATATACAACATGCATATAGTAAGCATGGCTCCTGTCTCTGTCAAGCCGGAAGATACCTTTTTTGTACCTTTTGCTTGCTGGATGCGCTACAGCTTCGGTGGTGTTCTATTGGGAAATCACCCCGAATAGTCGGTTGAATCTATGGTATAGTTAGGTATTCCAGCGACTATTCGCCGCTTGAGAAACGGGAGGAACCATGAAAATTCTCTGTTGTGCAGATATCCATATGGGTAGGATTCCCTCAGTCTCCTTTGTTGACAATCTCTTCAGCCACTCCAGCTGGGATGCCCTTGTGGCCAAGGCCATCGCCCTCAATGTCGATGTCCTGGTCCTGGCTGGGGATGTGGTTGAACAGGAGGAGCACTGGTTTGAAGCGTACGGGCCCCTGCTTGCAGGACTTGAAAAGCTTGGCAGTGCCGGTATCCAGGTTATAGGGGTGGGGGGGAATCACGACTACTCAGTCTTTCCCTCCCTTGCCAAGGAGAGTCCTCATATCAAGATATTGGGCTTGGGGGGTGAGTGGGAGCACTTTGACTACAAAGGGGTGCGCTTCATAGGGTGGTCCTTTGCCGAGCGAAGAGTGCAGCACAACCCCCTGGATAGCTTTGATGACTCTCTCTCTGATACCGACCTTCCCCTGTTGGGCTTGCTGCACTGTGATGTGGGAGCCTCGGGCTCCAGTGTGTATGCCCCGGTCCCCCTCACCTCTTTTTCCTCGACTCCTGTCCCCTTGTGGGTATTGGGTCATATCCACAAGGGGGGAGTGCTCCAAGGTGGCAGAGCCTTCTACTGTGGTTCTCCCTATCCCTTGGACAGCAATGAGGAAGGGCTCCACGGGCCCTGGCTCCTGGAGAAAGGGAGTCCTTGGAAGGAGCCCAAGCAGGTGGCTCTCGCTCCCTACCGCTTTGAGCGGTGTGTGGTCGACTTGGAGGGGGTGCAGACCGAAGATGAGGCCAAGGCAACACTGGGGCGGTCACTACGGGAGTTTGCTAGCAATCTCCCGTATGCAGGGACCTTGCTCTGCTCCCTTGTCCTGAGGGGGACCATCGGACGAACCTTGGATATACAAAGTATCTTTACCGAGGAAAATCTGGAAAGCCTCTGGTTTCAGGTTGGCGATTGGGTGGTGCACCCTCTTGCCCGGATAAAGGATATGACCACCTTGGATGTTGACTTGCAAGAACTCTCACAAGGCACAACTGCTATAGCCCTGTTGGCAAAAAGATTGCTTGACCCCAAGGAGTTGCAGAAGATGGCAACTCAATACAAAAACCTTGAAAAGGAGAGCTACAGTGCCCCAGCCTTCCAGTATCTTGACCAGGGGGCGAACAGCAGAGATGAGGATGAGTACGTGCTTTTGGCAACACAAGGGGCAAAGCGGCTGCTGTTCTCCATGATCAACAGCGAGAAAGGGGGCACCAGATGAGTAAGAAGTTCTGGCTTAAAAGAGTGGCCTTGCAGAAAAGCCCCGGCTTTACCCTAGGATCCTTTCCCCCCGTCAAGCAGTTGGGCCCATGCCTCAATGTGGTATGGGGGCCCAATGCTGTAGGAAAATCTTCCCTGGCCAGGGCCATGCGTGCCCTCATCTGGGATACCAAGCCCAGCGGTGAGGTCTCAGCAGAGGCGGAAGGCTTCCTGGAAGGACTTGATCACTCTTGGAACCTCTCCCTTTCCCAAGGAAGGCTCAGGCAAGTCAGGCTTTCCGACAATCAGGAGTTGGAGCTACCCGGTCGCAATGATGAGCTGCGTGAAAGCTACTGGTTCCCCCTGCATGAGCTGTTGCAGGAGGATGGAGGTCATGCGGCAACATTCTTACAACAAGTTCGCACTCGCATGCAAGGCGGAATCGACCTTGATGCGAGTAGGGACGCAGCGGGGGGGATCTCCTCCTTTGCTCGCTCTACAACCACCTTGGCTAAACAAGCCAAGGCTGCTAATGAGAAGCTTGTGTCTGTTGTTGCAAAGCAAGGTGAGCATCAGGATATTCAGCACAAGATAGAGACGCTCCAACGGGAGGTCGATGGGGCAAAAGAACTGTCCTTTCGGAAAACCTTGCTAGAAGATGCCCGGTTCCTGTTGGATAAGCGTGATCTTATCAGGGAGCAGGAGTATGAACTCTCTCTCTACTCTCCGTCTATATCCCTTATCGACAAACACTCTTCCAAGCGGTTACACGAGATCAAGGAGTCAAGGCAAAAGGCTGCAGAGGATCTGCACTCATACACCCAGCGGGAGAGAGAGCTCCTGCTGCGCTTTGAAGCGTGCTCCATTGAAACTTCACTGCTGCAAGATGGGGACAAGCCTGCTCGGATAGCAAACCGATACGACTCTTACAAGGAATTACTAGCCCTGCAAAAAACTCGGGAACTGGAGTATGCCAAGGGGAAGAGGATGCTAGAGGAGTGGGAGGCCCAGCATGCATGGCTGGTTGGAGACCCGCCAGAAGAAGCGACCCTCAAAGGGTATATACACTCCTTGCAAGAAATAGCTGAAATATGTGAGCCTCTCAGGTGCAAACTTGATGCAGACAAGCGTCTCCTTGATGCTTTGGGATCACTTGAAGAGAGCGGACCTCCGGTCAGGGATCTTTTCCAGGCTCAATATACCCTTTCAAACTGGATAGAGTCCTTTTTGAGGCTGCAAGGTAGCACAAAGACCAAAGCCCTGAGGCCAGGGGCAAGAGCCTGGCTGCTCGCCCTAGTCCTGGTGATCGGGGTGAGCACCTCGGCGTTGGGGTTTTTCCTGCACCCCCTCTTCCTTGGGGCAGGTACTCTCCTTATGCTTATCAGCATCCTGTTGTTAGTCCCCTCTTCGGCAAAGGGGAGTGGGTATGCGCGCTCAGAAGAAGAGCTGAGAATAGCTGAGAGCGAGGCAGAAAAGGCCCTGTCCCTGCTTGGTAAGGAGGGACCCTCCGCTTGGAGTGTTGAGTCCTGTCAAGCCTTGATTCACGAACTGGGAGCTGCGATAGTCAGCTCGCAGGAGCGAGAACTGCTCAACCAAAGACGGAGGGTGGCCTTTGATCATGTGCAAGCTTCACAGGAAAAACTTCAGCAGTGGTTGCTCAAATGGCAGGACGCTGCCAGGGCCTTGGGTCTGTATGCTGGTGAGGCGAGCTTGGAGGGGGCGCAGTTCTTCCATTTTGCCAACCGTTTGGAAACATGGAGTGCCCTGCGCCTTGAGTATGTTCGCTTACAAGAGGCCCTGGCATTGGCCCAAGAGGATACAAACCGTGCTTTGGCCCTTCTGCAGGAGGAGCTCGATACCACCGAAACTGAGCTCTCTCTTCTCAAGGCTATGGGAGACGGGTTGATCAATCGGTTCAGAGATGCCCAGATGCTACAAAAAGAGCTTGCCTCGAATGCAGAGGATGTGCGCTCTCTACAGCTTGCCCTTAAAGGGTGGGAATCCTCACTCCTGGAGTTCTGGGAGAGTATAGGCTTGGAAGAGGGCAATGAGGCAGTTCTGGCTGAGCTTGTCTCCGATCTTGATGGCTGGGATAGCTTGAACCACAAGGTAGGGTACAACAAGGTGCTCTATACGGAAAAAGCTGAAGCGCGACCTGATGCCCTTGCGATGAGCCTTTCGCACAGTGCTGCCGACCTTGAGGCAGAGGAGCAGAGGGTGCAGCAACAACAAGTGGCTTTGGAGGAGACAAGGGAAACTCTGGGAGGATTGAAAACTCTCTTGGAGACGCTCATGTTTGGTTCCGACCTTGCTTTGGCCCAGCTAGAACAGAGTGAGGCTACTTCTGAGCTGGAAGCCTTCCGGGAGGAACAGGTGATGGCTATGATGATCACCTCTTTAGCCTCCGAGTTGAAAGAGGAGAGTGAGCAGCGCTTCCAACCACAGGTGTTGACCCATGCAAGCGAGTGGTTGTCCCGTATTACCAATCATCGGTACGCCCTGTTGGCAAACAACCAGGGGTTTTTTGCCAAGGACTCTTTGCTTGCAAAGACGTTCACCTTGGATGAGCTTTCAAGTGGCACACGGATTCAACTGCTGTTTTCCATCAGGATGGCTTTCATTTCCATGCAAGAGGAGAGCAGCGATGTGCACCTTCCCATCTTCTTGGATGAGTTGCTTGCCAACAGTGATGATGAACGCGCACTTGCGATAGCTGAGGCTATAGGGAAGATAGCTGAGCAACGGCAGGTGTTCTACTTTACCGCACAGCGTGATGAGGTGGAAAAACTCAAGACTATCGCAACCTCTGCAGTCACTGAAATTCCTTTGGGAGAGATGAGCACTGCCTACAAGGCTGCAATGCACCCTTTGAAGCCGGTCACCTTTGAAACAGCACAGGTCCCCCTTCCTGTAGAGGATTATCAAGAGTATGCACACTTGCTCTCGGTAGCAGGCCCTTCTCTGTGGGAACCTATAGAGAGCCTGCATTCGTGGCATCTTCTCAATGATAGTGAGGCGTTGTACCACTACCTGCAAAAGGGATGGCGGCATGTCGGCCAGCTTGCCAGTGCGCTCTCTTTGGCCAACCCCGTGCTCCTTGAGCGCATCAAGATGTTGAAAAAAGCACAGGAGCTGGCGCAAAGGGGCAGATGCAGGATCTTGCAGATCCAAGATCTGGATGATCCTGCCTTGGGCCTCAAGCGTAGTGCCCAGTATTGGAACCAGATAGAGGAGGCTATAGGGCAGGGCATCACCGGCAATGCCCTTCTGGAGGCTGTTGAGGAGAAAAGAATCCAAAGGTTCTCTGAGGCAAACCAGGAGATCCTCTCCAATTGGCTAAGCGAGCATGGCTTTGCCTCAGAGCTGCAAGCTCATACAGAGAGGGAGATCATGGAGAGGCTCTTTGTAGCGTTTGAGGAGTTGCTGGTGGGCTCTGAGGATGAAAGGGTGGTAGGTCGCTGGATAGCTGGTGTACTTCAGCACGAGCAAGGGTCGTGAGTATTCTCGAAGGGGTCTGGAAATGCTTGGACCACATATAGTATATCCCCTGGAGAAGATTAGGGAGAGGTATTGGTGGACCCAAGGGGTTTCTGCCTTGTTTTCAAAGCGGTATTGCAAGATCGTATATGTATGATACTCTTAGACAGTAGAGGCTATACACGAAGTATTT
>CAZPOJ010000155.1:0-6244 GCA_964588005.1 uncultured Sphaerochaeta sp.
TTTTCTGAAAATACCATTTGTGTGACACTGCTGTTTTGTAATAATTCAGAAATCGGTGTTTGACCAAGTTGAGAAATCTAGACTACCCCGCTTTCTCCCTGACATGCTCTAAAAGTATACAGGAGACTCTATCTATGGGTAGACAGTTGTAGCTGAGTATCATGCTTATAAACGAGTTAGAAAAAGACTTGAGGGAGTTTTCAGATCAGAAAATCATCATCTTGCAATAACAGTAGTTACCTAATGCAACCTCTTTGAAACCCAAAGAAATGATCATTGTATGTTATTCTCCACGCTAATACAGATACCGTGCAGTAATGCTGGACTTTATATCCTGTATGCCAGCCAAGGGCCCGGCATAGAGAAGCTCCCCTCCCTTATCGCCTCCTCCAGGGCCGAGATCTGCTATCCAGTCGGCGTGTTTGATCAAGTGTAGATTGTGTTCCACCACTATGACAGTCGCACCCCTTTTGACAAACTCCTCGAGCAAGAGGATGAAATGCCCCACATCCTTGGGATGCAGTCCTTTTGTCGGCTCATCCATGAGAAAGAGCGTCCTGGAGGTCTCCTTGGGCATGTTGGTCAAAGCCTTTGCCAGCTTGAGCCGCTGGGACTCTCCACCCGATAAGGTTGGCAGGCTCTGTCCTACCTCAAGATATCCCAGGCCCACATCCTGGGCGATGGTAAGTTTGTGCTGCAAGGGCCAGGAGCCTGTGAACACCTGGGCGGCCTCTTCTACAGTCAAGCACAGAATATCATGGATAGAATACCCTTTGTACTTGATGGCAAGGACCTCTTCGTTAAACTGCTTGCCCTTGCACAGAGGACAGCTAACTTCCCTGTCTTCAAAGAACAACAGATTGCTCTGTATGGTTCCCAATCCTTCGCACTGGGTGCACCTGCCTCCAGCGAGGTTGAAGGAGAAGCTCTTGGCTGTGAGCTTGGGGTTGGTCTTTTGTGCTTCCTTGGCAAAGAGCTCCCTGATGGGAGTATAGAAGTCCAGATAGGTCGCTACATTCGATCGTTTCATAGCCCAAGGAAGGATTTGGTCTATAACCATGACTGCATCAAAATACTGCGAGAGGGTTTTGTCCTTGGCTAAGATATCAAAGACCAAGGTGGTCTTGCCCGAGCCGGACAGGCCGGTGACAGCAGTTAAACAACCCATGGGGAACTCTACATCCAGGTGTTTGAGATTATAGAGGGAAGCATCTTTGATTGAGAGGAAACCCTTCTCGGGTACTCGTGTGATCTGATCAACCTTTGGCTCGCCTTTCAGATAAGACCTGATGAGAGATGATGGGTTGTCCATCACCTCCCTTAGGGTCCCTGAGGATAGCAGAAGCCCACCATGCCTCCCCCCTCCAGGACCCAGCTCTATGATGGAGTCGGCTTCCTTGATGACCGAGGGATCATGTTCGATAACAAACACTGAATTTCCCTTGTCGCGAAGAGCCTTCAGCTTGCGGACAAGCTCCTGGGTATCACTGGGGTGTAGTCCTATGGTCGGCTCGTCAAGTATATATATGATGGAGGTGAGTTCTGAGTCCAGGGCAGAGGCCAAGCGAACTCTCTGAGTCTCACCAGAACTGAGAGTTATAACCTGCCTATCGAGGCTCAGGTACCCAAGCCCGACTTGGACAAGGGTTTTGATCTTGGTGGAGAGGTCCAACAGTGTCGATCCGATAAGCAGCTGTTGAGGACCCCTTACCTCTGTTGCCAGGGTCTCCAGCCAGTGCAGCAGAGCCTGCAGGCTAAGAAGGGAGAGCTCGGCAAGCTTGGTATCCATCACCGTAGCAAGACGGGAGAGGGGGTTCAGCCTCTGTCCCTGGCACTCTGCACACGGCTTTTGTACCAGAAACTCCTCAGTATCCTTGGTTGGTCGCTTATGCTCTGAGAGCCTACGCAACACCATCATACAGACGCCTTCAAACTTCCCTTCCCTACCAGTTTTTGGAACTGTTGCATCTGGCAGGAGCTTTATAAACTGCTCGCTTTCTCCTCCATAGAGGAGTAAGGCTCGCTGTACTTCTGAGAAATTACACAGGCGAATATCTTCAATCGGCTCAAGTCCATAATAGGACAAGGAAGCGCTAAAAACTTCAATAGCATACTGTTTGTACCGATGTTTCCAAATCCGTACTGCTCCCTCTTCAAGAGTGAGCTCTTCATCGAGCAAAGAAGAGAGATTGATATCCCAGACAACACCAAGGCCCTGGCACTGAGGACAGCATCCCTCTTCTGTGTTGAAGGAAAAGTGTGAGATGGTTAGCTTGGGCATTTTCTGCTTACAAGCAGGGCAAGTAGCATAGACCTCGACCGTATCGTTGGTCTTGCGCACCTCATCGGTAGTGGCGTCTTGGGAAAAGGGCGTATTGCAATAGACACAGGGGCGCGTGGCGAGCTTTTCATAGAGCATCCTC
Source organism: uncultured Sphaerochaeta sp. (assembly GCA_964588005.1). Classification (GTDB taxonomy): domain Bacteria; phylum Spirochaetota; class Spirochaetia; order Sphaerochaetales; family Sphaerochaetaceae; genus Sphaerochaeta. The sequence continues at coordinate 2,424 of CAZPOJ010000155.1, forward strand.
AGCCCTGTGTATATGTCAGTAACCGTGCCCACTGTGGAGCGGGGGTTCCTGTTCCTATATGTTTGTGAGATGTGGATAGCTGGGGAGATATGCTGAATAGATGCAACCTTGGGTTTTTCCATGCCGAGGAACCCCATCGCTTCAAGATACTGACGTTGGGACTCCTTGAGTAGCACATCAAAGAGCAGTGTTGTCTTCCCCGAACCCGAAACCCCGGTAAAGACCACCATTTTGTTACGAGGGATAGTCAGCGAAAGATTGCAGAGATTTTTTTCGTAGGCGCCTTGAATGATTATATACTCTTGCATCGCTATATTCTAGGAAGGCTTGAGCTGTTGGACAAGGGCAATGGAAGCCATTTTAGCAAGGTTGTAGAAACAATTACCAGCTCATGTGCTTTTTTTGTTACTACCGGGGTATAGACAACTATTACTATTCGTCCAAAACAGGTTGTTCTCTTAGTACATATATATGTTCTAACCCTTTATTGCCTTGATAAAACGCAGTTTCTTGAGGGTCAACTAGTTTCATTGAAAAGGGTGGCATGGTACAGTTTAACCAACTTTTCAAGCTGTTGGACAAAGGAGAAGCAATGAAACTTGCAGTTATCAGTGATGTTCATGGGAATTATAGGGCTCTGGAAGCAGTGCTCCTAGATGCCAAGGGACTGGGTGTAGAGCACATACTGTTCCTTGGCGACCTAGTCTTTATGGGCCTTGCACCTCAGTCATGTTTCGATTTATTAATGGCATATAAGCCCTTGGTCACTATAAAGGGGAATACAGATGCTCTTATAGAGGGAATTAAAGAGACCAATCCCACTACTTTGGACGAGCAGCTTTGGCGGAAGTTCATCCGCTACACAGATATTCGCCTGTCACCAGAATCAAAGAAGGTGGTCAAGGGGTGGCCGATAGTCCAGCGAGGGGAGATCGGCAACGATCCATTTATCTTTTGTCACGGAAGCCCTTATTCCTATAATGAAGCTATCACAGAGGATTTGGACCCCAACTCGACACTCTATAAAAAGCTCATGGCAGAAGACGCTTCGGTAATCCTTTGCGGACATACCCATATCCCCGCTGACTTCACCCTTGGCAATAAACGTATTATCAACCCAGGAGCAGTGGGCTACTCATTTGACGGGGACCTTCGTGCCTCCTATGCATTTATGGATATCCACAGCAACAAGATCAATGCCGTCATCAGGCGCATAGAGTATGACCGGGAGATTTATATGCAGGAAGTACAGCATGCCAGCCATAGTTTCAAGTACTTTTCCAGTGTACTGTACGCCTTGGAGCATGGTCGTCCCGATCCCCAGTACTAGACCTTTACAATAGTAGTGATCAGGTAGGAAGTGTATAGGAGGTATACAAACACCAAGAAGAGACCTTCAAAGCGGTTGATCCTCCCCTTCCTGCCCCTGAATCCATACCCAATGACAAACAAGGATATCGTAAGAACCGCCATCAGGGTCATATCCCTGTAGACAGTGGAACTTTCTACCTCAAAGGGGTGGATCATACCGGCAATTCCTACAACACCCAAAGTATTGAAAAGATTACTTCCTATGACGTTGCCGATGGCAATGTCAGGCTCCCCTTTCCTTGCCGCAATAATGGAAGAGGCAAGTTCAGGCAGGGAGGTACCTATGGCAACAACGGTAAGTCCTATGATGGTATCACTGACCCCAAAATACTGCGCTATCTCAACGGCACCCCAGACAAGAATTCTTGAGCTGACAATAAGGACCAGCAAGCCGGATACAAGCAACCAGAGGGATTTCTTGAGGGGGAGCTTTTCACTCAGCTCCTTCTCTGTCTGGGCAGCCAGGGTATCAGCGCTATTCTTCATCCCCTGCACCACAGACCACGTCATGAGCAAAGCAAACAAAACCAAAAGAGTAACTGCATTCCAGAAGGAGAGGTAGAGGTCCATCAAAAGCAGGATGGAAATTCCTGTAACAAAGGTAAGGATGGGAAGCTCTTTGCGCAGGATGGCAGAGTGGACCCGAATAGGGCCTATTATGGCTGTAATGCCCAGGATAAGGGCAATGTTAGCTATATTCGAGCCATAGGCATTGCCCAAGGCGATGCCGGGGTTTCCCTGCAGGGCTGCAAAGGTAGAGACAACCATCTCAGGGGCTGAGGTGCCGAAACCTACGATCACCATACCGATAAGCAACGGTGGCATGCCAAAGAATTTGGCGGCCTGGGAAGCGCCATCAACAAAACGATCAGAACTCCACAAGAGAAGCAAGAGACCAACAACTAATAATACAGAAGGTATGAGCATAAGAATCCTTTATGGGGCGAAACAACGAAGAACGCAACCTCTGTAGGAGCGTTCTTCCTTGTATCCTATCATAAGGAGAAGATAAGCCTCAACCAACCGGGAAAGAAAATCATAAGAAAAAATGGCGAGCCATCAGCAACGGGACTTACAAGATAAGTACCGATGCTTTGAAAATTCTGTTCTTATTTCACGTATTGGTTCCAAAAGCTGGTCTTCCTCTTGTTTTCCTGCAACAGCCTTACTTTGAATGCATTATGCGTTGGATACCCCTTCCAGTCCTTGATTTGGGGGCCAAAACCGTCCATTGCGTGCAGGTAGTCCACTCCATGGTGATAGCTTTTCGCATAGGCGCGTTCCATCATGGAAGCCAGGAGAGCGCGATAGATCAGGCAAGCAGCCAAGTAGCGTTGATGGTCTGCCAGGGCTTTGGCTATATCAGGGAGGGAGTAGTACGCTCCACCATCCAACTTCTCCACCCGTGCAAACAGGTAGGCTTCCAGCTCGTCAATCTTTCCTACATCCGCTAAGAACTGAGCGTTATCAGTATCAAAGCCAGGACCAGTGCAGATAAGAGCCACCTCCTGGGCCAGAAGCTCCTCTCCTCGTTCCTTGCCTATGACTTCCAACAGTTCTTTCCAACCGTCCAAAGTGCGGTACGTCTTGAAGTTATTATAGTGCAAGGCGATGAGGCTCTCATTATCCCCCTTCCTTGCATATATTTCCTTGAGGATCTTCTCAATCTCATAGCTATTGGAAATGTTGTCCTGAGGAATTTTCTTGATCCAGCGATGTGCTACTTCGATCTCATTTCGTTCAAGCAACGTTTGTGATACTTTTAGTATTGCCGTGGTGGCCAGATTAACATCTTTGCCTGCCAGGGCATCTTCAAAGAGTTGAGCCTCTTTTATCTGTTTTGTCACCGAACCAAGCAACGATGTGTAAGACCGCTTCTTTTTAGCATCCTGCTCACCCGCTTGCAGCACTTCCAGTTTTTTCTGCAGGATGGCAACCCCAGGCTTTCCAAAGGAGTCCATGATATGTTCCATCAGGGAGTCACGAGCACCATACTCACTATTGATATATAACTGTATGGCGAGGGAAGCTGCCTTCTCCATGTCAGGACAGGCAGAAGCATAGGAGAAAAAAAGCTCTTTGGCTTGGCCTAGGTAAACGTCGCCTATTACACCTTCATCATCGCTATAATTAAAAACAAAGCTATCAGTCTCAAAGAATTCTGCAACCAAGTCTAAGCCGGTAGAAGGGTCTGTTACCACAGACTCAAGATCTTCCAGTAATCCTTCCAACTGGGATGCAAAGTCATCAATATACATATAATTAATGAATCCGGTCCTGGTTGTAAGGGCCTGGATCTTCTTCCTTATGTTTTTGACATTTTCAGTGGCAGGAGCAAATTCGCGATTGATCCGGTCGTCGACCTGCTCTATCTTGGTCGCCAGATCCAAGAGCATATCAGCAAGTGCCTCAGGTCCAAGTTTCACTAGTTTTTGTTTGCGTTCATCGGG
>CAZPOJ010000156.1:0-6218 GCA_964588005.1 uncultured Sphaerochaeta sp.
ATCTAGGAGAAGCCCTGTATGGACAGAGCGGGATGCCCCCTAAGGACATCCCGCTCTGATTCGATCTTGTATTGGTCAGACACCTTTCAGGGTACCTGCTTTCTAGTCCTCTTTCCAGGTCCTTCCATAGAAGCTGTCCAGATAGAGCTGCTTGATCTCGCTGATCAGGGGGTAGCGGGGGTTTGTTCCCGTACACTGGTCGTCAAAGGCCTTGATGGAGAGCTTGTCCACTGCAGCGAGGAACTCATCTTCATTCACTCCCCACTCCTGGATGGATGAGGGTATGTCCAGCTCCTTCTTCAGCTTCTCGATCCCTTCTACCAGGGCCTCAACCTTTTCCGCTTGTGTGGCGGTGGGCACTATGGTGATGTAGGGGGTGTTTTTCTGGTCGTTGACATTCATCGCAATGTAGTCTGCCGCCCTGGCGTACCTGCTTACAGCAGAGGGGTACTCATACTGGGGGAAGGCTGCCTGCTTGGTCGGGTTGTCCGTGGCGTTGTATCTGATGGTGTTGCACAGCAAGAGGGCATTGGCCATTCCATGGGGTACATGGAAGGCTGCTCCCAGCTTGTGGGCCATCGAGTGACACAGTCCCAGGAATGCATTGGAGAATGCCATTCCGGCTATGGTTGAGGCGTTGTGCACCTTCTCACGGGCCTTTTTGTCACTGCCGTCCCTATAGGCGGTAGGCAGGTACTTGAAGATTACCCTCGCTGCCTCGAGGCTCAGGCCGTTGGTGTAGTCGGTGGACATGCTGGAGGCCAGAGCTTCCAAGGCATGGGTCAGGACATCAACACCACAGCTGGCTGTAAGGCCCTTTGGCTGGCCCATGGCAAGCTCACTGTCTACGATGGCCATCGTCGGGGTCAGGGCATAGTCGGCTATAGCCCACTTCATGCCGGTCTTCTCATCGGTGATGATAGCAAAGGGGGTCACCTCACTGCCTGTACCACTGGTGGTGGGAATACAGACAAGATCAGCTTTTTTACCCATATCGGGGAAGGAGTAGATGCGCTTCTGGATATCCATGAAACGCAGGGCCAGATCCTCGAACTGCACCTCAGGGTGCTCGTATAACAGCCACATGATCTTAGCTGCATCCATAGGGGATCCTCCACCAAAGCCGATGAGTACATCGGGCTTGAATGCGGTAATTGCCTTCATCCCCTCGGTGATGGTCGCTAAGGTCGGGTCGGGCTTTACCTGGTGAAAGCACTCGTTTTCAATGCCCAGGTCATCGAGGATGGAAGTAACCTTTTCTGCCATACCGCTGGTGAAAAGGAATGAGTCGGTGATGACGAAGGCACGCTTCTTGCCCTTCAGCTCGCCAAGGGCGAGGGGGAGGCAGCCATATTTGAAAAAGGTCTTGGGTGGTAGTTTGAACCAGAGCATGTTATCCCTCCTGGCAGCTTCAGTCTTGATGTTCAGCAGGTGCTTGGGTCCCACATTCTCGCTGGTGGAGTTGTTTCCCCATGATCCGCACCCTAGGGTAAGGGAGGGCTCCAGGCGGTAGTTATAGATACCCCCGATGGCTCCCTGGCTTGCAGGCATGTTTATCAGCACACGGCTGGTTTTCACTGTCTTGCTGAAGGTATCCACTTTTTCCTGTTCGCCTTCGTCGATGTAGAGGACGCTGGTGTGTCCAAACCCTCCGAGTGCGACCAGCTTTGCAGCAAGGGCAGTCCCTTCACCGAAGTTATCGCATCGGTACATGGCAAGGATCGGACTGAGCTTCTCATGTGCAAAGGGCTCTTCCGTCTCAACGGAGGTCACCTCACCGATAAGCACCTTGGTATGCTTGGGAACAGTGAAGCCCGCTATCTGGGCAACTTTTTCAGCATCTTGGCCGACAATGGCTGCGTTGACACTTTTTCGCTTGGGATCGAGGATGACCAGGCGTAGCTTGTCGGTCTCCTCAGGATTAAGGAAGTATGCCCCGCGGGTTGTGAACTCTTTTTTTACTTCAGCATAGATATCCTTGTGGCAGATGATCGCTTGTTCGGATGCACAGACCACACCGTTGTCAAAGGTCTTGGACATCAAGACCGAACTGACAGCCATCTTGATGTCGGCACTCTTGTCTAGGAGGGCCGGGGTGTTCCCCGGTCCGACTCCAATGGCGGGGATGCCTGAGGAGTATGCGCTTTTGACCATCGAAGGGCCGCCGGTAGCAAGGATAAGGTTCATCAGGGGATTCTTCATAAGGTAGTCGGTCTTGGCCATGGAGGGCTCTTCGATCCAGCCGATGATATCCTGGGGAGCCCCTGCCTTTACAGCAGCTTCCAAGATAATCCTGGCAGCTTCACAGGTGCACTTCTTGGCTCGTGGGTGTGGGCTGAAGATGATGGCGTTGCGTGTCTTCAAGCTGATGAGACTTTTGAAGATCGCGGTACTGGTAGGGTTGGTGGTGGGGATGATGCCGCAGATCAAGCCCTTGGGCTCTGCAATCTTCTGGATGCCAAAGGCAGGATCGCTCTCAATGATGCCACACGTCTTGTCATCCTTATACTGGTTGAAGATGTACTCGGCTGCGAAGTGGTTCTTGATGACCTTGTCTTCGATGATTCCCATGCCGGTCTCTTCTACCGCCGCTATGGCTAAGCTGATGCGTTCGTCATTGGCTGCAATGGCGGCTGCGCGAAATATGGCGTCTACCTCTTCTTGGGAGTAGGTGGCAAATTTAACTTGTGCTCGGCGAACCCTTTCAATAAGGTCCTGGAGCTCTCTCTGCCCTTCAAAGAGTTCTGTTGATGTTTCTATTGTTTCTTTCTTGGTCATGGTGGACTCCTGACTGTTTGATGCTTTAAATTATATAAAAAAATATCTATTGTAACAAGAGGTTTTCTTTAAAATGTGACTAAGTTAGAAAAATGTTGTAGGAATGTATAAAATTGACTAAGATTATATTCTTTTATTCACATTAAAAAATATAAATTGTGTATAAAATCTCATTCTGGAGGTTTTGTTAGTATTAATTGACTAGTTTGCTTATAATAGTAATTCCAATAACAACCATCACAACACCGATAAAAAGAGGTGTTGAGATTCTTTTGGTCTCCGTGCTGCTTGTAGGGCTTGCTTCAACACTGCCGGAGGCAGTCTTGAGCAGAGCCTGGTCTACTCGCTGGACTAAAAAGCCGGTGGAGCCCTTGAAGGAGGTGGACAGAAGGGTGAAGTATCCCAAGGTCAAAGGGATGTAGGCTAGGTTCTTTGCACTGAGCCTAGGGTTGCTTGCACTGATGCACTGACTTGCTGAAAGGAGGCTGATAAGCCTGAGGGCCTTAATCAGGGCTATCTCAACAGATCCTTGGGTAAAGGCAACCGACCCAAAAGAGACGAGCACTTTTCCATACGGCTCAAACAGGCTGAGCAGCAGCATGGAGAAAAGCAGCATCAATGGGGGGACCACCCTGATCCTCCGTTTGGCTATCCGTTGCAGGAGGTACATCAAGGCTGTGATCAAGGCCAGGTACACAAGCTTATCCACAATGAGGATGGCCGCTATGGCCAGCAAGGCGGCCAGGGCAACCTTGCCATTATGTTCGCGCTCTGTGATGAGCGGCAGTTCTAGGGTAAGGGTGTCCTGGGCAAGCAAGGCTATCATAGTACCTTTTTCCTTGTACTGTTCTGCAAGAAATCCTAGGATGATGCTGCTTATCAGCCCCAGACCCAGCATGAGGGGGGCGGCAACCCATATAGTCGCCCCATATATAAGGAGGGAGGCCACCCCCAACTGGGAGAGGTTGCTGGCTAGCGCCCCGAGGATGCTGCATCCCACTAAGGAGACCCGGCTCTTAAACAGGGATTTGGTACCTTTCATCACCAGTCCGCTGGAAACGGTCCCTGCAAGGGAGATGAAGAAGAGGTAGGAGAACAGCGTCCCGGTGACAAAGCCCTGACCGATGGACTTGAGCAACAGCAGGATGAAGAAGGATTTGAAGGTGAAAATATCCAGTACAAGCAAGATGGGCAGGTTGGCCAGCCCCAGCCTCAGGAAGGGCAGGGGCTTGGGGATGAGGTACTCCAATGTTGAAAGGAGCAGGGTAGCCGCTGCCACAAAGGCAATCTTGCGTTCAGTTCGCGACATCATCGACCTCCCTGTTCCCGTTGTCTGAAGAGACTATGGTAAGGAGTATCTGATTGGGCAGGCATGCTATCCATCCCCGTGAGGTGGAGATTGCACCCTGCTGGACACACGTCTTAGTGGGGCAGGGGGAGTCGGTGATCCTGGCCTCACCTTTTTCAATGGTTATGTGGGTATCCCCCAGGGGACCGTGGACGACCACCTCCCTGTCTGTTGCCAAGGAGTAGCGAAAGGACCCTTCGGGGCTCTCCACGTTTACATACCCACCCCCTGCACCAAGGGTTGCAGAGGAGATGACCAGCAGGATAGCGATGCTGGCCAGTAGGATAAGCGAGTCCACCAGCAGGGTGGGGTAGGTGTGTTTCACGCGGATAAGTGTAGCCTCATCGTTTGGGGTTGGCAATATAGGGGAGCCTCAATTGTTTTTGTTGGTTATATGGGCAAAGTGTGTGATAATTCAGCCGTACCAAAGTTTTCCCTATATGTTTGACATATTCCTCACAGAATGAGTATGATTGTGTCTGATCTTATACTATTTTTATCAAAAGGATGGGCATGGCTCTATGAAACTCATTTATATCGTTGACAGTATCTTGGAAGACCGGGAAGGCATCAAGCAGTACCTCGAGCTTTCAGGGTATGAGGTACAGGCTTTTGAAGATATGCACACCTCCCAGCTTGCCATAGCCCGACAAACACCGGACCTGTTGCTGCTCTCTGTCCTCCTACCCGATGGTGACGGCTTCACCTATATCAAGAAGCTTAAGCAGACCTACACCTTTCCTGTGATCTTCGTCACCTCCCGCATAGCCGAAAGTGACCGCATCCTGGGCTTTGAGCTGGGGGCGGATGACTATATCTGCAAGCCCTTCTCGTCCAAGGAGCTTGTCCTTCGTGTGCACGCCATGTTCAGACGCATAGATATGAGTGCCTCTGCGTTTCGCAGCGGCACCTCATGGACCTTGGGTAACTCCTATTTGCAACTTGATGAGGTATCCCACCTGTTTGCCATCGATGATAAGCCAATCCCGCTCACAGCAGCCGAATGGAGGATTATGAGCTATTTGGTAAGCAACAGCGGCATCCTGATAACACGATCGCAGATCCTTGAGCACTGCTTCGACTATAACTTTGAAAGTTATGACCGCATCGTCGACACCCATGTGAAGAACATACGCTCAAAAATGGGACCTTTGGGCACCCAGTGGATTGAGACAGTACGCGGCTATGGATATCGCTTTGCAGGTCATAGTACGGTAAACCGTCCAAAAAGTGTCCAAACAAAAAAAAGTACCAAATAATCAGATAGAATAAAACATACTAAAGATTCTAAGGAAACTCACAGGTAAATAGGAGGAATCAACCACATCACACATTAAGTTTCATAAGGGTGTTCCCTTCGAAGTCTCGTATGGTGAAGGTACGGTTTTCATAGAGGCAGTAGGAGGGAGGAAAGCCTTCCTTAGGAAGTGCAACCGACCCTGGGTTGACCAGGAAAATGCCGTCCTGCTCAGTTGCCATGGGGATATGGGTATGGCCGCTCACCAGGATGTCTCCCTGCTGTAAAAGCGGCTTTTGTAGGTGCCCATGCGTCAAATGGATAATTCTTCCTTTCAATTCTTCTAGAAAGATGCTAGAGTAGTCACTAAGGATGGGAAACTCAAGAACCATCTGGTCAACTTCGGCCTCGCAATTACCGCGCACGCTAATAATAGATTCTTTTAAACTATTTAGTAGCGCATACGTTTTTTTGGGGTTATACTCTCTAGGAAGATTGTTTCTAGGACCGTGGTATAGAAGGTCTCCCAGCAGGAAAAGCTTGGAGGCACCGCTTTGATGAAAGGCTTCTGCGAGTTTATGCATGTAATATGCACTACCGTGGATGTCTGATGCTAATAGGTATATCATACCTGTATGATAATACAATTGCTTTAATACTGCAATTAAGTTGACAGTATAAGTGATATTGTCGTTGTAACCTTCTCAGCATCTACATAAAGGAATTGTATGGATAAGATAAGTTCACAATCACAAGCTTTCCACACACAATCACCCTCTTCCTCACAGTTCCTTCACACTATTCCACAGTCCCTACACCATTCTTCCATTCCACTCACAATGTGCATCGACATAC
>CAZPOJ010000157.1:0-6174 GCA_964588005.1 uncultured Sphaerochaeta sp.
TATATAGGTGAGCAGGTTTCGCAGCGGATAGATGATGAGCGCTGTCACCACCCCTAGGATGATGACCAGTTGTGTTACATTGCCGGGGATAAAGTTGCTGTTGAACAGCTGTATAATGGATATGATGATAAAATATGTGACTGAGGCGACGATGGCTAGGATGGTGGAGTAGATAATATTGATAGCGATGCGCGAGTAGCTGACGAGCTTGTATCGGTATATAGTGTAGAACAGCAACAGGGCGTTCACCGTCGCAGCTGCGATGTCAATCGGATATTTTCCCAGCCTCGGATAGAGGTTTATCAAGATGCCTACAAGCATGAATACCACTCCGATCAGGGGCAGCATAAGGTTCTTGTGCTGTTTGGCAAGGGAGGTTTTTCTGGAACTGAACAGGAGGATGACAAGGGTAAGAATCAGGTAGACGTAGCTGATGGAGTACGCAGAGATGGCTCCCGGAGCCAGCTGATAGTAGAAAATCCCCTCGGAGGTGAAGCCTGCGTCGCTTACTATATTGCCGGTGAAGTTGAGGATCATCAGGGGGATGATCAAAAGATAACTGGATAAAATGAATATCCGAATGGAGCGTTTGCGAATCTTTAACATGTCAACAATAAAGTTACTCAACCCAAAGGGTACGGAGAGCAGGCCAATGAGCATGATCCTGTTCCAAAACAGAGGGGTCATCCAGCTACAGTTGAGGTGCATCATCATTGAGCCTATGCTCCATATGGAGACAAAGATCATATAGAGTTGAAATGACCAGTAGAATCCAACCCTCTTATACTGCATGAATCCAAACACAGTAAAAAATATATAGAGTATAGAGGCCGCTGCAGGGATAATTGTTGAGATATCAATGATCATGGAGAACCCTTTTTTCTTTCAAATGAAGATGATTTGTATTAGTATAGAGGTAATATATGGAATTAATCAAACTATTTCTTCTAGGTGCCGCCGGATATCTCCTTGCAGGTCTCTATGATGTGGCAATTTTATGGGATAAACCCTTGCTGAGGAAGTTCCTCTATGCGGGATTTTTCATTACAGCTCTGCCGTACCCGGTGATTTTTTTCACTTGGGTTTCGCCCCTTCCTGGCTTCTCCGTCTGGATTATCTTTCCTTTGGTCATCGGCTTTGCCCTGTTGCTTATCTACTCGGTGCTGGTGGAGATAGCTCTCTTTGCTCCTGGTGGTGGGAAGCTCTATCGGGGAGGGACCTATCAAATATCTAGACACCCGGGTTTTATCTGGTATACTATGATAAATGTTTTATTATCTATATACTACTGGAACTATCGTATTACCTTGGTATTAGCAGGATTCACCCTGTGCAACCTTATCCTTATAACGGTAGAAGATTGTATATTTTTCCCTAAGATGTTCGAAGAGTACGGAGAGTATAGAGAACAAACTCCCTTTATCTTGTAGAATAGAGACCCTTGGAGATGCTCGCTATGAACAAACATATAATAACTACTGATGATGACCCTGCTATTCGCAAGGTCCTGCAGATACTGCTGAGAAAAGAGGGGTATCAGGTAACCGTATGTGAAAACGGTGATGAATTGCTCTCTCTCCTTAAGGTACGCTCATCAGAGGTTGACTTGTTGCTTCTCGATATCAAGATGCCCGGACTCTCGGGTATGCAGGTTCTTGAGGTGCTCAAGCGCAACTACCCGCATATCCCTGTTATCATGCTGACAGCATTCAACGACCTGGATACCGGTATGAAAGCGATGCATCTGGGAGCAAGTGATTATCTGGCAAAGCCGGTGCACCGTGAGGTGCTGGTGGAAAGTGTATCCCGTGTGCTGAGTGCACATGCTCTTAAGCAGGATGAGGCGGCGGCATATGTGCACTCGCTTGCCCATCAAAAGGAGTTGGAGGACCAGCTTCTGACTGCCCTTGTGGCACTGAAAAGTGCGACTTTGGCGACCCTTGAGGCGTTTACCGAGACCCTTGAGCAGAAGGACCCCTATACCAAAGGCCATTGCAGCCGTGTTCGCACCATCTCCCTTGCCATGGGAGATGCGCTCAACTTTACAGAAGAGCGCTTGCATACCCTTGAGGGAGGGGCGTTGTTGCATGATATTGGAAAGATCGGGATACCCGAAGAGGTGTTGAACAAGGCCACCAAATTGACAAAACCCGAATTTGACCTCATACGGGAACACCCCGTAGCAGGGGAGAGGATTATCAAGCATATCGACCTGTTTCAAGGCTACCGCCCCATTATTCGAAGCCACCATGAGCGCTTTGACGGCAAAGGGTATCCTGATGGCCTGAAGGGTGAGGCAATCCCCCTCGATGTTCGTATCGTATCCATCGCTGATGCTTTTGATGCGATGACCACCAGCCGTGCCTATCGATCTGCCAGACCAACCGAGTATGCTGTTGAGGAGCTGAAGCGCAACAGAGGATCACAGTTCGATCCTGCCTTGGTTGACCTGTTCATCGAGATGAAGGCGTTTCTGTTGTAAGTGGCGAGAGATCTGCTCCCTGTTATGAAAATAGGTAGCGTGGGCCTTTCTTGGTTGATACTTGTGTACACGTTACGCCAAATACGCTTTCGATGAGGCCCGATGTGAGGAGGGCCTCTGGTTTTGTGTACGCAACTACCTCACCTTTATCCAGCAGACAGATATAATCTGATATCTCCAGGGCGCTACCCAGGTCATGCATCACCGCTATCATACACTTGTCTTGGTCCTTCAGTGATTTCAATAGCCTGAGTATCTGCTTCTGTAGTGCCAGGTCCAGATAGGTTGCCGGCTCGTCCAAGGCGATGTACGGTGTATCCTGGGCAAGGACCATGGCAAGGTATGCCTTCTGTCTCTCCCCTCCGCTGATCGCGCTGACGCTCTTCTCTTCCAAGTCCTCCAGGCCCATTGTTCTCAGTGCCTTCTCCACCAGGAGGAGGTCTTTCGCGTTCATCCTTTGGGAAAACCCCAGATGGGGGTATCTGCCGTGGGAGACCAGGGTGTAAAGTGTGCTAGAGGAATCTGTATGGTGCTGACTCAGAAAGGCGATCTTTTTTGCCCACTCCTTGCGACTGTACTGCTGTTGGTTTTTCCCTTCAAGGAGGATGGTTCCACTTTGAGGCTTCAGCAGCGAGCAGGCAGTTTTGAGCAGGGTGGACTTTCCTGTGCCGTTCTTGCCGATTATGGTGGTGATCTCACCCGGACGAAAGGCGAGGTTGACACCCTGTACAACCGGTCGATCCTTGTATCCGACGGTGAGGTTTTGTAGTTCAAGCATGGTGTCTCTTATTTTTGTTTCTGAAAAGCAAGAAAAGGAAGAAAGGGCTTCCCAGGAAGGAGAGCACGATTCCCACCGGTATCTCATATGGCTTGAACAGTGTTCTCGCCACCAAGTCGCACCCCAAGGTGATGCACGCTCCGACCAAAAGTGTGAAATAGAGGAAGAGGGGAGAGTCTTCATCAATGAGGGAGCGTACCATATGGGGTACGACCAACCCGACAAACCCTATGAGCCCGCACATGCTGATCACACTTGCACTCAATAGCGATGCGCTCATAAGGGCAAAGAACCGCGTCCTTCCAACCTCAAGACCCAAGGAGAGGGCCACCTCGTCACCTAAGGCTAAAATATGCAGTTTCTTACCTAGTAAGAGGGCGACAAGGAGTCCTGCTCCGATGTACGGTGAAGTTTGTACTATCTGGGAGAACGAGACATGGGCAAAGGAGCCGATGAGAAAGTCCAGCCTACCCATCTGCGTTTCAGCTTTGAAGGTAAGCAGGGCGTCGGTACAGGCCCCCAGGAGGGAGGAGACGGCAACCCCTGCAAGGATGATGGTAAGGCGTGTTGAACCTGACTGCCGTGCCAGGGTATATACCAGCAGGCTTGCCGCCAGTGCACCTACAAAGGCAAAGGGCGAGGCCAAGGCTGTCAGGTGGGGGAAGAAGGCGGAGGCAAGCAAGGTGCATAGCCCGGCGCCTGAGTTGACCCCGATGATGGAAGGACCCGCAAGGGGATTGTAGAGGACCTTCTGCAACAGGGCCCCTGAGAGGGCAAGGGAGCTACCACACAACAATGCGGCCATCGTTCTGGGCAGCCTGACAAAGCGCACTATCCTAAAGGACGTGCTGGTTGTGTCCTCTCCTAGCAAGATAGGCAGCAGGTCTTTCGCCTCAATGTGCGTTGCGCCGATGGCAAGGCTAGAGCAGAAAAGAAGAAAGAGCGAACAGAGCACAAGGGGCATAAGAACGGTTTTCCTCCTTTTATTGACTGAGGAGCTTTGCAAGATAGGCATAGCTGTCCTCCCATCGGTTGTTGGGTTTGTAGTGGAACAGCTCTTTTGGCAGCACGTGGTAGCGTCCCTGTTGTACGGCACTGAGAGCAGCAAATGCAGGGGAACTCTCCCGCATATGGGCGATGGTGGCCAAAGCTGTGCGCTCGTCGCCCATGGGTATGACAAAGATGTAGGTGGGGTCTTCGCTTAGGATGGTCTCCATGCTCAACTCCTCAAGCAACGAGGGGTAGAGGTCGGTGAGGTTTGTGTATCCATAGTCACCGAGCATCGCTGCAACCATGGTATCGCCCCCCTTTGCCCTGGCTTGGGTTGAGTAGGAGCGAAGCAGGAGGTAGGTCCCGCCTCTCTTCTCATGGGTCGCAAGTAGCACCTTGCTGTTATACTGTACATCCAGGCCGTTTGTCCTGTAGAGGTCTTCCCTTCCGGTCAGGTAGGTGCATCTTTGCAACATGCCAAGGTAATCATCCATTGTTTCCACATGGAAGTAGGCATGGGCTATCGCGCATTCGGTGAGCAGTGGCGATAAGGCCCTATGGGATGGAATATCGGCTGAGAGCAGGACAAAGTCAGGCTCAATAGCGATGATAGCTTCGCTATTGGGGTCTTTTATACTGCCGATGGTCAGGACATCTCTTTCTAGGGTAAAGGTCTTTCGGCTGTGGGCATCAGAGGTTGTCCCTGCCAAGGTACCTCCAGAGAGCAGCCATGTCTCGGCAAAGGAGGCGCTGAGGGCAACCACTCGTTTGGGACTCTCAGCTAGATGGACTCTCCTATCCAGATCATCGATGAACACCAGGGCAGAGCTTGCCTTGTTTTTCGTCTGTTGCAGTGGATGAAGGTCCTCGTTATTGCACCCTACAAATAGCACGGTGCATACAAAGGGAACCATAAGGCAAGCAAAAAAAAGGTTCTTGACTGCTGAACTCTTACGAGACATGGCCAATGATCTCCTCTTTCCGTTGTATAAGATCCAGAGAGAGGAGTCTTCGCTCCACTTCCTCCATCCCGAGGCGCTCTACAACTGAGGCGAAGCGCTCACCTTGTACCCCTTCTTCCTTAAAGAGCAACAAGGATTTCTCTATCAGAAGAAGGACTTCCTCCTCAGTGAAGAGCCCTTTCATAGCTGTTCCAATGCGAATCTGCTTGCCCCATCGTCCTCCGAGGAACACCTTGAAACGTGTCTCTTCTGCTTGTATGGCACCGAAGGGGCATGCTTGGATGCACCGTGCGCAGTTGTTGCAGGAGGATGGGTCGATATGAGGGGTACCCCCTGATTTCCGTTGTATGGCCTTCTGGGGGCAGGTCTTCTCAGGGAGGCAGAGCTTGCATCTCTTGCAGATGGTTGTGTCCAATAGGGGCCCCCTCTGCCCTACGATACCAAAGTCGTTGAGTTCAGGCTTGATGCAGTTGTTGGGGCATCCTACACAGGCAATCTTGAACTTGTGTGGCAGGGGGACCGAGCGGTAGCCCTCGTAGAATCTAGTGTGGATAGCGAGATTGAGTGCATTGGTGTCATACAGGCCAAAGATGCATGTGCTGCCTTTACAGCTGGTGACAGGGCGTACCTTGGCCCCAGTTCCTCCGGTGATCAGCCCCGCTTGGTAGATAAACTGCTTGAATTCGTCTATTTTGCTGTAGGGTATCTGGGGTAACTCAACAGTCATCCTGCTGGTGAAACTCACCTTGGAGTCTCCATATAGCCTTGAAGCCTCCCCGACTGCTATGGTCTGCTCTGCACTAAGGGATCCTCCGACCGGTAGTATCCTTGCAGAAAAGTTTTCACTCCCCCTGTTATGCAAAAATCCTTCGGCTTTTAGCTGCTGTATGGTGTCCTGTGGTATTTTCATCCCTATCCTCCTCAAAGTGGTTGCAGTATGGAGGCTTTGATATATATATAGT
>CAZPOJ010000158.1:0-6023 GCA_964588005.1 uncultured Sphaerochaeta sp.
CCAATCCATGAAACAACAGTTGTTCCTTTCTGATATTGCGTGGAAGTTGCGATAGTAGTTTCCTGAACATTTGTTTTACTCGTAAGGGAAACAATCTTTTTCCGGGTATGTGCTAATCGATACTCGAATGTAGGAGGATATAATTTTTAGAAAAACCATTACCTAATTTATGAGTTAGTAAGTCATTGTTTTGTGAGCATTTTTAAAATTGATGCATTAGCAAAAGCTAATGCAAATGTTTTAAAAAATGAATATTGAAAAGGAGAGTATTATGAAAAAAAGAATCGTTCTGTTGGTGGTCTTACTTATTAGTATGATCGGTTTGATTTTTGGTTCTGGAAATGCAGAAGGTCCCAAAGCTAGTGAAGTTCCTGAACTTGATTTCTGGACATTCCAGGATCAACACTTTTATTATTACGAAAAAATGGCAGATTTGTGGAACCAAGAGAATCCCGATAGACAATTTACGTTGAACTGTGAAGTTCTTCCGTATGAAGACATGCATACCAAGCTGCTGGTTTCTTTGCAAGCAGGAACTGGTGCACCTGATATCGTTGACATAGAAATTGCAAAATACCCTAACTATCTCAAGGGTAATATTCAACTTGTTCCTCTCAATGATGTCATAGACCCGGTACGGGATAATTTCGTCACTGCTCGCTTGGACATTTACAGCAAGGATGGTCAAAATTATGGAATGCCGTTCCATGTTGGGGCCTCAGTTATCTACTACAATATGGAAATCTTGAATGCTGCTGGTGTAGATCCCTACAAGATTGATACTTGGGACGATTTTATGAAAGCGGGTATTCAGGTAAAAGAGAGAACAGGCAAACCTATGACGACTGTTGAGGTCACCGAGCACTGGTCTTATTGGCCTCTCATTGCCCAGCAAGGATCAGACTTTGTAGATAAAGATGGAAACATTATCCTTGATAATGAGATCAATATTAAAACTCTACAATTCCTTAAGGATATGATTAATAGTGGTGTTGCTGTTGGTACTCCTGGTGGTTTCCATCATGCTGAAGAATACTATGGATTTATGAATGATGGTGGTGCAGCATCGGTTTGGATGCCAATGTGGTATATGGGTCGTTTCACCGACTACATGGCCGATCTTGACGGCAAAATCCTAATCAGACCCATGCCTCGATTTACTAAAGGTGGTCCACGTTCAGCTGGGATGGGGGGTACAGGAACTTCTGTTACACGCCAAGCAAAAGATATTCAGCTAGCCAAAGACTTCTTGATGTTTGCCAAGGGATCAAGGGAAGGAAATATCTTGATTTGGGAAGATCTTGGATTTGACCCTCCACGTTGGGATGTTTGGGATGCTCCAGAAATGAACGCTCCAAATAAATATACAGAATTCTTCATGAATGATGATATCTTCGGTATGTTGCTAGAGGTTAAGGATGAAATTCAACCTGTCAATATTAAGGAGAAAGTACCGGCGATCATTGATAGACTTAAGTCGACTGTTATGATTCAGGCACTGCAGCAACAGATTAAGAGTCCAGCAGAAGCTTTGAAAGAAGCAGCTGATCTTTCCCGCTAATTACTACTAATGGTATAGGTACGTCAGTGGCGTCACTGACGTACCGTTTTATAGGAGGCTTTAATGATAGCCAAATCAAAACGAAACTCAAGGAATATGATACCTTATATTTTTATATCACCTTTTATAGCTTCCTTTCTAATTTTTTATTTCTATCCTATCATTAGTACTTTCATAATGGGATTTCAGCAAATATACCCAGGTCAAGTTGAGTTTATCGGGTTACAAAACTATAAAAGACTCAATAATCCAGAGTTTAAGGTAGCACTTTGGAATAGTTTGAGATATACGATTTATACGATTGCATTACTTATTCCTATTCCCTTAATGCTTTCAGTATTGCTCAATACAGGAAAACGTTCCATAAACTCATTATATCGTTCGCTATTGTATGTACCTTCCCTAGTTTCAGTTGTTGTTGCTGGTACAATTATGCGCTTGCTTTTTGCTTCTAGTTCTAAAAGTGTAATTAATACTATTGCAATATGGTTGGGTGCTGAAGCCCGGCAGTGGCTTCTTGGAGGACCAACACAAGCTATGATTCTCCTTTTAGTCCTAGCTCTATGGAGATGGGTAGGAGTAAACATCATATATTTCCTTTCAGGGTTGCAAGCTATTCCAGATGAACTGTACGAAGCAGCTGATATTGATGGAGCCTCATCAATTCAAAAATTATGGAGAATAACCATTCCCTTACTGAAGTCAACAATAGTATTTGTAACTACAATAAGTATTTTTGGTGGTTTTGCAATGTTTGAAGAGAGTTTCATTTTATGGGCAGGCAAGCCATCACCCAATAATGTAGGGCTGACAATGGTCGGACATTTATACAATAAGGGTTTTCAACAAGGAGAAATGGGTACGGCTTCTGCTATAGGGATTATCATATTATTGATTGTTTTTAGTATCAGTATCACCTTCCTCCACACCTTTGGATTCTTTTCAGAAGAGAGGAACCGATCATGAAAAATACAAATTTTAATACTGCAAAATCTACATTTAAACACCTGATAATGAGTTTTATCTGTATACTATATATGTTCCCTGTTTATTCCTTAGCATTAGCTGCCTTCAGACCTGGTAGAGATCTTTTACGCTATGGAATTACTTTTAAGACCTTAATTCCCAAGGATCTTAATTTGGAGAATTTTAAGGGCTTGTTTACTATTAAAGACGGAATATATTTTACTTGGTTTGGGAATAGCATCTATCTTTTGATAGTACAGGTAATACTTGCACTATTTTTCAGTTCTTTTGTGGCATACGGACTTTCTGTATATAGATTTAGAGGGAGAAGAGTTGTAAATACCTTGGTAATTTTCTTGATGCTGGTACCCATTCAGATATTAATATTACCTTTGTACAAGCTCATGATAGGAATACAACTTATTAATACCTTTTTTGGAGTTTTTCTTCCCCTAATAGTCTCTCCTTTCGCTATATTCTTTTTTAGACAATATATTGATGGAGTGCCCCGAGATCTTATTGATGCAGGAAGGGTAGACGGGTTGTCAGAGTTTTCTATTTTTTTCAGAATTGTCACTCCTATCATGCAACCAGCTTATGGAGCAATGGCAATTTTTATGTCTATGCAAAGTTGGAATAACTTTCTTTGGCCCTTAATAGTTTTGAGGAGTGGTGAAAAGTTCACTCTTCCCATTGGATTAAATACCCTACTTTCACCGTATGGCAATAACTACGACCTTTTGATTATGGGAGCTTTAGCAGCTACCCTTCCAATAATAATCGTGTTTATTTTCTTCCAACAATATTTCATTGCTGGCCTTACTTCCGGTGGTGTTAAAGGTTAATCAGAATAATTTAAATAGGAGATTTTCATGAAATGTACTTTACACGCTAGTAAAAATTTTGTTACAGGGAGAGTTGATGATAGACTGTTCAGTTCGTTTGTTGAACAGCTGGGACGTGCTGTATACGGTGGAGTCTATGAACCTGACCATCCGCTTGCTGATGAAGATGGGTTTAGAACTGATGTAATGGATCTCATAAGGGAACTCGATGTTCCGATGGTACGTTTCCCAGGGGGAAACTATGTTTCAAACCATAATTGGGAAGATTCAGTAGGACCTAAGGAGAAACGTCCAACTCGGCTTGATCTTGCATGGAAAGCAATGGATCCCAACCAATTTGGTATTCATGAATTTGTTAAATGGGCCGAAAAGGTTGGTACAAAACCTATGATGGCAATAAACCTTGGTACCCGGGGTTTGGCTGCGGCTAAGGATTTGGTTGAGTACTGCAACCATCCAGAAGGTTCTACCCTTAGCGATCTTCGTACAAGTCATGGTGCAAAGGAGCCTTTTGATATACGGATGTGGTGCTTAGGCAATGAAATGGATGGTCCGTGGCAAGTTGGTCATAAAACTGCTGGAGAGTATGGTCGAATAGCAAATGAGGTCGGTAAAGCTATCAAGCTTTTCGATCCTACACTAGAATTGGTTGCCTGCGGTAGTTCCAATGCACAGATGCCTACGTTCCCACAATGGGAAGAGACAGTATTGGATCATTGTTATGATGTTGCCGATTATATTTCTCTACACATATATTTCCGTAAAGATGGTAACGATACAGCAACATTTCTAGCTTCATCATTGGAAATGGACTCTTTTATTGAGAATGTAATACATGTATGTGATTATGTGAAAGCCAAAAAACGTTCTAAAAAAACCATGTACCTTTCTTTCGATGAATGGAATGTCTGGTTCCGTTCAAACCAAAAGGATAAGGAGCAACCTGCATGGATAGTGGGACCATCACTTCTAGAAGATGTCTACACATTTGAAGATGCTCTAGTAGTTGGAAGTTTGCTTAATAGCTTGTTACGCCGCTGTGATCGTGTCAAGGTTGCCTGCTTGGCACAATTGGTTAATACCATAGCACCAATTATGACAGAAACTGGGGGGAGCGCTTGGCGGCAGACTATCTATTGGCCATACTATTATGCTTCACGATATGGCAGGGGAGAGGTCTTGGATATTAGAGTTGATGTCCCTTCTTATGAAAATGCTAAACATGGAAGTGTTCCTTATGCAGATTCTATTGCTGTCTATCATCCTGAAGCAGAAGAACTTGATATATTTGTTATCAATAGGAATCAGGAAGAGCCTATAGAAATGGATGTAAATCTTTCAGATTTTGGAGATACTGTTACAGTAATAGAACATATCACATTATCACATAGTGATTTAGATGCTGTAAATGATAAGGACAATCAAAATGAAGTGTTTCCCAAAACAATTGAATCAAACAAAAGAATGAAAAGTGAATCTTGTAAGGCAACGTTTGAGAGTTTATCATGGAATCTACTGAGGTTATCTTTTAAGTAACTTTGGGAGGTAAGTAACATTATTATTGGACTACACATTGTTTGATTACGAGTGCATCAATACTATTTAAGACTTAGGATGCTGGTTATCGCCAAACTCATCAAGAATGAGGTGTCGATCAGCATCCTACCTTTGCATTGATGAAGTGTGAAATTTTACCTGATTTTTTCTCTGACCCACTTCCTTGATAGTAACTAAATATTGTTTTTGATGATAACGAAAAATCGAGCAGAAGCATGGGCACCAAAGATTTGCTATAGCTATGAGTATTTATTTCAGGATAGCAATATAAGCTCTATGTTCTGGCAAGTGACTAAAGACTATTACTTTTTGGACTCCCTAGTATTTGTGGACAATATTTTTAAACTAATGAAAAAGGTTTGCATCTTTGCAAACCCTTTTTCATCCAAAAACTAATCATTTTTCACATTTGAATTCTATTTCTTTGTTCGGATGCCCTCAACGGGAATCAGTACAAATACTGCCCTACAGCACCGACCCATTCTTTATGATCGCATTCTTGTTGATGACAATGATCCCATCATGGATCGAGTACATTGCAAAGTCCCCTTCCTGTCGGGGAATATCATCGATACCGATACGGCAACCATCACCGATTCTAGCATTCTGGTCTATGATAGCCTTGCGGATGATAGTTCCCTTTCCGATGCCTATATTGGGGATACCCTTCTGAGCATTCTCCCTCTTCTCTTCCTCTGTCTCGTAGAAGGAGGCTCCCATGCAGTAGACACCATCCAAGGAGGCACCGGATTCGATCAGGGTGCGTACACCGATGATTGAGTTGACGATATATGCATTGGTTATAATCGAGCCTTCAGAGGCCAAGGAGGAACTGATGTTACAGAAGTTGACCTTGGTTGCCGGCAGGTGACGGCGATGGGTATATATCGGCATCTCCTCATCATAGAAGTTGAACTGTGGGTTGATGGAGGCAAGGTCGAGGTTTGTCTCATAGAATGCCTTGATAGTCCCGATATCCTCCCAGAAACCATCAAAGAGGAAGGTCGCTACCTTTCTCTGGTCGATTACGCCTGGTATAATCTCCTTGCCAAAGTCAGTCTTATCGTTGTTGAGCACCTCTTCCATGGTCTTTG
>CAZPOJ010000159.1:0-5911 GCA_964588005.1 uncultured Sphaerochaeta sp.
CTATGATCTTTCCTATACTATAGGGTATTGGTATCTGTACGTTCAAGCGATATTAGAGCCGAGGGGCCTGAGGCAAAAAAGATTAGATGGGAGTGCAGGTTCTCTCAATTCAGGTAGGTCTGTGGAGTGGAAAGTTAGCAGGATACACTGTTTTGAAATAGAAAAGTTGAAACCCGGAAGTTATTTTCTGGGTTTCAGCTTATTTACAAAATCTTTGAGTAAAAAAGTTTGCTCAAAACAGAAGTCTGTAAACAAACTTTCTGTATCCTACAGTTGCAATAATAGGGCTATTTTATCTTTGACTTCCAGCAAAACTGATTGATCAACACTTTCTTTGAATTCCGCATTCCTTGCTTTCCAGTCCATGCTTCGAACATGATCTGATAAAATCACGCCAGTCGTATTTCCTCCAAAACCAGGGATCACGACTTCAAAGGGATAGCCTTTTTTTGCATTGGTTATAGGGCAAAGTAAAGCCATACCAATTTTGTTATAACTTTTTGGTGATACGACAAATCCGGGGCGACGGCCAGCTTGCTCGTGGCCGGCTTGTGGATTAAAATCAATCCAAACAATTTCCCCTTCTGCAGGGATATAAGAGGGTTTTACCATATTTCTTTTCCAACTTCCTTGCCGAAGAAATCCTCATTATGCATGTTCTCAGGAGTAATCTGGCTCAATAGTTTTTCCAGTTCCTCTCGGCGGCTTTTCTTCTGTGGAATTATAATAATTCCATCATCGATTCGAGAAAGGTTCACTACGGAGCCCTCATTCAACTTCATTTCTTGGGTATACATTGCAGGAATTCGAATCCCCAAGCTATTTCCCCATTTTTTAATTGTTATTTTCATAATATTTTTTTCTCTTAATGTTTGTTGTGTTAAATTTAACTAATAGGACATTTTATTTATTTATATTTTTATGTTTATTTATTTCTAGTGAGAAATGTTTATTCTACTGACTTTTTTTAACCTCCTATATCAAGTGTAAACAATTGTATATACATTGTCAATCCATCTGAGGAAAGTATTCATTAGTTTCAACGGGATTTATACCAAATTATATTGCGGTTTTAGGGTAACATACATCTATAAATTATGAATAGCTTGTCCCATTGAGAAACTCCTTGATCCTGGGAGCGAACATCTGGGCGAGCTGTACTGACACAATAAGCTTTATGGTGTCCCCTATGATGAAGGGAAGCATCCCTACCTGGAAGGCTACCTTCCAGGAGAGGGAGCGATTGTATTTGAGAAAAGGAACACCAACTGCGTAGATGGCAAGGGTTGCTAGGGTTCCGAAGAGGATACAAAGGATGAGATACGTTCTTTTTCTTGTATGTTGTCTGCCTGTTGTGGTTTCTTCATGTTCTTCTTTTTTGTTGTCGAGTGTACTCTTCCTCGCATAGTTGCCTGCAATTCCTGCTAAGAGGGCCGCAGGCAGCAAGCCAAAGAGGAAGCCTCCGGTAGGTCCAAGCAGGATGCCAAGGCCTCCTCCTGCGGTGAAGACCGGCAGTCCGACCGCACCGAGAAGCAGGTATATGCCCACACTGCCCAATCCCACTCTAGTCCCTCCAAGCAGCGAAGCGCTGATTACAAAGAGCGTCTGCAGTGTGATAGGAACCGGGGGAAGGGGGAAGCGGATATATGCACCTACAATGATGAGTGAGGCGAACAGGGCGGTAAGGACGGTTTTTCGTATATTCATAGGGGGAGGGTATCATATTCTTTTTTCTATTGTAACCTAGTATTTGGTTGACAATCGGTGTAGATTGCTCCTATGAATACATCCCTAGCCGTGCTCTCCTATCTGAGCCGCCACCATGACCAGTATATTTCAGGGCAGAAGCTCGCCTCAGAGTTCGGGGTCAGCCGGTCTGCCATCTGGAAGGCGATCGAAAACCTTCGCGACGAGGGCCACCTCATCGATGCGGTCACCAACCGGGGTTACTGCCTGCTGCAGCAGGAGTCGTTGCTTGACAAGGAGAAGCTCAGCTCCTTGTTGCCTTCGATTCCCATCCACCTCTTTGATACCATAGACTCGACCAACCGCTATGCAAAGCAACTTGCCAGTGAGGGGTGTGTTGCTCCTTCCCTAGTCCTTGCGCACAGCCAGAGCGGGGGGAGGGGGCGCCTGGGGCGGGATTTCTCCAGCCCCAAGGGGGGCATCTACCTCAGCTTGATACTTGATCCTCCCTCCTCTGTGCCTTTGGCATCTTTGATAACGAGTGCTGCTTCTGTTGCTACAGCCCTGGCCATTGAAGAGGTTTGTGGCATCTCGTGTGGCATCAAGTGGGTCAATGACCTCTTTCTCAATGGACGCAAGGTGGGGGGTATCCTCACCGAAGGGGTGTTGGATGTGGAAAGCGGAAAGCTCTCCTCCATGGTGGTGGGTATCGGCATCAACTTTTCCACCCCTCGCCAAGCCTATCCTCCAGCACTTCGCCCGATAGTGACATCCCTCTATGCAAAAAGTTCTCTGGTCCCTGAGGAGGTTGATGCCTCTACGGTAGTGGCCCGCTTGGTCAACAGACTTGTCGGCTACTCCCAGGCTCTCTCTCTGCGCACATTCCTGCCTGAGTACCGTGCTCGTTCGATAGTCCTGGGCAAGGAGATCATCATCCTTGCCCAGAAAAAAGAGCGCAAAGCACTCGCTCTCGCCATTGATGAGAATGCCCACCTGGTGGTTCGCACAGACGAGGGAAATGAGGAAGTTTTAAGCAGTGGCGAGATCAGCATCAGCCTTGATGTATAAGTTTGGTTTATAGTATAGTTCTCTCTACTTGCACTAAAAGGAATATATTATGCTTGATACGGTACGTCAGTCTTGGAAATCCCTTGTTGAGAAGGAACTCGCCTCCTATGCCCTTACAATCCTTGGAAAGGAGGTCGATCTTCCTCCTCTGGCTGTGCAGACTCCTCCCAAGCCCGAGTTGGGGGACCTTGCCTTTCCTCTGTTCGCCTATGCGAAAATCCTTCATACAGCCCCTCCCATGCTTGCGGCGACCCTCAAGGACCGGATAGAAAACCAGGCTGACCGACCCCTGGGCGATCTGCTTGTTGCAGGTCCCTATCTGAATATTCGCATTGACATGACAGCCTTGGCAACTTCCCTCTCGCACGCGATTGAAGCGGAAGGCTCCTCTTACGGTACGAACAAAAGCCTTGGAGGCAAACGCGTCACCGTTGAGTTCAGCTGCCCCAACACCAACAAGCCCCTGCACCTGGGGCACATGCGCAACGACAGTATCGGTGAGAGCATCAGTGCCATCCTGAAGGCCAATGGTGCCACAGTGCGTAAGGTGAACCTGATCAATAACCGCGGGGTACATATCTGCAAGTCCATGCTTGCCTACCAGAAGTTTGGCCAGGGCGAGACTCCCGAATCAACAGGGATGAAAGGTGACCACTTTGTAGGAAAATACTATGTCAAGTTTGCCTCTTGGGCTAAAGAAGATCCCACTGCCGAGAAGCAGGCCCAGCAGATGCTGCAAAAATGGGAAGAGGACGATCCTGTGGTGATGGAACTCTGGCACAAGATGAACAAGTGGACCCTCGATGGCCTTGCTCAGAGCTATGAGAGCATGGGCATCAGTTTTGATCACTACTATTATGAGTCTGAGACCTACAAGTACGGCAAGGATGAAATTCTCAAAGGGGTGGAGAAGGGTGTCTTCTACCGTGAGGAGGATGGCTCTGTCTGGGTCGATCTTGAAGCGGTGAAGCTGGACAAGAAGGTGTTGCTTCGTAGTGATGGCACGAGCCTGTACATGACCCAGGATGTGGGAACCGCCATCATGCGGCACAAGGACTGGCCGTTTGACTCCCTCATCTATGTGGTTGCCAGCGAGCAGCAGTACCACTTCAAGGTGCTCTTCCATGTCCTTGCCCTCCTGGGCTATTCTTGGGCAGAGGATCTGCATCACCTCTCCTACGGTATGGTCAACCTGCCTGACGGAAAGATGAAGAGCCGTGAAGGCACGGTCGTCGATGCTGATGAGCTTGTTGCCCAACTGACCTCTCTTGCTGCTGGCGAGATTCGTGCCAAGCAGCGCGAGGAGCAGGTCGGGGATGTGGCAAAGACCTCATCCTCTATAGCCTTGGGAGCACTGAACTACTATCTGTTGCAGGTAAACCCCCTCAAGGATATGATCTTCAACCCAGCCGAGTCCATCGCATTCAATGGGAATACCGGCCCTTACCTGCAGTATATGGGGGCCAGGATCTCCAGCATGCTCCAAAGGTATGAAAGCGAGGGAGGCGATAGAAGCGCTCTTTCGTTCAATAGCAGTATGCTCACCCTCAGCGATGAGCGCGAGCTCATCAAGCAGATCGCCCTCTACCCGGAGGTGGTGGCACGCGCCGGCTCAGCGTACGACCCCTCGCTTGTATGTGCATATCTATATGAGCTTTCGCGCCTTTTCTCCCGCTGGTATCATGATAACCCGGTGCTCAAGGCAGGTAGTGATGAGCTGGTCCGTGCCAGGATTGAACTTTCGGCTATGGTTATGCAGGTCCTCAAGAATGCTTTTGCCTTGGTCGGGATCCCCTTTCTCCACTCGATGTAACTCTACTGCCCCTTGTACAGGGCGCAGAAGCTGGTGATGAACCTCTCCTCTCTCCAAGCCAGGTCGGCTTCCTTGCCGATCAAGGTCTTGGTGAGGAGGTTCTGCACCATTGCACTGAACATCTCGATCGCCAGATCCAAATCTTCAACCTCCAGTCTTCCCGTCTCAGCAAGCTCCTCTATGAGGACCCTGCTCTGTGCGTCAAACATCTCCGATAAGGTCCTTGCAATTGCAGAAGCCTCGCCCTGGATGAGTTTCTCGGTCTCGATAATGCTGTAGAACCACGATAGGGGTTCTGTGGTATACAGATCATGCCAGTGGTCCATTGCCCTGAAGAGGACATCACTGGCCTTTCCTGTGAAGGAGATGGTTATCTGCTGGGTATAGGCTAGTTTTCTGCAGTAGGCGAATAGGGCAGCGATCATCTCGTCCCTGCTGGAGAAATGGTGAAAGACCGAGGCCTTTGCTATGTCGTTCGCCTTTGCCAGTTCGGCTATGGAGACGTTGCCAATCCCTTTCTTAGATCCGAGTTCAAGAAGTGAAAGTATGAGCTTTTGTTTGGTTGATGGTGTATTCATACCTGATACTAACCTATCGGTCGGTAGGTTTTCAACCTCCTTTTCTTTGTTTTTTAACACTTTAACCCAAAATATACTTGAAACTCCTATTGGTGCATGGTATAAGTGGAGGGCACAAACTAAACGTAAGGATGCAAATCGATATGTATGCACTTGTAGAAATTCTCGGAAAACAGTACAAAGCAGTCGAAGGCCAGACCGTTCGGGTTGATTACATCAGCCAGAAAGAGGAAGGCTCTTCCCTCGAGTACGAAACAGTTCTCGCCATTGTGGATGAGGACAATGCAAAGTTTGGCACCCCCTATGTAGCAGATGCTATGGTCAAGGCAACCCTCACAGGGAGCCTCAAGGGTGACAAGATTAGGGTGTTTAAAAAGAAGCGCCGCAAGGGATACACTAGGACCCAGGGTCATAGGCAGAAGTATTCACTGATCACAATCGATCAGATTATCGCTTAAGGAGGAAGGAATATGGCAACAAAGAAAGGTGGCGGTAGTACCCGCAACGGTCGCGATTCCCACTCACAGCGCCTTGGGGTTAAACGCTTCGGAGGCCAGCAGGTAAAAGCTGGTGAGATTATCGTGCGTCAGCATGGAACCAAATTCCATCCTGGTGAAAATGCAGGACTGGGTTCAGATTATACCCTTTTTGCAAAGGCTGCAGGTACTGTATTATTCCACGTAAGGAAGAATCGTAAGTACATCAGCATCATAACTGAGTAGTTTTACCTACCGATATTGGCCTTATGGCCTGAGTAGACGAACGC
>CAZPOJ010000160.1:0-5873 GCA_964588005.1 uncultured Sphaerochaeta sp.
TGGCAGGGGTTACGTCTGAAAGAGAGACTGAAAAGAGCAGAACCCAACCTATAACATTAGGGGATTGTCCCTACTATTCTTGATGGTCTTACACACAAGAAAACCTTTGATTATGCATAGATACTCACTTTTCATAGCTGCAGGAACGTGTTTTGTAAGACCATCTAGATAAAACAGGGTGCAGAACACGTAAGGTTGATTTCCCTACACACCCCGAGTTTAAATCGTGTAAGCGATGTATTTGAATTGTTTAGTCCCTAAAGTAATACAAGATATATTCCTATCTTTCCTCATCAAACGAAGAGTTGTAACTCAATCTACCCCTATGTTATAGAGGAAAAATTTCGGCATAAGATTACTTCAAAGTAGACTATTTTTGAAGAAAAAGAAAACAAGACAATATGATGAGATAGATATGCTAATGTCAAATCTGATCTTCATCAATCTCTTCTAAAGTCACTTAATGCGACATGCCAAGTGAGGTACACACCAGATTTACTTTCTGCGTTGACATTAAAATACCCTCGTGTTCCAAAAATTCCTTTTTTTGTTACATTTACACGGCCTTGATAATGATTCGCACCAACTTCTTCCAATTGGTATGAATCAACTATATATTTCTCTCCTACAGCAGAATCTATAGCCAAGAGATGAGGTTCGCCAAGCATGACCCCTGCAACACCCGCAGCAATACCACCTGTAACCGCTAGCGTTGTACCCAATGCACCAAGTACTTTTTGACCTGTTGTTTTATTTAATCGATTTAAATTATCTACGGCATCACTATCACCTAATTCTGCAGCTCGATGATACCAACTTTTTGCTTTATCTTTATCTCGTGGTACACCATCCCCATCCTCATATAGCTGAGCAAGACAATATGCTGCTGTCGATATTCCTTGGTCAGCGGCAAGCTTAAACAGACGAGCAGCCTGAACACTATTCTGCTCAATGCCTTTCCCATCTCGTAGTAGCGCACCAAGGGACAGCTGAGCAAAAGCATTGCCTTGGTCAGCTGCTTCTTGGTACCAAGCGGCGGCCTTTTGGCAATCTTGCTGAACTCCTTTACCCTCTTCATATAAACTACCAAATGATGATTGAGCATGAACATTGCCCTGCTCAGCTGCCTTCCAAAACCAACTAATAGCCTCTTGATAATCTTGAGAAACTCCGTTTCCTTCTAAATACAAACTACCAAGAGAGTGTTGCGCTGTAGCATTACCCTGTTCAGCTGCCTTCCGATACCAGATAGCAGCCTCTTGGAAATTCTGAGAAACTCCTTCTCCCTCTTCATAAAAAAAGCCTAAAAACCATTGTGCCACAACATGGTCTTGTTCAGCTGCCTTCCGATACCATCTAGCGGCCTCTTGAGAATCCTGGGAAACTCCTTTTCCCTCTCTGTACAAATTACCGAGAGAATATTGTGCATCTGCATCACCTTGCTCCGCAGCCTGTTGATACCAATTAGCAGCTTTTCTCAAATCCTGGGAGACTCCATTTCCCATTTCAAACAATGAACCTAACGCATTCTGAGAGATGGCAAGCCCTTGATCAGCTGCTTTCTTGTACCAATAAAAAGCTTTGGAGTAATCTTGTGCTACTCCTTCTCCATCATGATACTTAACAGCAAGATTATTTTGTGCTGGTGTATGGCCTTGCTCAGCTGCTTTTTCAAACCAATTAGATGCCTCAGCATAATCTTTAGGAACTCCGTTTCCATCATTATATAAAAGGCCCAATGAAAATTGAGCATCCATATCACCTTGTTCAGCCGCCTTCAAAAACCATTTTCTAGCTTCTATGTAATCTTGATTGACACCTTTGCCCTCTTCATACAACTCACCTAGTTCATTTTGGGCATAAGCATCACCTTGCTCAGCTGCCTTTCGGTACCAAGTAGCGGCCTCTTGATAATCTTCAGGAACTCCGTTTCCATTCATGTAGAATCGTGCTAGTGAAAGCTGTCCATCCACTTCACCTTGCTCAGCTGCCTTCAGAAACCATTTTCTTGCTTCTAAGTAATCTTGTTTGACGCCTTCACCTTCTTCATAGAGTTCACCTAGTTGGCTTTGAGCAAAAGCATCACCTTGCTCAGCTGCTAATTTACTCCAATAGAAAGCTTTCTCACTGTTCTGCTCGACACCTTTACCATGACGATAGAAAACTCCAATAAGTGATTGAGCCTCACCATCCCCTTCTTCGGCTGCTAAAAGAAACCATTTAAAAGCTTCATGTTCATTTTTCTCTACACCTTGTCCTTGGTAGTAACATACTCCGATCATAGACTGGATTTCTGCTGAGTGTTCTCGCTTCTCCAATTCAATCAATTTAGGAAATACAGTATCGTACTCTCCAGCTTCAAACTCCTTCATTACAGATTCAAAACTTATCTTCTCTTCATTCTGGTCTAAAAGAAGTTTTCGATTTTGTAAACATTCCAGGATAAAATCAAATGGTTTTAAAGATAGGGTAGGAACAACTCCAAGCTCATTAATCACATACTTCTTGAGCATTGCTTCTGCCACCTTTTCATACGTACTACCAGAGACCTCTATTATTGTTTCTATTGTATCTTTATCGTCAGATATAAGCGTATTAACTCTTTGGAGAAGGCTGACGAAAGCAATATCATACTCTGCTAAATTAGAATCCATTGTCTTAGATTCATTTTTCATTGCATAGAGAAGCTCCGTACAAAGCTTTGGTTGCTCCAGTAAAGCACAATAAATATCTCTGTATGTAGTATGCGTAGCACCAAGAATCCCTATTTCTGCAAAAGCTCCTTTTAGGAGCAATAAATCATAAAGATCCCAATCTGCCCCTGTAATCTTTATGAAATCAGTGAGCAGACAAAGCAATCTTGTTGCAACTGATAAATCTTTATAAAGGACTCCATTGTACGACTGATATTCAATAGTATTTTTCCATTTGAGAAGATGAACGTTCTGCTCCAGCTTTTCAACTCGTTTATCAAGTTCAACAATTTTCAATTTTGCTGAATAGAATACTTTATTCACTGTCTTGATGAGCTCATTCATATCCAAGCTCAATTCCTGAATAGATTCATCATACATCGCAGTGACCATGTTCAATCTGTTACTTAACGTGGCGAGCAATTCAAATCCCATATAATTACGTTCAGCCATTTTTTGCAAAAGGAAAAAACTCGCTGCTGTAACTTTCTGCTCATCTTCTATGATGCTGACTGCAAGTTTTTGATTTTTACCTAAAACTGTATTCCAAACCCTAGAAAACGCATTCTGTGAAGCCATACTCTTTTGTCTTGCTGACTTTGATATAAGTGAGGTTACTAATCCCATAGCCGTCTGAGCTATTGTAACTTTATCATGCTCAATTGTTCCTAAGTAATTCTCAACAGAAGATGTCATCTGGCTATATTCATTATCCTGTAATACCGTCGCCAATTCATACATATCTCATTTCTCCTTGTTAAAAATATCTTCGCATTGACTAAGTAGATCCTTACGTTGGGTTCTTAGCATCTTTAGTTTTTTAGCTGAGTAAATTTGTTTGGCATCAAAATGTTGAAAACTTTCATGTATTTCATCTATTTTCTCATGAACAGTATCTTCATATCTAAAAGTATTTTTATAGCTACGTAAAAGAGTCATTGCATCAGTGTATCCATCAATCATTCTTTCCTGTATTTTTTTCTGATTGAAGTTCAAAGTTCCTGAAAAAAGATTCCCCGTATCCCGTTGAGGAACAATCTCAAGGAAGCGAGAACCAGGATAGGCATTCTGATCAATAACCGAAGATTGGGATAAATGTACAATTATAAAATTTCGGATACCCTCATCATACAAAGGCTTGATAGGGGTGTTGTCGATCAACCCCCCATCAAAATATTCTTGGTTCTCGATAGAATGGCTTTCGAATATAATTGGAATTGCAGAAGTAGCAAGCAATATCGATCTGATGGTCTCAGCACTTTGCGAGTTGAGATTGAAATAAGCTGCACTCAATGAACTTTTCTGAAAACATGTTGCATATGCCTTTACAGTGCTGTTCTGGATAGCGTTAAAATCAATTTCATACTCAATGAGTTTTTCAAGTTTTTTTCTTGAGAAAACACCATCACTTCTATTTTTACCAAAAAGACGCAGAGCAGAATCAGTGAGCGTTCCAGTAATGCCAAGCATCCCTAATCTTGCTACAAAGGTTCCGATTTTGTTAGGATCGATATTCATGACATCTTCATTCACAATAGAATTCCAAACACTGACAGCTTGATTCAATGCACCCATCGAAAAGAAACAAGCATTCAAAGCACCTACAGAAGTACCAGAAACATGCGAAATTGAAGATTCAACACCAATCTCCCGGAGAGCTTTCCACACCCCTATTTGGTATGAACCCTTCCCACCCCCTCCTGCAAAAACCAAGCCGATTGACTTTTCTCCTTGCCTGTTCAATATAACCCTTCCTGCATTGTTGAATGTGCCAAACGTATAGTAATGTCTCCCATACTCACTTTAATCCTGTGTATACTGGATTGATTTATGCAATTATGCAGGAAAGAAACCTGCAACCACCAGAGCTGGCCATTCTGCTTTGAATCCAAAATCACTGATCAGGGCAATAGCGATAATAGCTATGCATAACAAGACATAAGTTTTCAACCCTTGTTTAGCAGATTTTCGAATAACAGAAATCAATGCATAGATTGCAATAGCAGCCATAATTGCAAAAGTCCATAGTTGCCCTAAATCAAAAGTTAACGAAAGTTTAGTGTTTGCTAATCCAATAATTAATATACCTGGTGAGAAAAATACTAATACCACGATAAGTAACAAAATCATAAAATTACCCAAAGCATCACTCTTGTCTTTTTTATTTTGAGTGCCCATCGGTTCCTCCCAAGAAAATTGCTTATACTATAAAGTATACCATAGCTATCAGTGATAATATAGTTTATATTATCGAGATTACTCTTTGTAAATCCCATCAGCATATCAGCACATAATATCTTTGTGTAAACCAACATGAGCCAATTAGGGTGCTAACTTGATAAAGGTCATGGGATGTTCCAAGCAAACATTACTTCTTTGTTTCTATAAGCCTACGATAAACACAAAAGTAGAACCATACATCAGTTCATTTTTTTGACACGTAAGCTTTCAGCTTTAGGGTATCAACCTTGAACTCCTTCAGGTTTAGTGAAGAAGGCACTTTCACCTTCAGCTCCTGATAGAAATCCCTGACCTGCTTGTTCGGGACTTCAATAATCACCGTCCCATCCTTCTTCTTTGTGCACATGAGCGACTGGGTCTTCCCTATCAGCTTGCATGTTGAAATGCCAGGTTTTGCGAGTTTTTTCCTCATTTGCAGCAAGGCGATGGTCGATATGATATCAGAGAGAATCTTTCCCCTGACGGTAAGATCCGACCATTTGGATAGCGGCAGCAGGTTCAAGTACTCCTTGCTGGTCTTGAACACTGTCTCGATCTGGGTCCTGCCAAAATAGTCATCTAGCTTGGCGTCAGGTCCTTTCAGCTCGGTGGAAAGAAGGACAAAGAAGCCGAATCGTACAGAAGTCCAGTTCTTCTCCTTGTCTGTCATAGCTTGGTAGTCATCCTCATTTTTCAGGCGGTAGTTCCTGCTCCCTTCAAGAGCATTGTCCTTGTCCACATATACATAGGCATGCATCTTGAGCCCGAAGATGTCGGTCTCGAAATGCTTGCCGAAATAGGTGTGGCCCTGGCGGATGAACTCATACTTGGCATTACCCATCAGCTTTCTAGCCTGATGGTAAAGAGTTTTGTGCGGATAGCCGTTCTTTGCAGGCATGCGCACGGTCATGGTTTTTCCCTTCTCGTTACCACAATGGAATGCCTCGATCAGGGCCTTGC
>CAZPOJ010000161.1:0-5815 GCA_964588005.1 uncultured Sphaerochaeta sp.
ATGGGGTTAACTCGATCTATTTCAACATGGCACCGAACAACAGCCAGCCCATCGGAGGCCTTCGCGCTGACTTCACCTATCTGGGATCAGGCTCCATAGGGTTCATGCCGGTGATCATCATATTCGCTGCAGTAGTCTCCTTTATTGTCTGGATAGTGCTCAACAAGACAGTCTTTGGCAAGAATGTCTATGCCGTAGGAGGAAATCCTGAAGCGGCTGCAGTCTCTGGTATCAACATCACCAAGACACTTGTCGGACTCTTTGGCTTGTGTGGATTTCTCATCGCCCTCTCTGGCGTACTGGAAGCAGCACGCACAGGAGGTGCCACCAACAACTATGGTAGTGGCTATGAGCTTGATGCCATCGCATCCTGTGTTGTCGGAGGTGTCTCCACAACCGGTGGTGTAGGAACCGTCAGTGGTGTTATCGCCGGTGTCGTCATCTTCTCCTTCATCAACTACGGTCTGACCTTTGTCGGTGTGAACCCTTACTGGCAGAACATCATTAAGGGCTTGATCATTGTTGCTGCAGTCTCCTTCGATATCCGCAAGTATGTAAAGAAAAACTAGTCTTTGTAGGACCATACGATAGGGCAGGAAATTTCCTGCCCTTTCTTATGGCCTTTTCTTGTTGGTATTCCAAGATCTTCTTACCTGCTATGATCGTTCTTCACTTTCTTACAGGATAGTCTGGAACAACAGGCGTTGATGCTCTTCACTGAACATGGAGTTTTTGGTCACCAAGGCATGTTCAACCATCTTCTCCACAGGCTTGTTGTTCTTCAGCAGGTCGATGGCAGCTATCACTGAACGGTAGCCTAGGTTAAACGTGTTGATCACCACCAAGGCATCGATGACCTCCTCTTCCAGGAGCTGTACCTCAAATTGGGTGGTGCCAAAGGCTATGAGCTTTATCTCTCTCCCTATAGGAAGGGCATTGACCACCCCATGGGCGGTATTCTCTTCCAAGGCAAAGATCATATTGATCCCTGGATCATTTTTGAGCGAGTTCTCAGTTATTTTCTTGGCTATGGCCTCGTCAGTGAAGCTGTAGGTGGCATACGCTATTTCTGCACCTTCGTGGGCATTGAACGCTGAGTTGAGTCCCTTGACCACGCTGGTCATCGACGTAGAGTTGGGTAGCGAGCCTATCACCAGAGCTTTGATGGGCTCACCGTCTGCAAACAGAGAGAAGGCATGCTCTGCCATCGTGACCCCTACCTGCAGATAGTCAGCGGTGATAAAGAGGTCTCCTGTACTTTGTGCAAGACGGGTATCAGCAAGCACTACCTTGATTCCTTTTGCCCTTGCCTTTGCAACTACGTCCTCAAGACGGGAGGTGTGGCTGGGAGAGAGGACTATTGCATCAAAATGCTGGGCGATCGCCTCCTCCACATAGGCTATTTGTGCATCATAATCAGATTCATCAATTGGAGCCAAAAACTCCAGCACCGCTCCGGTTTCTGAGCGGGCATTGCGGGCCCCATTCTTCAAAGCCCCCCAGAACTCCCCCCCTTGCATCATCGTGATTACCGCTATGCGGTAAGGGTCCTGACTTTCATCACGGCGCGAGCACCCCCCTAGGAGGCTGATAAGCAACACAGTGATGAGAATCATGGATGTATGGCGTCTAGTCATGTTTGGACCACCTTTATCGGATGTATGCTCTCACCTTCTGGAATTACGATACGCACCAAGGTTCCCTCATCGAGTTCGCTGGATATCTCCAGACCAAAGTCCGAGCCATAGTAGAGCTGGACGCGCTGGTGCACATTGCGTACCCCTATGCCACTGCCTTTGGGGGAGTGGGGCCCGCCAAAGGAGAGTATTCGATCGAGTTTTTCCTCGTCCATGCCAACCCCATTGTCCCGTATCTCCACTACAATTGCACCGGGCTTCCTGCGGTAGACCTTGATGGTGATGTGCCCCATCTCCTGGAGGTATTTGATGCCGTGGTAGATGGCATTCTCCACTATGGGCTGTACGATGAGTTTGATGGTGGGGCACTCTTCTAATCCCTGCTCAACCTCGAGCGAAAATTCAAACTTACCCGTATATCGGATCTGCTGGATGATGAGGTAGTTGCGAACATGCTCAAGCTCCTCGCCCAAGGTGATGATGTCATGGCCTTTGCTCAAGGAGACCCGAAAGAGTTTTGCCAAGGCTGAGATCATGCGAATGACCCCTTCGGTATCATTCTGTTCTGCCATCCAGACAACCGAGTCCAAGGTGTTGTACAAAAAATGTGGGTTGATCTTCGCCTGCAGGGCATCAAGTTCAAACTTACGCTTAAGCTCCTGGCTTTTGACGATATCATCCATAAGCTCGCGTATTCGCAATATCATCAGGGAGAAGGACTGGGAGAGGGCCTGTACTTCCTGGTTTCCCTTCACCGTTGGGGGCTCTGAGAAGTCCCCCCTCTCCACTGCCACCATCAGGCGTTCAAGCTCCTTGATGGGACTGCTTATCCACCCTGAGACATACTGGGCAAGGAAGATGGTGATGATGATGCAGAGGATGAGGATCAAGGCCATGACTGTTGCGAACTGGTTGAGTCCGCTCATCAGTTCATCCATGAAGGCGACCCCTACAATCCTCCATCGGGCATTATTGACCGTATCGATGATGACCAGCCTCTCCCTGCCTTCAAAGGTGTTGATGAAGGTTCCAAAGATATGGTCAGCTACCGATGAGAGATCCTCATTGATGATGTTGGAGTTTATGAGCTGTTGCAGGGGGTGGTAGACGATCTTGTTGTTGTTGTCGATAAAATAAACATAGCCTGTGGAGCCCAGCTTGGCATTTTTTGCAAGGCTGCTCACAGCTGAGAAGTTCATGTCGATGAGCAGGAGCCCTTGTGCCATCTCGCCTTCTTGCACGCTGTAGCTGATCTGCTGGCTGTACGTGATGACCCAAGGGTAGGCACTGGTGGAGAGCTGCTGCACATGAGGGCCGGTGAAGTAGAAGTTTCCCTCGCCTCCGATGGTTCTGGCAAACCATTTTTGTGTTGTGATCTCCTCTGAATCCCTGAGAGGCACTTCGCTGGTGGAGAGCACGGCATTTCCTTCAAGGTCGAACAGGACCAGAGCGACAATATCCTGCCTGCTGGACAAGATGGTCTTGAGCTTGTCTTCGACTTCATCCTTGCCCAAGGTGTTGACCTGTTTTGCAAGGTCCTTTGCATACCCGGAGATTGAGACGATGTCATTGATGTAATAGCTCAGGTTGGCATTTATCTGGCGTACTATCTCCCTTGTCGATACGGTGGCATTATCCTTGACTGTGGAGGAGAACTCAGAAAAAAGGATAGCAGCGATGATGAGGCTGAAGGAGATCGAGACCACAGCAATGGCTATGGTCACGATC
Organism: uncultured Sphaerochaeta sp.; assembly: GCA_964588005.1. Classification (GTDB taxonomy): domain Bacteria; phylum Spirochaetota; class Spirochaetia; order Sphaerochaetales; family Sphaerochaetaceae; genus Sphaerochaeta. The sequence continues at coordinate 3,366 of CAZPOJ010000161.1, forward strand.
GTCTTGATGCTCCAGTTTTGAGTTCTTCTTGGCATAGGCTACCTGTTTGCCTGACGGTACTGGGAGGGGGAGACCCCTTCATACCGTTTGAAGCAGAAGCTAAAGTAGTTCGGCTCTGCATACCCCACCGCCTGTGCTATCTCATAGGTTTTGTCTTCTGATTTTACCAGCAGCTCCTTTGCCCGGCTCATGCGCATGGCAGTCAGGTACTGCACAAAGGAGATGCCTACCTCACGCTTGAAGGTCGAGCTGAAGTAGGAGGGGCTTACACTGATCAGATCACACACCTGGTCGAGGCCAAACCCCGCTTCGGTGAAGTGCTTGGCTATGAGGGCTTTTGCATCCTGTACAAACTGTATGTGCGAGTTCTCCCGCTGTCCGCTGATGGTCATGCGGATGGAAAGGGCAAGTTTTGTAAGCCAACGACGGGCTTTCCCCAAGGTGTTCAAACTTCCCAGTTCAGAGAACAAGGCGCGTGAATCGCCATCCCCATCGAGCTGGAAGAGGTTGTACCCATAACTTTCTGTAAGGGTGTTCAACGAAGCGATCAAGCCAAGGAGGAACGCCTGCAACCCTTCAAAAGAGAGGGCTGCAGCCTTCTCCCCAAGGAGGGTGTTCACACTCTCGGTCACCTGCTGCTCTGTTCCAAGCTTTACCGCTATGATGACATCACTGAGCAGTTCCTGCAGGTGGCGCTTGTCCTCCTGGGCTTCGGGTTTCTCCAGGTCGCTGATGACCAAAAGCTGTTGTTCTGGGTAGAAAGAGCTGTAGTTCAGGGCTTCCAACGCTTGTCTGTAGGACTGGGAGAGGGCTGAAGGACCATGCACGAGATTTCCTACCCCAATGACTATGGGAAAGGAGAAATACTTTGCCAGATAGGCCTGCAACTGCTCAATTTTCCTGAACGTCTGTTTGCGGAACAGCGAGTCGTACTGCCCTTGGCCATGGCTGCTTGCTGTGAAGATAATGACTATCTGGTTCTCAAACTGGAAGACGATGTCCCGTCCCTCCTTTTGCACCACCTCCAAGGTGACCTCCAAAAGAGCCATTGCCTCCAAAGGGTCATCCTGTTCATCATGGTCTGTCTCAAAGGTTGCCACGATAAACTCATCGCCTTCAAGGTTGAAGCCATAATCCTTTGCCTTGGCGATGAGGTTTGCATTGGGGATCTGGTGGACAGGGGTGAGCAGGGAGACGAGAAACTTCTCCCTGATAAGGGGAAGGGCTTGGTTGTAGACGCTCTTTAGGCGCTTTTGGTCCTGCATCCTGATGATGTCCTCATCAAGATGCTTTGCAGTACGCTCAAGCAGATTGCAGATATCCTCAACGGTGACCGGCTTGAGCACATACTCACTGACATCGTAGCGGATGGCCTGCTGTGCATAGGTAAACTCATCATAGCCGCTGATGATGATGATGGTAACCGGTGGGTGTGAGCGCCGTATCTCCTTGATGAGCTCCATACCATCGAGATAGGGCATCTTTATATCGGTGATGACCACATCAGGGCGGAGCTCCTCGATCATTTCAAGGGCTTCGATGCCGTTTCCAGCTTCTCCCACCACCTTGAAGTTATAGCGCTCCCAAGGGGTACGGTTACGTATTCCCTCCCTCACAGCACTCTCATCATCTACGAGCAATATAGTATAGGCCATAGACAATATCGTAGTACGAAATGGGGGAGGACGCAAGCTTGTTCGTCGTTACGATTTCTCCATTCCACACCAGTGATCGAACATGACCTTTGCCGACCGGCTCATCTCGTGCATGAAATCTTTGGTATGCTTTTTGAAATAGTAGTGATCTGCTATGGTGCCGGTATTGTCAAAAAGAAGGACCTTAGCATCCCGTCTTCTTTGCTCGTGTTCAGCAAAAGCGTATTGCACCTGCTCCAAGCTGGGATTTTCATAGCGATCTTGCATGAAGATGCTCTCTTTTGGACAACGAGGGGTCAGTTTTCCTGTTGGCTCACTCTTGGGGTTGCCGAAGATCAACATGCAGGCAGGCACCGTATACTGCTCAAGTTCCAAGAGATCGCGTATGGTTTCAAAGTTTTCAACGATATCACCGATGTAGCATGATCCGATGCCAAGGGATTCAGCGGCCACTACAGCATTTTGTGCCGCAACGATGGCATCCTGCAACGAGAGATGCAGATCGCCCAACCCGGGAGCTCGCCAGGATGCAAGACCCTTTTTCTCTCCCTTCTCCATCGATCCTCCCTCGCGGAAGTAGGTCACCCACTTCTGCATGTCTGCAAGGAAGATCCAGACCAAAGGGGCCTTTGCAATCATGATCTGGTTGTCACAAAGCTTGGCAAGCTGTTCCTTTTTTTCTTGGTCGTGTACCTCAATCACTGAGTACAGGGCCATGTTTCCAGCAGAAGGGGCTCTGAGAGTTGCCTCCTTGATGGCGGAAACCTGTTCTTCTGTCAGCGCTTTATCACTAAA
>CAZPOJ010000162.1:0-5689 GCA_964588005.1 uncultured Sphaerochaeta sp.
GCATATAAAAAAATATTTATAAAATGGAAAAAATTTGTTGACAGTTGAAAAAAGTGATAGTACGATGTCCTTACACGGAATCACCTGGATGAACACCGTAAATGAAGTTTTGCAGATTTCTGCAGAATCAAGGAGGGCCAAGTGGATAATGTACGATTGGCTTCGGAGTTGGAAGATATTGCCAAGCAACTGCGAAAAACCGCATTGACCATGATCCATGCCGCAAAGTCGGGACATCCCGGCGGATCGCTATCAGCTGCCGATATCATGACAGCACTGTATTTCCATGAGCTGAAACTCGATCCGGAACATCCGAAATGGCCGGAACGAGATCGGTTTGTGCTCTCCAAGGGGCATGTCTGCCCGATCCTCTACTCCTCGTTGATCATGCGAGGGTTCATGGATTCTTCCGAGGTCTACAACCTCCGCAAGTTCGGGTCAAAACTCCAGGGACATCCCGACATGAAAAGCACGCCCGGAGTCGATATCTCGACCGGTTCGCTCGGCCAGGGGTTGTCCACTGCGGTTGGCATGGCGATCGGACTCAAGCGCGACGGTTCTGCAAGCAGGGTGTTTTGTCTGATAGGGGATGGGGAAACGAATGAAGGGCAGATATGGGAAGCAGTCCAATCTGCTGTGAAGTATCAATTGGACAACCTGGTCATATTCGTCGATAACAACGGAATTCAGAATGACAGTTTCTGTGCCGAAATCATGCCGCTCCAGGACTTGGAGCAGAAATTCAAAGCCTTCGGGTGCGCAACTCGTCGCATCAACGGACACCGGATGATCGAGATCCTGGATGTGCTCGATGACATCCGCGGGATTGCATGTGATAAGCCGGTGGTCATTATCGCCGATACCGTCAAGGGCAAGGGAGTTTCTTTCATGGAACATGTTCCCTTGTGGCACGGGGTTGCACCCGATGATGCACAGCTTGCCCGGGCGATTGGGGAAATCGAGGAGGGATTGAGATCATGAAAGCATTGCGAGAGGCCTTCGGTGATGAGTTGATGGAGTTGGGCAAGGATTATCCAGAGCTCTATGTCGTAGATGCCGACATCGGCAAATCCTGCAAGACCGTTGAATTTCAAAAGGCATTTCCGGCGCAGCACGTGAATGTCGGCATAGCCGAGCAGAATGCGGCAGGAGTTGCCGCGGGATTGGCGACACTCGGCAAGATACCGATTGTGAGCACGTACGCGATTTTCGGCAGTTTGCGGATCATCGAACAGATCCGCCAGGAAGCCTGCTATCCGAAATTGAACGTGAAGGTGATGTGTTCACACGGTGGACTTACTCCCGCTAACGACGGGGCAAGCCATCAGGCGATCGAGGACATGGGGGTGTACCGCACCATACCGAACATGACCGTCATCGCACCGGCTGACTATCATGCGGCACGCCAGCTGATCAGGAAGGCCGTGGAGCTGCAAGGGCCGGTGTATATGCGGTTTACCCGCGATCCCATTCCTTATACCTATGAAGAGACCGTCAAACTGGAAATCGGGAAAGCGAACCTGATCAGGGATGGCAAAGACATCGCGTTCATTGCCACTGGTGATATCATGCCCTTCGTGACAGCTGCTGCCGCCGAGTTGGAGCAGGAGGGCATCTCGGTGCGGGTGTTGGACATGCATACGATCAAACCTTTGGATGTCGATGCGGTGATCGATGCCATTGAAACCTGTCGTTCGATCATCACGATCGAGGACCACAACATCATCAACGGGTTGGGAAGCGCGGTCGCGGAGGTCATTGCGGAACAGGGGAGCGGAAAGCTCAAACGCATGGGCGTGCTGGATCGTTTCGGTGAATCGGGGCCCTACGAGCAGCTGTTGAAGGCGAACAACGTCTCGGTCGCGGACATCGTGGCTCAAGCCAAGGAACTCTTGGATCGTTGACAGAGGAGGAAAAAAGCTATGAATTTCACAGGACGGGTGGCGATTGTCACGGGAGCCGGGTCAAAGCGGGGAATCGGTCGGGAGACAGCACTCTATCTCGCAGAATTGGGTGCCGATGTCGTGGTGGCGGACATGAACCTCGAGGGGGCGCAAGAAGTAGCGTCCTTGGCTAAGGAACGTGGGAGCCGCTCGATGGCCATCAAGTTGGATGTCACTGACCAAGCCTCGGTAACCGCGATGATTGCGGCCGTCGAAGCCGAATACGGACGCATCGACATTTTGGTGAACAACGCAGGCATTACACAGCCGGTCACCACCATGGACATGACGGTAGCCGATTTCAACAGAATCCTGAGCACGAACCTGGTCGGCACGTTTCTGTGCAGCCGTGAGGCGGCAAAGGTGATGGCGAAGCACCAGTATGGCAGAATCGTGAACCTGAGCAGCGTTTCGGCAAAACGGGGCGGGGGAGTGTATGGTGGAAGCCACTACTCCGCGGCGAAGGCAGGAATCCTCGGATTTGCAAAGGCGTTTGCGCGGGAAGTCATCGAAGATGGCATCACAGTCAACTCAGTCTGTCCGGGCTTGGTTGCGACCGACATCAGGGCAGGACTTTCGGACGAGCGGGAACGGGCGATCTGGGAGGCAATACCCATGAAACGTCCGGGGACGACCCGGGAGATCGCCTTCTGCATCGCCTTCCTTGCAGCGGAGGAAGCCGGCTACATCACCGGTGAAGACATCGACATAAACGGTGGATCACATATGGATTGAGACATCGTCTGGTAAAAAAGAAAAGGAGAATCAACATGAACGTATCGAAAAGAACTGTACTTTTGATCGTTGCCGCACTGATGCTGATCAGCCCGGTTCTGTTTGCAGGCGGAGCCCAGGAAGCAGAAGCCGCAGGTCCGCAAACCTACCGTCTTGGTTATGGCGGAGCGGTCACGAATCCGAGGCACCTCTCGGCCGAGGCGTTTGCGAAGTATGTCGAGGAGCAGTCGAACGGGATGGTGAAAATCCAGTTATTCCCCGCAGAGATGCTCGGGACTGACAAGGAGATGGTCGAGATGGCGAGCATGGGCAGCCTTGACATGACCATCAATGCCGTCGGTATCGTCGCCTCGTATGAACCGAAGATAGCCGTGTTCGAGTTGCCGTTCCTCTTCTCCTCCTATGAGAAGGTGGACCAGACACTTGACAGCGAATTGGGCATGGGTATCCTGGGCAGCCTCCCCGCGAAGGGCTTGCGTCCGCTTGCCTACTGGGAAAACGGACTTCGTCAGGTAACCAACAATGTGCGTGCGATCACCTCCCCCACTGATCTGAGGGGTATGAAACTCAGAACTCCCGAGAATGCCATGACGCTCTCGATTTTCCGCGCACTCGGCGCGAATCCGGCACCTCTTGCCTTCTCGGAGCTCTATCTGGCGCTTTCGCAGGGCTCGTTCGATGGTCAGGAAAATCCGATCGCGAACATCCACGCCTCCCGGTTCAACGAAGTACAGGCCCACTTGGCCATGACGAACCACAAGTATGAGGCTCTGGTTTTCATGGTGAGCGAGGACGTCTGGAAGAAGATGCCGCAGTCCACAAAGGATCTGGTAGCCGAAGCAGCTAAAAAGTTCGGCCAGTACCATCGTGACATGGTCCGCTCGCAGGAAGCCGATATGATCGCCGACCTCGAGAGCAAGGGCATGAAGGTGACTCGCCCGAATCTCGCTCCCTTCGTCGAGGCCACAGCCTCCGTCTACAAGGAGTACGAGAAAACCTTCGGAAAGGATCTGATTGACCAGGTTCGCGCACTGGCCAACAAATAGCCGCAATAGTACATGATATACTCAAGTGGAGGGGATTCGCGCAGGCGGACCCCCCGCTTGAGAAAAACGGGGGAGGTTTTATGGAACTGTTCAAGAAGATTGACACAGCTTTCAACAGGTTCACGAGTGTGGTCGCAGGAGTTCTGATGATCTATCTGGTGCTCTCGACATTGATCGGGGTGTTCTTTCGATTCGTATTGGGAAATCCGCTTGCTTGGGTATATGAGGCAAGTATCGTCAGTTTCTCATGGATCATATTCTTCGGCGTCTCGATGGCATTCAAGAACAACGAGCACATGTCATTGGAATTCGTGGTTGCCAATCTGAAACCAAAAGCTCAATACGTCCTCCGTCAGATCATCAACGTGATCTGTCTGGCTTTCATGATCGTCGGGATGTACTACTCCATCAAGATCGTCGGTCGCACGTGGGCGCAGATGTACAACACCATTCCGGTTCCCAGCGGTGTGTTCTATCTCTCGTTCCCGCTGGCGGCAGTACCCGCAATTTCACACATCATTATGCGCATGATGACTTTGCAAGTCGAGGATCATCATGCGGATACCGGGTCGCCGTTCGAAGTCGTGATCCATCACAAGGAGGTGACTTTATGAGCGCCGGACTGTTGCTGTTGATTGTTTTCGTTCTCATGATGGTATTCGGTGTCCCCATAGCCATCTCCCTGGCATTTTCCTCGATTATCGCTGTTGCTGTCAGCGGAGATTTCCAAGTGATGGCACTGGTGCATCGGATGATCGGAAACGCAAATTCCTATACGTTGCTGGCCATCCCGTTCTTCATACTGGCCGCCAAGTTCATGAACACCGGAGGGATTACCCGCCGTTTGTTCCGAGGAGCTGCCGCATGGGTCGGATTCATCCCCGGCGGGCTCGGACACGCGAACATTGTCGCATCGGTCATTTTCAGCGGGATGAGCGGATCCGCCGTTGCGGATGCGGGTGGGCTCGGCCAGATCGAAATCCAAGCCATGAAGGATGATGGGTTCGATCCTGAATTCTCGGCGGCAGTAACTGCAGCCTCGGCGACGATCGGACCAATCATTCCTCCAAGTGTGCCCATGGTAGTCTATGGCATGATGACAGAAATCTCTGTTGGAGCACTCTTCATGGGAGGATTTCTGCCTGGCATTCTCTTGGCGATCACGATGATGATATTCGTCTACTTCGTAGCATTGAAAAGGAATTATCCGCGCAGGAAATTCAATTGGAAGGAAGTCACCGTTGCTTCCAAGGAAGCGTTCCTGTCCATGCTTACCCCGATCATCATTATCGGAGGCATTTGGGGCGGTATCTTCAGTCCGACCGAAGCTGCAGTCGTTGCCGTGGGATACGCATTCTTTCTCAGTGTGGTCATCTACCGTGAGATGGGGATGAAGCATTTGTGGGCGGAGATCAAGCAGGCCGCGATCGACTCGGCGGTCATCTTGTTCATCATCTGCGGAGCTGCCGCATTCTCTTGGCTCGTGGCAATGATGGGCGTGACCGATGTATTGGCGAACTGGTTAGTCAGTCTGACACAGAACAAATACATCGTTCTGTTGATCATCAATGTGATCTTCCTAGTGCTTGGCATGTTCATGGAGGCGCTCTCGGTGATGACCATCACCATCCCGTTCCTCATACCGCTCATGGGAGCTTACGGGATTGATCCCATCCATTTGGGTGTGGTGATTGTGTTGAATCTCATGATCGGACTGATCACGCCTCCCGTGGGAACCTCACTATTCATCTGCGCCCGACAGGCGAAAATCTCAATCGAGGCCATGTACAAGGCGATTTTACCGTTCCTCGTTCCCCTGGTCTCGGTTCTGATCCTCATCACCTATGTTCCACAAATCGTGTTGTTGATTCCGAATGCGATGCTTGGCAGATAGGTTTTAAGTTCTATTCCTAATTCTGTGGCTAGGATGAAGCGGTAAAGATATTCATTATTGCTCTTGCAAAG
>CAZPOJ010000163.1:0-5685 GCA_964588005.1 uncultured Sphaerochaeta sp.
CCAACCCTGATATCTACAACCTCGCTGGAAACTTTACCGACGGTGTTGTCTATGTCGGTCCTGCAAAAGTCAAGGAAAGCCAGAAGTATAGCGATTTTGTCGCAGAATACACCAAAAAGTATGGTGTTGGACCCGACTCCTTTGCTACAAACGCCTATGATGGCACCAACATCCTGCTTGGAGCTATGGACACTGTGTACAAAAAGACTGGAAAGTTCGACAGGACAGCAGTTCGTAATGCTGTTGCTGCAACCAAGGACTATGATGGTGTAAGCGGTGTGGTCAACTTTGCTGAGAATGGAGACCTTGTTGCCTACCAGGGCGTGTACAAGGTAAACAAGACCACACCTGAGTATTTGGGCACCTTTACCGTTGTTGATGGCAAGTTGATCCAGATCGACTAATCGTTCTAATCCCGGTCGTAGGGAAATTTGGGAGACCGGTGTTGTTACACCGGTCTTTCCATGTTACTGTACTACCCAGTTATATGGGTAAGGAGAGACGCATCGTGGGAATCTCTGAATTTTTCCAACATCTGATGAATGGTCTTACATTGGGGGGTATCTATGCCTTGATAGCCCTTGGTTACACTATGGTGTACGGCATTCTAAAATTCATTAACTTCGCCCATGGTGATATCCTCATGGTGGGGGCGTATGTCGGCCTTTTTGTCTTTGACCTGTTGAGGGGTGACTCTCCCCTTGGAGCCTGGACAATTGTCGCATTTTTCTTGGCTATGCTTATCAGTATGGCTGCCTGTGGTATGTTGGGCATGGCCATTGAGAGGATAGCCTATAAGCCGCTGCGCAAGGCAACGAGGCTTGCTCCGTTGTTGAGTGCAATCGGTGTATCCTTCATCCTTTCCAATAGTGCAGCCTGGCTCTTGGGCACCCAGTCTAGAAAGTTCAACTATCCTTTTGACAACAGCTCCATAAACCTGGCCGGTGTCATCATAACACCGCACCAGATACTGATCCTAGTGGTATCACTTGCTATGATGCTTGCCCTGAAACTGTTCGTTGACCGAACTAGAATGGGTAAGGCCATGCGGGCAACCAGCCTGGACCAGGATACTGCGATGCTGATGGGCATCAATGTGAACCGGGTCATCAGTTTGACCTTTGCCATCGGAAGTGCCCTTGCGGCAGTTGGAGGCATCCTTATAGCGCTTGACTTCAAGGTCTATCCCAGCATGGGAACGATGACCGGTCTCAAGGCCTTTGTTGCCGCTGTTGTCGGGGGTATAGGAAATATCTCAGGGGCGATGTTCGGGGGTATCTTACTCGGTCTCCTTGAGACCTTTGGTGTAGCCATCTTGGGCATCCCCTCAGGCTTGAAGGATACCATTGCCTTTGGTGTGCTCATTATCATCCTGCTGGTTAAGCCAGAAGGCCTATTCGGCAAAGTCGAAAAGGAGAAGGTGTAATATGTTTAACTTTTTTCTTTTGATACTCATCTATACAGGAATTTATGCTCTGATGGCTATCGGGCAAAACATCATAACCGGCTATGGAGGGATGCTCTCCCTCTGTCAGGCAGGTTTTTTTGCCATCGGAAGCTATGCGACTGCCATATTGTCCGTCAGGTTCGGTTGGTCCTTCTGGGCAACGCTTCCGGTAGCCGCCATCATCAGTGCCCTGTTCGGTCTGCTTATCGGCCTGCCCACGCTGAGGCTCAAGGGAGACTACCTTGCCATCGCAACGCTGGGCTTCGGGGAGATTGTGCGCAATATCCTGAACAACTGGGATTCTGTCACCAACGGACCCATGGGAATCCAGAAGATTCCAATGCCGACCCTTTTTGGCCTTACTATCAATCCCTATAAGAAATATGCATTTCTGGTGATGGTGATAATCTTTGTCATCATAGCCTACATCCTTTTCCAACGGCTTGCCCGCTCTAGAATGGGACGTGCCCTTACCGCTGTTCGTGAAGATGAGATCGCTGCCCAGTCAATGGGCATCAACATCACCAAGTACAAGGTGTACGCCTTTGTCCTGGGGGCTTCCGTAGCAGGAATTGCGGGCTCTTTACAAGCCGCATTCTCACTGTCTGTCACTCCTGGAACTTATACCTTCATGGTGTCGGTCATGGTGCTGTGCATGGTTGTCCTTGGCGGGATGGGAAACTTCAAGGCTGCAATCCTTGGTACCTTCATCATCCAGCTCATCAGTTACTTCCCCCAGCTGACGGGCCTGAGCAGTGTCATCCCCCCCCAGTTCAAACAGATTCTGTTTGGCCTGATCCTTGTGGTGATGATGATCTGGAGACCCCAGGGGCTTCTTGGTCGGGAAGAGCACACCTATGGTGTTAAGGGAGGCAAGCGATGACCATACTGGAAACTGAAGCCCTTACAAGGGCATATGGCGGTGTTGTCGCTGTAAATAAAGTTGACTTCTCAGTTGAGTCTGGACTTATCACAGGTCTCATCGGTCCTAACGGCGCGGGCAAGACAACCCTGTTTAACAATATGACTGGCTTGGATATCCCCTCAGGGGGCAAGGTGTTCTTCAATAACAAGGAGATCACCGGCTTCCCTGCCCATAAGATCTGTCGCATGGGCATTGCCCGAACCTTCCAGAACATACGCCTTTTCAAGGACCTCTCGGTCGTTGAGAATGTCATGATCGGGCGGCACTTCAAGACAGGTGCCAGTGAGACCAAGGGACGGTTTGTTAACGCCTTGAAAAGTTATGTATACCTGAAGAGGGAAGAGCAGGAGATCTACGAGAAGGCTGATTCCTGGCTGGATTTCTTTGATATGGGCCAGTTCAAGAATGAACTTGCCAAGAATCTTCCCTACGGCAAACAACGGGAGCTGGAGATAGCAAGGGCACTGGCCACCGAGCCGGAACTGCTCTTCTTGGATGAGCCTGCTGCGGGAATGAACCCTCAGGAGACCGAGCACTTGATGAGCATCATCCGCAAAATTCGCGACCTTGGCATAACGGTCGTGCTTATCGAGCACGATATGAAGCTGGTCATGAATATCTGTGATACTATCACTGTATTGAACTATGGACAGAAGCTTGCAGAAGGAACCCCCAGGGAGATCAAGCATAACCCGAGTGTCATCGAGGCCTACCTCGGAAAGGAAGAAGCATGAGCGAACTGCTGACCATTGAAGATATCTCTGTAACCTACGGGAATATCAAGGCGTTGCGAAATGTAAGCATGCATGTGAACCAAGGCGATATTGTCTGTCTTATCGGAGCGAACGGAAGTGGCAAGAGTACCCTTCTGAAAGCCATTGTTGGCTTGGAGCCCCTAGTGGAGGGCCATATAACCTTCGATGGGGAGGAGATCTGCCAGGCACGCAACGGCGGTGCCAATGGTAAGAAAAAGAGTGGTAAAAATCTCACTACCGACCTCATTGCCTCCAGGGGCATTGCCCTAGTTCCCGAAGGCAGACGCGTCTTTGCCGATATGAGTGTTGAGGAGAACCTTGATATGGGTGCTTTTATGGTTCGTGACAAGGCCCTCATTGCTGAGCGCAAGGAGGCTATGTACGACTTCTTCCCCATCCTTGGTTCCCGCAGGAAGCAGAAGACCCGCTCGCTCTCCGGAGGGGAGCAGCAGATGATGGCCATTGCCCGCGCCTTGATGAGCGGCCCTCGCCTGATCTTGCTCGATGAGCCGGGCCTGGGACTTGCACCCCTGGTGATAGCGGATATCTTTGAGAAGATAGACCTTATCAACAAGCAGGATAATGTAACGGTCTTTCTTGTCGAGCAGAACGCCAGAATGGCATTGAAGGCATCGACTGAAGGCTACGTCATGGAGAATGGAAGGATTGTCCTCCATGATGCTTCAGATCTGCTTTTGGAGAATGAAAAGGTCCGAGCTGCATATCTTGGTGAATAATGACTGGATATTAGCTGGGTCTTGAATTATAGTATTGGTAGATGGTAGGTAGGAGAATCATATGATTATCGAACGAAGAATGACCCGCAACCCTGTTACAGCTACTCCTGACATGTCAATTGCAGAAGCTTCTAGCTTGATGAAGCAGGAGAAGGTGCATAGGCTACCTGTACTGGATAAGGATAAGAAGCTCGTAGGGCTCCTTACTGAGAAGGATATCCTCTATGCATCACCCTCGCCGGCAAGCAGCCTCTCCATCCATGAGATGGCGTACCTGCTCAGCAAGCTTACCGTTAAGAAATTGATGAGTAAGAATGTTGTCACTATCAACAAGGATACTACCGTTGAGGAGGCCGCTCGCATGATGGTCGACCAGGATCTCTCCTGTCTGCCTGTGCTGGAAGGGGACAAGCTCATCGGTATCGTCAGCAAGAGTGACATGTTCAAGATTTTGTTGGAACTGTTCGGTGCTCGTCACTTTGGCATCAGGGTCTCCTTTGTTGTTGAAGACAAGCCGGGGACCATAGCCAAGATATCCCAGGCACTCAGTGAACAGAATATCGATATCATCACATTCGGTACGTTCATGGGGACAGACCCGACCAATGCCATCTGTACCGTCAAGGTGCAGGGTGCTTCCATCAGCAAGGTGGTGGAGATAATAAAGCCGTTCGTCTCACAACTGTTGGACGTGCGGGAGGTATAAATGGCAAAGAAGAAAAGAGCAATAAAGAAACAAGAGACGGCTGGTGACAGCCGTCTTCCTATAGCGGATGATGCCTATCGACCCTTTGAGGAGATTAAGAAGGTCGTCCCCAAAAATATAGAGAAGAAAGTAGAGAAGAAGAAGCCTGCCCCGGCGGCACAATCTCAGCGCAAGGAACCCCTCATCAAGGGGTATGATCCTAATGCTAACTTTGGGGATATTCTCAAGGAGTGGGAGACCACTGGCGAGATGGGTGGGGTTACCTCGCGCATGAAGAGCCACAGCAGCGTCAAGGTTTCGAAATCCTTTGCTGAGATCCTGGCCGAGTGGGATGGCGAAAAGGTAGAGCAACAGACAAAAAAAGCTGAAGCGATCAAGCCAAGCAAGCAGTATGTGCCCAAAAAGGATTTTGGTTCGCTATTAGACGAGTTCGATGGGGTAGCACCCAGGAAGGACCGTAGCGTTGCCTCCACCCCAAGGGCAACTCCTCCCCCAAAGGATGAGAAGATGCGCCCGTCCAAAGAGATGGAGCAGGCTCTGAGGGACAAGGCTGAAGAGGATAAGAGAGAACAGAGCAGTGTCGCCTGGTCCTTTGCAGACACGTATAAGAAGTGGAATGAGGTCTCTGATGAGAAGGCTGCCCTTGATAAGGCGATGAAGGAGAAGCGCGAGGTGAAGCCCAACTTCCGTTCACTCGCCGCCCTCAGGGCTTTGGAGCCTGAGGTGACACTTGACCTGCATGGGATGAAGGTCCAGGAAGCTGAAGAGGCTTGTACTGCCTTTCTCAAGGATAGCGCCGCTAACGGCATGCGCAAGATCTCCATCATAACCGGCAAGGGGTTGCACAATGACAAAGGCTTCTCGCTCTTGAAGGAAGCAGCCCTGAGTGCCATTCGGCTCAGCGGCGTAGTCACCGAGGCCTACACCCCCAAAGCCCAGTTTGGTGGCAGTGGAGCTATCTGGATTATCTTGAAAGAGAGATAAGAGAAGTATAAGGGTAAGAAAAGTATACACAAAAACAGCCGATCCTCACCCGAGAATCGGCCCATTTTGATTGTATGTTCTTACCTTTCTCTATAGATGATCCGACCCTTGGTCAGATCATAGGGAGAAAG
>CAZPOJ010000164.1:0-5625 GCA_964588005.1 uncultured Sphaerochaeta sp.
GATTTAAGTATTGATTAAATGATTAATCAAACTTAAGGAGGAACTATGAAAAACGTTCGACCAATGGGGGCTAAACGTGCCTTCGTCATGCTTTTGGTTCTTGGCCTTGCTCTTGGAATGGCCTTTTCTCAAGGATCAAAAGAAACAACCAGCGCTTCAAGCAGCCCGGTTTCCCTGACCATTGCTACTTGGACCAGCAACCCCGACCAGATTGCACTGTTGGATTCATTCGTGCAGGACTTCGCCAAATCCAAGGGAATAGAGATCAAATCCACTTTTGAATCAATCCCCTTTGGTGAGTACAACACCAAACTCTCTTTGGAGTTGCAGAGTCAAAGCGGACCAGATCTTTTTTGGGTCTTGGAGACGGCAGCCCCAGCTTTTATTGAGTCTGGATTGCTTGCCAAGCTCGACGATGCTATGAAGGCATACGAACCAGAAGACATCTCTTCCGATGCTCTGGAGCTTTGGAGTAAGGGAGGAAGTGTCTATGCCATCCCATTCTCCACCTCACCGTTTTTCATTCTCTACAACCAGGACCTTTTTGCTCAGGCAGGAGCCAAGACACCTGACCAGCTCATTGCAGAGGGCAACTGGACCTGGGAGACCTTTAGAATGGTTAGCAAACAGGTAAAGGACAACACAGGCGTCTGGGCGTTTCAGACAGTAGATGGACAAGGCTATGATGCTAGAGTCCTGCATAACCTCGCTCCCATTGTACGCTCGTACGGTGGTGATTTTTGGACTGAGGACGGTCAGGTGCTGATAAACAAGAGTGAATCTGTGGCAGCTGTCAAGCTTTTCCATGATATGGTCTATGTTGATAAGTCAGTTGTTCCTCCAGGGAACCAGAGCGACTTCTTCTCCGGTAATGCTGCCATGACAGTTGGACAGATCTCTCGTGTCTCCAAGCTGCAAGGTGCTACCTTTGCATGGGGGCTTGCCCCAATGCCTTCCGGCCCACGGGGAGAGGCTCCAGTCATTGGACAGGCCGCTATTGGTGCACACTCTAAGAGCAAGAATCTAGCACTGGCTACTGAGTTAGTCGCATTTATGACCAACAAGAGTTCTGTGGCTGCCATGGCAGGCATTTGGCCACCAGCAAGAAAATCAGTTATGGATTCTGAGGCTTTCCTCACTTCCAACTCAATGGTGACTTCAGTTCAGATGAAAGAGGCTGTAGCCAACTCCATCAAGACCGGTCGGGTACTTCCTTCGCATGTAAGGTATCCCCAGATTGAAGTTGAGTCAAAGATGAGTTATGACAAGTTGTGGCAGGCAAATGCTAACGTCCAGAAAATCTTGGATGAAGTGGCCGCTGTCTACGCAAAACACATTAAATAACCGATTTTTCTGCATAAGGAGCTAGGACGATAATGAAGAAACTGTCTTTACAATCGACACACCGACGCGAGGCCATCATCGGATGGGCGTTCGTAACCCCACAGATGGCAGGCTTTCTCATTTTCGTCCTGCTCCCTCTTTTCTCAGTTTTCATGTATTCAATGCAAGCGAAGAATTTACTTTTCGGCACCAGTACCTTTATAGGGGTAAAAAACTTTAGCATGCTCATGAAAGATCCCTTGTTTATTAAGTCGCTGGTGAACACCTTGATCTTCAGTGCGGGGGTAGTCCCCCTTAACCTGGTATTCTCCCTGCTGCTTGCCCTCTACCTTGGGGGAGGCAAGAGCGGGACTAAGTTTGTACGAGGTATTATCTTTCTCCCTGTAGTAACTTCAGGAGTTGCCTGGGCTATAGTCTGGCGCTACCTCCTGCAAGGAGGAACTGCAGGGCCGATCAACTGGTTCCTGTCACAAATAGGCATAGAAGGCCCCAACTGGCTCTTTGAGAAAGGTTGGGCCATGGCCAGTGTTATCGTTACCCGTGTCCTGAAGAACCTGGGGATGAATGTGCTCATCTTCATGGGCGCTGTGTTAAACATGCCTGATGATGTCATAGAGGCTGCTAGAATTGATGGGGCGAAAGGCTGGAGCCTCTTTTCAAAGATAAAGCTCCCTCTTCTGATGCCAACGGTGATGATGGTAACTATCGTTACCGTTATTGGCTCCATGCGTGTCTTTGACACCATAAAGCTCATGACCGATGGGGGGCCTGAAGGTTCCACAATGGTCATGGTTTACTACATCTACCATCAGGCCTTCAAGATGTTCGAAACAGGATTTGCATCAGCAATTGCAGTAGTTCTTTTTGGAATAGTACTTATTCTTACCCTTCTTCAATGGGTTTCTCGTAAAAAGGTATCCTACTATGAAGTATAACAACATAATAAGAAAAATCCCTTATTGGGCATTGCTTGTGGTGCTTACCATACTCTTTGTCTATCCTTTTTGGTGGATGGTTGTGAACTCGCTGAACACCTGTGCAGATATCTTTGGTGATCCAACCTTTCTTCCTATAAGCTGGGCGTTTTCAAACTATCAGGATATTTTTACAGTCCAGCCTTTTGCCCGTCACTACATGAATACCTTGTTGGTTGCTATCGTAGGCACCTTGGGTAATGTATTTGTTGCTGCCATGTCAGGGTATGCTTTTGCACGAATACGCTTTCCCGGCCGTAGTATTGCCTTTATATTACTGCTTACGGCTTTGATGATGCCCATAGAGGTTACCATCATCCCCCTATTCTTTCAGATGCGTTCATTTGGGGCCCTCGATACCTTGTTCCCCTTGATGTTGATTCCTATCTTTGGAAGCCAGGGTGCTTTTTCTGCATTCATGCTTCGACAGTTTTATGTGACGGTTCCCAATGAACTGGAAGAAGCCGCACGTATCGACGGGCTTAACCCCTTTTCAATCTTTACCAAGATTATGTTGCCGATAGCCATCCCTGTTCTTAGTTCTGTTGGTATCCTAGCCTTTATCTCCATATGGAATACCTACCTTGAACCTCTGGTTTTTCTCAGCACCTTGCAAAAGTACACGCTTCCCTTGTCGCTCACAAACTTCAATGACACCTATGGCCTGCCACAATGGAATTTACAACTTGCGGCGACCACCCTCTCAATACTGCCCATAATGGTTGTCTACCTCATCTTCCAACAAAAAGTCTCCAATGCTATGGTTGGCTCTGGTTTGAAGTAGGGAGTTGGGTCTTCCCTATTACGAAACGATATTTTACCTGTAGGAGTATGAAATGAATATACACAATATGAAAACTTATGATCTCATTGTCGCCGGTGGAGGCATCGCTGGAAGCATGGCTGCCATCGCATCCGCCAGACTTGGCCTTGAAGTGCTCCTTCTTGAAGAAGAAGGGTATCTTGGAGGGAGCCTCACTTCATGCGGCACAGGCCCGATGATGACATTTCATGCCGGGGAGACCCAAGTCGTCAAAGGCTTAGCTGATGAATTGATCACACGCCTTGTTGCAAAAGACCTTTCAGTTGGGCATATTCCTGATTCTACAGGCTATACCTATACCGTTACACCGTTTGATGCCGAAGGGATGAAACGCGAGCTTGAACTCATGTGCCTGGAAGCGAACGTTACCCTGTTGTACCATACAAGTATTGTCAGGACAGAGATTCTGGATGGCCTGTTGTCGAGTATTGAATGTCTCTGTGCTGGGAACATTTTTACCCTTTCCGCTTCCTATTTTATCGATGCTACCGGTGATGCCGATCTTATCGCCATGGCAGGGATCCCTTTTGAACAAGGGAGGGAGAGTGATGGAAAGGACCAGCCTATGACCATGAATTTCAAGCTTGTGGGAGTTGATATCGAAAAGATCCGAAATCTTATGGATTCCGATGTTACATTATTCCCCTTCCTTGCCCCGAAGGCCGGGTTGCAGCGCACAGCCTCACGGCTCTCATTCTCAGGCTTTCAGGAAATCATGAGGGAAGGCATGGCAACAGGAGAGATAACCTTCGATAGGGATATCGTGCTCTGTTTTGAGACCAATGCAAAAAATGAAGTTATTGTGAATATGACCCGGGTCAATGGGAAAAATCCTGTCGATCCCCTTGGCCTTACTGAAGCTGAGCTGGAAGGACGGAGACAGGTATGGGAGTTGTACAAATTCCTGATAACCCATATCCCTGGTTTTGAGCAAGCGCGAATGACCTATAGTGGCCCAAGAATCGGTATCCGAAGTTCCAGGAGGCTCAATGGTGCCTATCGTGTGACGGTTAAGGATCTGTTTGATCAGAAAAGATTTGATGATGCAATTTCTGCCTGTGGCTATCCTATCGACATCCACTCTCCAGATGGGGAATCCACTGACTCCCAGTTCTTTCCTCATGGGGCGTACTATACCATTCCCTTACGGAGCTTGCTCAATGACCAAGTACCCAACGTCCTTGCTGCAGGACGAAACATCAGTTGTGAGTTTGCTGCCCATGCAAGTCTTCGGGTAAGTCCCTCGTGTGCTGCGATAGGCCAAGGGGCAGGAACCGCAGTTGCTATAGCGATTACCTCAAAAAAAGATCTTTTCTCCCTTGATATCGCTTTGTTACAGAAACAATTGCTTGCCGATGGCGCTTTTATAGGATGAAGAAGTTTAAGAGAGTAACACTGCAGGATGTAGCAAAAGCAGCTGAAGTCTCCTATGCCTCTGTTTCGGCTGTACTTAACGGCAAGGATGGGCAAAGTATTCGGGTAGGAGCTAAAACCAAGGAGAAAATTCTTGAGTGTGCAACTAGGCTCGGGTATGTTCCGAACATGGTTGCGAGGAAACTGAAGAGCGGGACCAACTCCCTGATAGCTGTATTTACGTATGAGCAGATTTTTCCTGTTGGTTCGCAAAACGAATATTATCGTTTCTTTGTGGGTATCCAGGAGACTGCAGAAAAGCATGGCTATGATATGCTTATTCTCAATAATCGTCCAACTGAGGACAACGCCTCCAGGGTTGTCCTTGCAGATGGTGCTGTCATGATGGGAGTAAGCCGAAACGACAAGGGCATTGAGCGACTGGTTAAGAGTAATTTCCCCTTGGTTTTTGTTGGGAGAAGGGAAGTCAGTGGGGCAAGTACCCATTGGGTCACCTTTGATTACTCAACTGTCATACAAGAATTGGTTGTCCACCTGGCTCCCCTGTGTAAAACCCGGACATTGGTGTATGTCGAAGCCAAAGGCGCCGAATATGAACCAAGAAGGGACAAGCGAGCATTTCTCCTTGCATTTTCAAAAGCACAAGGGCTTGCTGTTGAAATTGTCGAAGCAGATGATAATGATAGTTTGAATGAGACTATTTGGTCTTTAGTGATGGAGCATCAGGTGCTGGTGTTCGATCGCCTCTGTCTTTTGGACTCCTTTGAGACGCAACTGAAAGAGAGAAATCTCATATTAGGTTCCGATATTAAAGGAGCTGTTCTTGAGGATGATTGGCTTGGAGGGCATGAGGCGTGGACGCGATGGACCAACCAACGCCGCGAGCTTGGCGCCTTGGCAGTCGAACATCTTTCAGCGCTTCTTTCGGATATCCCTTTGGATTCACTGGAAAAGCTGACACCTCTCCAGTTGATAGTATCTGAGAGCTCGCAGCACAGCAAGCAATCCTAGGGTAGGCTGAACCTATACAAACAGTATCGGTCCAACCTATAACGGCCTCAATGGTCAAACAGTCCCGGATTCTCCTCAAGCATAGGAACTAGTGCATCA
>CAZPOJ010000165.1:0-5614 GCA_964588005.1 uncultured Sphaerochaeta sp.
TTTAAAAGCTATGACCACATGACATCCGTTCTCAATGGCCCGGTTGGAGCTGAAGTCTTTGAACGTATTGCCAAAGAGCAGGGAATCAGACCACTTGGCGCAGAGTATCTGGGAACTCGCCAGCTAAACCTTGTCCAGGATAAGGCTATCAGGACTCCCGCTGACCTCAAAGGTGTCAACCTGAGAATGCCCAACTCCGATTCTTGGATTTTCCTTGGGAAGGCCCTTGGAGCCAACCCCACCCCCATCTCCTTCAGTGAACTGTACATGGCACTGCAGACCAAGACTGTAGACGGTCAGGACAACCCCCTTCCTTCTACCAGAAATGCAAAGTTCTACGAAGTGACCAAGTCCATCACCATCACAAACCACCTTGTTGACAGTGTCTGGCCGACCATCAATGAAAAAAAGTGGCAGTCCTTGACAGCAGAGCAAAAGGGCTGGGTAATGGAGGGCGTGAAGGCAGGTATCGAATACTGTGATACAACGAACCTCAAGGCGGAGGCTGAACTGGTTGAATTCTTCAAGAAAGCAGGCCTGAAGGTTTACTATGCAGACCTTGATGCTTTCAGCGACCATGTACTGAAACTTTACCTTGCCAGCGATTATGCAAAGACCTGGGACAAGGCGATGTTCGAGAAAGTCCAGGCTGCTGGGAAATAACGTTTATATTCCTATCCGGAGCTGTGGTAGCTCCGGATAGCTTACTATCTTGTGTTTCGGAGGGTAGCACGTGAAAAAAGTAGCTTTGTTTCTCAGAGATGTAATGGAAATCTATATTCCCATCTTCTCTTTTATCGTATTATTCTTGACCTTCATCCTGCAGGTATTTTTTCGGTATGTGGTCAATCGTCCCCTCACCTGGACTCAAGATGCCATCGTCATAGGATTTTGCTGGACAGTAATTCTAGGAACCTGCTATACCATGCGCAAGAAAGGGCATGTGCAGTTCACAATGCTCTATGAAGCATACACCCCTAAAGTGGCAGCGTGGGCACGCATGTTGGGAAATCTATTGATCATCGTCACCTTTGCACTCATGATCGTCCCTTCCTTCAAATATGCATTTTTTCTCGGCTTTCAAAAAACACCTGTACTCAGAGTCTCCTACACTTGGGTATTCCTTCCTTTTACGTATTTTCTCCTCTCCATAATCGGGTATACCATCGCCCCAATCATAGAGGACTGGAAAGTAATTCGGGGTATCATCCCCGATAGCCATGACCATATGGTCAATCAATTTATTGGGGAGGTACACAAGGTATGAGCTTTCCACTATTAGTAACACTCATTGTGTTCATACTTATTTTTGTGCTTAGGATGCCCATCGCATTTGGCATGCTTTCAGCTTCAGCTTGTTATTTCCTCGTCAAGGGAGGGGATTTGAGCTTGGTCGTCAACCAGGTGATGAACACCTACTATACAAACTATGTGATTATTGCAGTTCCCTTGTTCATTTTTACCGCTAACGTAATGAATACAGGCAAGGTCACCGATATGATCTTTAAGTTTGCCGGCGGTCTTGCGGGAAGGATGAGGGGCTCCCTCGGCCATGTCAATATTCTTGCTTCCTTGATCTTCTCAGGCATGACAGGGTCTGCCATAGCTGATGCGGCAGGGCTAGGAAAGATAGAAATAGCAGCCATGAAGGAAGATGGGTATGATGCTGAGTTTGCCTGTGCCATCACCGCAGCTTCTGCTACCATAGGTCCCATATTTCCCCCCTCGATTCCGCTGGTAATCTATGCCATGCTCAGCAGTACTTCCGTAGGAGCGCTATTTATGGGAGGTATGATCCCAGCCATTCTGCTAGCCCTGTTTCTCATGGTTTATGTTGCCATTGTCGCTAAAAAAAGAGACTATCCAAGGGGCGATAAGATTGTGTGGAAAACCTTTCTGCGATTCACCTTAAAGGCTACTCCAGCCCTCTTGACCCCAGTTATCCTGCTTGTTGGTATTTACACAGGAGTGATGACACCCACAGAAGCTGGGGCCATAGCGGGTCTCTACGCTATCCTTGTCTCTGTGTTTGCCTACAAGGCAATGGGATTTAACGAGCTTGTAGAGGTAATAAAGACCTCCATCAAAGATATTGGGGCAACCAGCATCATGATTGGAGCTGCGGCTGTCATTAGCTATATAGTAGCACGGGAGCAACTCGCAGCCGATATTGGAAACTGGATACTCAGCTTCACCTCAAGCAAGTACACCTTCCTCTTTCTGGTAAACATTGTCATCCTCATTCTAGGAATGTTCATGGATACCTCCACCATTCAGCTGGTCTTTGTTCCTATTATGATCCCTGTGGCAAATGCTTTAGGTATAGATATGATTCACTTTGGGCTGGTGGTGACCTTCAACATGATGGTTGGCCTCTCTACCCCACCCTTTGGCATGTTGCTCTTCATAACCGCGGGAATTTCAGGGACTCCATTGAAGGGAGTCATGCGTGAAATACTATGGCCTCTAGTGGTCATGCTCATCGTCTTGGTTATTATTACCTATTTCCCCGAAGTCACCCTCTTCTTGCCGCGTGCTACGGGACTTATCTAGGAGCATATATGAAAAAAACCTATAACGGCTGCTGGCCAACTATGATCACACCCTTTACTGAACAGAACAGAGTTGACTTTAAGGCTGTCAAAGCCATCGTTGACTGGTACATAGAACGAGGGTGTGACGGCATATTTGCAGTTTGTCAGTCCAGTGAGATGTTCTTCCTTACAGAACAGGAAAAACTCGACATAGCAAAAGCTGTAGTTGAAGCTACTGACTCACGGGTAAAGGTGATCGCCTCCGGACATACCGCAGATGAACATCACGAGCAGATTCAGCAACTCGGTGCAATGGCGCAAACAGGTGTTGATGCTGTAGTCCTAGTTGCTAATCGCATGGCAAAGCAGCAAGAGGGAGAAGATATCTTCACTGCTAACGCTGAAGACATATTCTCCCAGCTTCCCGATGTTACCTTCGGTCTGTATGAATGCCCCTATCCTTATCTTCGTCTGCTTACAGATGATTTTCTAGCATCCTGTGCGAAAAGGGGGAAACTGGTGTTCCTCAAGGATGTATCGTGCAGCCTGGATATAGAGAAGCGTAGAGTAGCACTGGTAGAAGGGACCGACCTTGCCCTCTTCAATGCTAACACCTCTACCTTGCTTGACTCACTAATCATGGGTTACCACGGTTACAACGGGGTGATGGCAAACTTCCATATCGATATCTACAAGTGGATGTACGAGCACTTCAAAGAGCAACCCGAGCTTGCTAGGGAGGTCAGTGACTTCTTGACTATCGCAGCAATTACCGAGGCACGTTCCTATCCAGTCAATGCAAAACACCATTATGCACGCACTGGAGTTCCTATGAGCCTTGTAACACGATCAAAGAGCGTAGACTTGCTCAATGAGAACGGACGCCATGAGATAGAAAGTCTTATCAGGCTAGAGGGTGCTATGCGTGACCGGTTGGGCCTTAAACAATGAATAAGGCCAAGGGACTGCTCAAAGCGATGCAAAAGGGAGGATGCAAGGTAATTGGAGGCCATGTATTCCTCACTGACCCTTCCATTACAGAAGCCATGGCAATGTATGGATATGACTTCATATGGATAGATGCAGAGCATGGACCATTTGACAAGCATACTCTGCTTATGCATGTAATGGCTGCTAATGCCGGAGGTGCTGCTGCATTTGTCCGGGTAGCTGAGAACAACCCAGCTGTTATCAAACCAATATTGGAAATGGGAATCAATGGTATCATCATACCCATGATCCTTACCGAGGAGGATGCACAAAGGGCGATTAAGGCCTGTCTCTATCCTCCTCTGGGGATTCGGGGCTTTGGTCCTAGAAGGGCATGCCGATACGGTCAGACTCCTATAAAAACCTATCTGGAGGATGCCTCTGATTCCTTTCTGCGCATACTGCAGATAGAGCACATCCAAGCGGTGGAGAATATTGATGCCATCCTAGCAGTGCCCGGCCTCGATGCTATCATCATCGGGCCCAATGACCTCTCCGCTTCAATCGGGAGGCTGGGAGAGAGCATGCATCCAGAGGTACTAGCGCTTGGAGAACAGATAATAGCCCATGCAAAAAGGGCAGGAGTACCTGTCGGAGTATCAATAGGTCCTGATGAACAAGCTATCAGAACATGGATGGAGATGGATCTGAATTTTATGAGTGTAGGAGATGATATCTCTTTCCTACAACAAGGAGTACAAAGAACCCTCTCGATGGTTACAATAGGAAAAGAGGTGTAGTTTCAGCCCTATGGTGGAAATTTCTTCTTTTTTGTACTAGTCTGCTAAGATATTAGATTACCTAAGGAGCCGCTGGTGGATATTGCTGATTTTTCCCTATCACGAACAAATTTGAGTCAGCAAGTTGCAGACCATCTAGAGGAAGTGATACTTTCCTCCCCAACATCCAAGATTTCTGAGAAGCTCCCTTCTGAGATGAAACTTGCCAAACAGTATAATGTGAGCAGACCCATCATCAGAGAAGCAATGAAGCTGCTACAGGAAAGGGGTCTTATCGAACTGAAAAATGGTTCTGGATCCTACATTACCCGTCCAAAGAGTGATACCGTCATGAATGCTGTAAGTCGTATCATGCAGGTAGACAATATCAGTACCGAAGAACTCACCCAGGTGCGCGGCATCCTGGAACTATCATCTGTCGACCTTGCAGTAGAGCATATCACCGATGAACAGCTGGAGGAAATTGATGAGATCCTTACTAGTTTTGCCGACACATCCCTACCCCTGAAAAAACGTGTAGCCTTGGATGAGGAGTTCCATATCGCCATAGCAAAAGCTGGAGGAAACAACCTCTTGGTTATGTTTGTCACAGTTCTCACTTCCTTGTTGCGCGACTATATGGGCAAGGGGATTCTTGTGCGGGGAGGCATAGAAGATGCCATAAAACGCCACAGAGAAATTTTCTCTGCCTTGAAAAACCGTGATGCAAAAGCAGCCCATCAGGCAATGACAGACCATCTACGGGTATCCAGCGAGAATGTGAGGGAGTTTGACAAACAAGGGATGAAGCTTGCTAAAAAGAGTGAGAAAAAGAATCAGACCAATTAGGCCCCTACCCTTTCTTCTACCGATCTCAACACATATCGGTCTTTCGTTGTTCCTATGCATCAAAAACATCCACCAGTCAAACAATTATTGTTGACCTTTCCGCTACGAGAGGGTGTATCACTATACGTAGGAGGCAGAGCATGGACCATCCCATCGGTGAACTTGCTAGGTATGCAGGTATATCAAAGAGGACGTTACGCTACTATGATGAGATAGGGTTGCTCAAACCAAGAAGCACCACCTGTTCGGGATATCGTCTGTATGGGCAGGAGGAAGTGAACCGTCTACAGCAGATTCTGTTCTACCGGGAACTTGAGTTCAGCCTGGAAACTATCAAGACCATCCTTGATGATCCTCTGTTTGACCGTATACAAGCTTTGGAAGAGCATATGCAGCGCCTTGTAGAGAAACAGGGAGAGATCAGGCGCCTCATTCGGACAGTGCACAAGAGCCTGCAAGAGGCTCGAGGAGAGAAGAGCATGAGTGATGAAGAAAAGTTTGAAGGGTTCAAGAAAGACCTCA
>CAZPOJ010000166.1:0-5588 GCA_964588005.1 uncultured Sphaerochaeta sp.
GCATTGGCAAGTGCGGTGCGAGAGCCGACCACGGTGATTGCAGAACCTGCAATACCTGCGACTCTCCCATCGTCACTCGGGATAAGGAACAACTGCGACTGCGAGACGTCAACTGTCTTTTTCAGTTCGGTCTCGCTCTTTCGCATTGGTTCCAGAGTGTAGGTGGGTTCGGCATCTTCGGATACTGCAACAATGCGATAGATGAGTCCATCGTATGCTACGTAATCTCCAAATTTAGCCATTTGTTACCCCCTTACGCTACGTTGGTGATGAACGCCACGAGCGGAATGTTCTTGGTGTCGTACTTCATGCTCCACATTGCAGGAGTTGCAAACTCTGCGTTGGTGGGGCACTCAGCTCCGGCACTGTCGGCATCGAAGGAGAAACCGTAAGGGTGAAGCAGTCTGCCCCACTTGCTGTACAGCTTCTGTACACCACCAGTGGTCTCGGGGTCGTAATCCACGTAGTTGGGAGTGTCAATCCTAACAGGGGCGGTCACGAACAATCCGGTACCAAGCAGGTAAGTGTGATACTCAACCTTGCCACTGGTGTTGTTGGCTACTGCAGTTGCAGTGTCATCGATGATGACGGGCTTGCCAAGGAAGTACTTGGTAAACGGGTTCTCGCTCTGCTTGCCATCCTTGATTACCACATCAGTGGCGAATCCCTGCCGAACGAGGTCGGTAAAGACGGCACTGTGCATGAACCATACTTGGAACTCTTCCATGTGGTCTCCGAGTGCTTCCTGCATTGCTACAATAGCAGTGTCGGGGGTCAGACGGTTTGCGTCCTTAACGGTTCCAGCGGCGTCAAGCGCAATGACGTTGACGTGGGTTGCAAAATCTGCGACTCCCTCAAGACCCTTGAGAATGGAAAGCAGAGCCTTCTGGTTCTCCTTGGCTTGGTATGCACCGACAGAGCGGGCAACGTTTGCAAGGTCGTTTGCTCCGGTAAGCTCATGGGTGAAGTCCTGCTCCTTCCATGCCTTCATCCTACGATAAGCCATGGCGGTCATGCTGGAACCACTGAGTGTTACAGGTACGTTGTTGGTTTCGCCATCATAGTTGAGAGCGTCCCCATCGAAGGGCTGGTAGAAACGAATGGTGACAACGTTGTTCTCGTTTGCGAGTGAATTGGCGACACGAGCGTCAGCAGGGCGGACTACGCCACTGTTGATAAGCTGTGGATTGATGGGGTCTCTCTCAGAGATATACCCAGTAAAAACCTCGGGGTCAAAGGAAAAACCGCCGAAAAGTCCAGTTCTTGCCATAATGAAATTCTCCTATTTAAATCTTGGTTCGCAACTTCTCCATTTCAGCCTTGTACTTGGCGGGGTCGGCTTCCTTGAGCTTCATCCGCTCCTCAAATCCCATGTCCTTGAAATCCTTGGTTTCAGTAGTCTGAGTCCTTGGTTTCGGTGTGTTCTGGAGAGCCTTGCGGGTGTTTCGTTCCTGCTCTTTCTCCAAAGTCCTCTTGACCACTCCGGCAAATTTGTCAACTCTTGCCAATGTAGCGTCCTTGTCGTCAGTGACGACCAGTTCAAGAATCTCTGAGAGTTCCTCCCCTGTGATACCGCTGTCAACCAATTTCTCACGAGCGAGGGCACGGTTCTCGATGGTGAGTGCTTCCTTCATCCTGCGTTCCACTTTCTGTTCCGCTGTGAGGGTTGCCTCGGCTTCGAGTTCTTCCTGCAAGGCCTTGCGTACATCGGGGTCTTTCAAAGCATCCCGCTTTGCCTTCTCCCGAGCTGTCATGCTCGCCTTGCCACGCTCTCTGTCAATGAACTTCTGAATCTCCGGACTCAAGTCCTCGAACTTGATTTCTTCCGTACTCTGATTTGGTTCTGTTGCTTGAGTGTCATCAGTCTCGATGACCTCTTCCGCTTGTTTGTTTACATCTTCCGGCATATGTCCTCCTCGGTTCGCCTCCGTCTCCCTTATAGGTCTACGTATCGCCCCGTTTTATGCTACTTCGTATTATATACGATTATGAAACAAATGTCAATATAGACACTATTAATTTATCTGTCAACTTTCTGTTTCAGTATCTCATCCTCGGGATTGGTCAACTTTGGCTCGTTCTCGGATATGGGAGCATCGACTATCTTGTTCTCCCAATAGTTCTCACCTCTCTTGACAAGGTCATCCGGTTCCGTTGTTATGCCTACGATGGAGAGTACATCAACAGGGTCAAGAGTCTGTGTACCATGCAGGATGGAGATTGCGTTGGCCTTGTTCAATACGTTATCGGTCATGTTCCTTGTGAACTTGATATCGACATTGCGTGTTGCAAGTCCCTTGAGCAATCCATCACTGGTCTGACAGAGCTTCACGACAAGTTTGAGGGTGTTCCTCTCTGCTCGCTTGAAGAACGTCTCCTTGGTTCGGGCCACTATCTCGAGGTCTTGATAACCGTCACGAAGATACACACTGTCTCCAGTATCTCCTCCTCCACCGGAGCGGTTGTCCCTGCTTGGAATACCCACCACGAGGCGAAGCTGTTCCATGAGGAACGAGCGCAACTGGTCGGTGGTGCCACCGTCAAGCATGGGTGCGAGGTATTTCAACTCGGCAGGAAGCTCCTTGCTCGATATGATGGAGGCCATCTTGTCGTTCTTTATGTTCTCCTTGGCGGTGTCGTCAAGCTCACAGTTGATGGCGACAAGGATGGAGTTGACTGTCTGCTCCAGCTCATTGACGCTATCAGAACCAACGATGTTGATGGAGTCCAGCAAGGTCTTGACCATTTCCCAATCCCCGATACGGAACGAGTTATTCGGGTATTCCACAATGGGAACCTCGCCTAGCACGTTCTCCACCTCCTCAACCAAGTCATCTGCGGAAAGGATTCCGAACGCCTGTCCAGTAGTCTCATAACGATACACATATTCCGGTGTGTACACGAGATACACATGCTTGCCGGTACCGTACTGTGTCGGGGTAATCTCGTAGAACGTACAAGCCATGACCGGAGCATGTCCAATCTCACTCGAATAGACCACGAAAGTCGTTATGGGGTCTAGCGTCACGATGCTGAAAGGGATGTCGTCCTCGACACCGTAAGCATCCATGAATACCCCACGATAGGACGTGCCACAGATGGAGGCATAGGTTGCCAACTCTTGGTCTGAGGTGAACTTATCCTCAGCCTCAACCATGCTGTTGAGGTCTGCAACCGTAGTCTGTGCATCGGAAGTCCTGTGGACATAACGAATTGGCTTCCCGAAGGTGTATCCAACTATAGACCTCGTGATGGCCATGGCATGGTTGAGCACCACCCTGTTATCCACATCGGGCCTCACGACCTTCTCCCTGTCAAGGATGTCCTGCCTGCCCTTGTAATAATTGATGAGGTATTCTATCTCAATACCGTTTTGCATGTGGTCTCCCCACACATTCTTGATTACCGTAGGTACCGTGGTACCATCCAAGAGGGGAGCTGTACTGTTCGGCTTCCGCATCTTCTCCGGCAAATACTCAGTGAACAACTGTCGTCTGCCTGTATAGACATGGGTTGTTATCGACATGTATCTCCCCCTTATTTATGCTCAACACAATGTTCGAGCAGGTTTACCTTCTTCTCCAAGGCATACGTCCTTTCGATTAGGTTGTTGTGTGTCATGACCTTATCTTCCAATGTCTTCATCCGCATCTGTAATTTCACCACTTCCACGTTCGAGACATATTTTGCACTGATGATTGTCCCCAACAATGCAAATCCAGCAACTATCAGTGTTCCTGTGATTGTCGAATTCACTGTTCTTACCCCTTATAACCCGACAGAACGCCTGTCCGAGAATTTTACTTGTTGTACTGTATACTTCCTCATCATATGGGCCAATCCTGCACACGAGTCGGGAGCATCGTCATGCTTGCTCTTCCCTGTCTGTACAAAAGACAGGAGTTGGCTCATGAATACTCCATAGTATTCCTCACTGCTGTAGAGCGACTTGTCACGGAAGTACCACTCCTTCACTGCGGGTGCGTGCTGGATGATACGGCTCAGCTTGCCACTCTTCCCCGGCGCACGAAGGGCGAGGATATTACAGTGCACACCATCGTCCTTGAGCATCTTCGAGACGTCCCTTGAGTAGAAGTCACCACCGTTGTTCGCCTCGAACACCACCCTCCGTATCCCATGACGCTTGATGTATCCTGCCACTATCGGCTCGGTGACGCTGTATCCTCCCTTGAGGAACACACAGTCCACGATATACACATCGTCACCCCATTGGTATGCTATCGGCATACTGAGGAAGTCATCGCCACCGAAGGCAACGTCCACGAAGGCGAATATGTCATCCGGCGGGTCTTTCGGTATCTCCAAGAACCGCTCAAGCTCGGTGAACAGGAGACCGTCCCTCTCGATGGGGTTCTGCTGGTACACACACTCCCATGTCACGGTGTCGGTCATGGTCTTGAGATTCTTGTAGTGCTTGGTACCGTATCCAACCCCATACTCGTAGTCGAAATTGCTGTTTCCGAACTCATCCACAGCGGAGAGCACCATGAACCTCGCCCGTTCATCACCCTCGTACTTCGCCTCAATCCTTCCCAGCGGGTCATGGATAGACCATCGTGTGCCGATTATGAGCATGGGAACGTTGTCCTTCTTACGCTGGAGCATGTCCGATGAGACCTTCTCCCACAACGTATCAAGGCGGTTGATGTTCCTCGCTTCCTCAATACCACTGACGAGGTCATCCAAGTACAGGAGGTCGCTCGCCTCCGTCGCACCTGTGACCGACCCATCGATGGAGCGGAAAGTAAGCGTCCTGTACCTACGTCTGTCACCCAAATCGAGGGTGAGGTTCTTCGCACTGGTCGAAATGAGCGGTGAGGACGGGAAAATGTCCAAGAATCGGTATTCCGGTGAGTTGATGAACTCCAAGCACCCATCATAGAACGAGTTGACGAGGGCGGACGAGTAGCCTGCGCTCAATATCGACTTGTTCGGATTCCTGCCACCCCTCCACAGGAGATACAGCAAGCTCAGCGTGGTCTTGCCCACACGAGGGGGCATGGAGACTGCCAACACATCAAGCTCGCCATCGGCAAGCCTCTGCATTTCGTGCACCACCGGACTCAGACGCTCCTTCCTCGGCCCATAGAACCGCTTCTCGGGAGGTCTGTCCCACTCCATTGCCACAAGGAAGCACTCGAAGTCCTCCCTTGCACAGTAAGTGTATGCGTCACGAAGGATGATGAGGAGCTGTTTCCTTGTCTCCGTATCCTTTTCCTTGCGGATTAAGGAGGGACGAATCTCCTTGATGATTTTCTTGTTGACCTCGTGGGCCTTCCGGAAGTCCTGTCGTATGAAGTACAGGTTCGCCAACACCTTCAGCTTGTCGGCCTTGAGGGTGAGGGGCATCTTCTTCATGCCCCGTGCGGTAAGCTGGGACTTGAGCGTCTTTATCCGCCCTAAGGTCGCATCAGCCATATCTCCTCCAATCCTGTGTTCTCACCGATGATACCGCATGTGACCCCTCTCTCGGTTCCCACGAATCCCTTGTGGGAAGTCCACTCATCGGGAAGTGCCATCGCCCTGCACCGTATCATCGTCACGCCGTTCTTCTCGATGAGGTTGAG
>CAZPOJ010000167.1:0-1427 GCA_964588005.1 uncultured Sphaerochaeta sp.
TCATCTGCCTGAGCAGTTCAATACATGATAGTCCATCGAGAAAAGGCATATTGATATCGATAAATACTATTTCCGGTTTTGTTCTCTTACAAAGTTCCAGGGCAAGCTCTCCATCCTCAGTCTCACCCACCACCTCGATGGAGGGGTCCTTTGCAAGCATGGTCTGCAAGCTCCTCCGGATGATTATCTCGTCATCAGCTATCAGGACTCTGATTTTTTTCACCAGTTGTCTCCTTTGTCCTTGCAGGGACATACACCGTAGAGGTGGTCCAAAACCCTTGTTCGCTATCGATGAAAACTCCGTATGCCGCTCCACAGCTCAGTTTGACCTGCTCGTTGACATAAAAGAGGCCAAACCCACTATCCTCGGTACGAGACCTATCTTGCAGTTGACCTTGCAGAACTTTCAACTTGCGCTCCTCAATACCTGGACCCGTATCATGCACTTGAAGCACCAGCACCTCACCATCGAGGGAAACATTCACCGTGACAAGCCCCTTTTCCCGCTTTTGCTTGATGCCATGATAGATGGCATTCTCCACCAAGGGTTGCAGGATGAGCTTTGGAACCGTATATCTTTCAAGCTCTTCCGGGACATGAATCTCATAGGAAAGCTTGCTGCTGTAGCGGATCTGTTGGATGTAGAGGTAACTGGATACATGGGAAATCTCTTCCTTGATGGTGATGGTCTCCCTGCCCTTCGAAAGCCCAACACGGAACATACTCGTCAGGGCATCAACAAGCAGGACCACGTCTTCAGCACCATTTTCGCGTGAAAGCCATGAGATGGTATCCAGCGTATTGTAGAGAAAATGGGGCTTGATCTGTTCTTGCAAAATCCTTAACTCAGCATTGCGTTTGTTCTTCTGCTCAACATAGACCTGGGCGATCAGCTGTTCGATCTGCAGGAGCATATGGTTGAAGCTCTGCCCAAGGGAGCCTACCTCATCAGTATACCGACTGTTGAACCGCACAGAAAAATCCCCTGCCTCAGCCTGCTCCATAAGGCGTTGCAGCTTGGACAGAGGTTTGGTTATCGTATTAGAGAGCACATAGGAGAGTATGGCGATGCTGAGTAAGGCCCCCAACAGGCTGATGGCCATCACATAAACGGTGGTGGTCATATCGTGCAGGACTTCGCTTGCAGAGAACACCCCTACAACCTGCCACCCGGAGGTTTGGCTGACCTTTGACTGCAAGTAGTACCGCTGCCCCTCGATGTCAACACTTACAGAGGCATCCTTGCCAGTCAGCCAGAGAGGGTTCACCCTGTGTACAACAGAATTTACAGGGGCGTATACCATTTCGTCCTGGTCATCGAGTACAAAGACAAAACCCTGTTTACCAATACTTGCATTGTTGATGGATTTGCGGATGATGTCATGGCGCACATCAAAGAGCACTACACCACGGAAAGCCTTTGTCAC
>CAZPOJ010000167.1:1527-5498 GCA_964588005.1 uncultured Sphaerochaeta sp.
CACCAGAGAGCCATTGGCCCTCTTGGCTTGCATAAACCAAGATTCACTGCCAAAGGGATCACGGGACACCCTTGAAAGCCCGTTGTTCACAAAGGAGTCATCAGGTTTGGCAAACTAGATGCCTGCAATCTCAGGGTTTGCATGGCGAAGCTTCTCAAAAAGTGAGGGCAGGTCGGAATTCTCATCCAGGGCAAGGCCGATACATAATCCAGCATGTGCTCCATGGTCTGTAGATATACCGATATGGAGGTCTCTACCTGTGATATGGTCTGTTCAGTCTGTACAGTTGCAGATCGTCTCAGTTGTCTGGTGACAATCCCCCACTGGCAAATGCGAATACCAAAAAGGAGGCCAAAGAGATAACCAGATACGAGTACAGCATCTTTGTCCTGAATGGCAGGTTGTTTAGTATTTGCTTCAGACTCATGTTCAGTATCTTATCATGGCTAGATCAACATTTCTGAAAAACATATCATTTGTCATTGCGCATTGCAATTATACGCTGCAGGACAACAAACACACACAGCAGGACGGCAATCGTGACCTTTGTCCACCAGGCATTCAAGTTCAGCAGTGTCACAATCGTCTGGATAGTCCCTTGTATTAAAACACCAAGGGCTGCACAGAACCCACTGATGCCAAAGACTAAGATCTTGACCCTACTCACGGGCAGGCCCATGAGACGGGCACTTTGCTCACTACCCCCTATGGCATAGACACTACGTCCAAACTTGGAATAGCGAAGGATGTATAGAGCAACAATAACAACGGCAATAGCTACAAACCCGTACAGATAAAGAGAATCAGAGCCCATGTTTCCTATGGAAAAACTGGCAGTCATGGAGTAAACTCCAAGCATGCATATCTATCTTGGCTCATGTTCATGGAAATACCCTTCCTGGGAAGGTCTCGTCTACTCCAGTAAAGAACCGGAAAACTTTCTTGCAGAGTATGCACAAAGCTACAGGAGTGTTGAGATCGACCAGTGGTTCTGGTCATTGGGCAAGGCAAGCTACGCCCTGCCTAATCGCAACCTGGTTGCACAGTATAACGCAGCAACACCCTCTGATTTTCGTTTTACCATCAAGTGTCCCAATACAATAACCTCCTTCTTCGCTTATCGGGGAGGAACTGAACCCAACCGATGGTTTCTGCATCCAGAGGTATGCTTGCAGTTTCTTGACCGGATAGAGCCGTTGATGCCTAAGCTTGGGCTGCTGATGTTTCAATTTGAATATCTGAACAAACAGAAAATGGAGTCCCGAAACCAGTTCCTCGATCGTTTGCATCTCTTCTTTTCCTCCCTGCCCAAGGACCTTCCCTATGCCATTGAGATTCGTAATCCCCGATGGATCGACTCCTCATGGTTTGCTTTCCTGCAAGAACAACAGGTAGCACCTGTATTGTTACAGGGATATTGGATGGATGACATTACTGCAACACTACAACGCCATGGAAAGAACTTGGGCAAGGTTGCCTGTATCCGTTTGCATGGGGATAACCGCCAAGGCATAGAGAAAGCTACAGGAGAAACCTGGAACAAGGTTGTAACCCCTAGGGACAATGAACTCTCCCTGCTTGCACCCCTGATGGCAAAGATCGCTAAAGAAGGAACTACCCTCTACATCAACGTAAACAACCATTATGAGGGATCCTCCCCCCTGACTATTGCCAAACTGGAAACGTTGCTTGAGACAGGGGATAGCCAACCCCGTTTATGGTGATTGGCTCTTAGCACCCCCTTCCCTATGCACAAAGAAAGAGAGATTGTAAGAAGAACACCCTTAAAGCCTAGTAATTAACTATGCTTTTACTGTATACTGCTTTACCAGAGGGCACCTAGACAGATTAGAGCTAGCTAAATACCAACAATCTGCCCTTGGTAAAGAGAGAAAAGACCATGAAACAAACCAATACATTAGAGATAATAGAATTTACCGACCCCGTCTGCACCTGGTGCTGGGCAAGCGAGCCTGTATTGCGAGCCCTCAAGGCAAGATACGCCCACCAGCTGGATATATCCTTTATCGCAGGAGGCCTGGTCAAGGATATCAGGAATTTTGAAGATGTCGACAATGAAATCGGAGGCGATCCATCCGATTCAAACAAGCAGATAGCTCTCCATTGGCTAGAGGCTTCCCAGCATCATGGGATGCCCGTTACCACCGGACCCCTACAGTTGTTTTCAGCAGAGCATCCATCCTCCTATCCACAGAACATCGCCTATAAGGCAGCTCAGTTCGAAGACCATGCGCTGGCGGACAAGTTTTTACGGCGCCTGCGTGAAGCGACAGCTGTTGAAGCAAAACAGACCAACAGGGAGGATGTCCTGCTAACACTGGCACAAGAGGTTGGGCTCGATCGAGAGAAACTCCTGAGCCACTACAGTGATGGTAGCGCACTAGCCGCCTTTGAAGAGGACCTTGCAACAGCAAGGGCTTATAGAATAAGACTTTTTCCAACCTTCCTCTTGCGCTATAAAGGCAAAGAGGTGATCATGGAAAATTATCAGCGTGTTGAGGATTTTGAACAGGCCATACGGACACTCAGCAAGGGAGAACTCACCTCAAACATACCAGAGGCCTCACGTGAGAACATCCTCTCATTCATCAGGATCCATGCTCGTGTCGTGCCTCTTGAGATCATGATGACTTTTGCCTTGGACAAGGACGAAACAATGAAACATGTACATGCCTTGGCACAGGACAAGCTGGTCTCCGTCCAAAAAGCAGGAAATGGATTGTTCGTTGATGCCCTGCTGTAGAGCCATCAACAGCTCATCCGCCCACTTTGCAACAACAACGCCCCTTGGGAGTATCCTAAGGGGCGTTGTTCATCGTATGCAAGGCTTTCTAATCTCTCATCTTTCTCTGCATTTATGCTCAGATGTTTCCTGCGTTACTCTTCACTTTCAACCTGTCTGTTCAGCTACTGCGCTCACTTCAACAAGAGGCTCTATGGAGACCGCAGTCTTCATAGAGTTGGAGATCAGGCAGTACTTCTCGGCTTTATCCAAGAGCAGGAGGGTACGGTCTTTTTTGCCTTCATCCTTGATGACAACCTTCGGCTTGATGACAATCTTGGTCATCAGCATGCCCTCAGCTGTTTTCTCAAGGGTTCCAACAGCCTCTGAGCTGTACTGGACAAACTCCAGGCGGGACTTCTCTGCAATGGAGAGAAAGGTTGTCATCAGGCAGATCTCCGCTGAAGCGACATAGAGGTGTTCTGGGGACCAGATCCCCTCATGTCCACCGGGGAACTGAGGTGGGGTGGCAACTTCAAAAGGGGCGAGACCCTCGCTGGAGAGTACTCCCTTTCTCATTTCGCTGTAGGTGACGCTGGTTGTATAGGTATGGGTATCTGACATGTATAGCTCCTTATTAGTCCACTTCTTTACTGTGGTTTAATAAAGATACGGAAAATCAAACGTATCGGCTAGTCTCAGATATCCCCTGATCTCTTTGCCCCTTTTCCAAGATGCCCGGTTTCGCTATGCTTGAGGAAAAAGAGGTACCCCATGATAGTAGACCAGATTTCCCAAATGGAAAATTATGTCGCAACCCTTCCTGCCCTCCAGCATGTCATCGACATCCTTGCAAGCGGCAAGCTCGATACCCTTGAGTTGGGCAGCTACACCACCGAACATAAGAACCTTCGCTATAACCTATTTACCTACAAGACCGAAAAGAGAGAAGCATCCCAGTATGAAGTGCACAGGAAGGAAGCCGATGTACAGATCCTGCTCAAGGGATTTGAGCGTATGGATGTAGCAAGCCGCACTATGCTTACCGCTACCACAGCCTATGATGAGGAAAAAGACTTTTTCATGGTACAAGGCGAGAAACTGCTCTCCCTCCATGCCAAGGAAGATAGCTTTGTAATCTTCTTCCCAGGCGAGCCCCACGCACCCAATCTGGTGGATGAGACCTCAAGCCAAGTAGTGAAGGTCGTATTCAAGATTCTTATGTAAG
>CAZPOJ010000168.1:0-5441 GCA_964588005.1 uncultured Sphaerochaeta sp.
GTATGATCCCACAGTAGGTGATCCCGACAATGGTGTAAAACCCGGTACAGCCTTTGAAGATATTCCAGAAGATTGGGTCTGCCCACTCTGTGGAGCTCCTAAGTCCGATTTTTCACCTCGCAGCTAACTGTCAAAACGTTTTGAAAACGGGGTTTGCCTTGGCATCCCCGTTTTTTGTCTTTTTTTCTTGCATCCGCTCTTGACAAATCTTTGTCGTTTTTTCCCATACCCCCTTAATTGTCTTTGCGTATTGCTCGCTATTTGTGATATGCTCACCCTACAGTGAAGCCACAAAACTATAGACAACCAACCATCCTGATTGCAGATGCAGACAGCCAGAATCGAGAGGTCCTCTGCCAGCTATTTGCAGGAGAATATACTATCCTCGAGGCTAGAAACAGCCTACAAGCACTCCGATTCTTGGATACAGAGGAGATTGGAGCGGTTTTGTACGACTCCAACCTCCCTGGCCTCGATGCCCCAGCTTTTCTCCAGCTCCGAAAGAAGAATCCCTTGCTGGAAAAAGTCCCCACCTTTGTCTTCTTCGACGCAGGGAGAGCCGAACACCTTTCAGAGGGAAAATCTACCTTTCTTCTCGCCAAGCCATACGACGCACAAGCATTGAAAAATCATCTACAAATCCTTACCTATTCCAAAAATCCCCAAGCTGCACACAAAGCTATCGCTGAAAAACTTCCTATGTGGAACATCAACGCAAGTGAGCTGCAAAGTGGTTTTGCCCTCTACAGCTATAAAGAACAGAAAAGCTCTCCCCTCTATGTTGATGAGAGTTTTCTCGCCCTAGCAGGAGTAAAAGACCTTCGGAATTTCAATGCAAAGTATCCGGACGTCACCACGTTCATCAAAGAAAATGACCGCGCCTCTTTTAACGAAAATGTGCGCAAAGCGATGGAAGAGCACACATCCTTCTCGTTTTCCATTGAGTTGAAGCCCAATGAGCGCCATGGTTCCGAGCTCTTTTTCTACGCCTCCTGGATCCCCTACCCAAGTTTGCCAGAACCGGTTTTCATCGTCATGGTGCTTGATTCCACCCAACTCGTGGAGAACCAAAAACAGCTTTTATCCCTCATTGAAAAGGATGCTCTAACCGGAATCTACAACCAGGAGACCTTTTTTCAAAGAACAGAGGCCCTTGTACAGAAAAACCGCCATACCCCCTACCTCTTTATCCGTTGGAATATCGAACGGTTCAAGACGGTCAATGACCTCTTTGGCAACTCTGCAGGAAATACAATACTCATAAGCCTTGCAAAGACCTTCGCCAAGCTCATTGGCAGGGGGGGCACCTATGGGCGTCTCTACTCAGACCAGTTCGCCCTCTGTATCCCAAAAGAAGGATTCGATGCAGCCCGCTTTGCAAAGGAGGTGGAAGAGCAGCTCAATGCAAACAACTTGAAAGCCTATATCCGCTCGGTCTTTGGCATCTATGAGATCATTGACCCCACCATGGGGGTCTCCTTGATGAGTGATCGTGCAAACATGGCACTCAATACTGCAAAAGGGAACTACCAGAAACCGTTCGCCTACTATACCGACATCTTGCGAAAGCGGTTGCTCAAGGAGCAGGCGATAGTCAACGAGATGCGCAAGGCACTCGACCTTGGTCAGTTCCAGATCTTTCTCCAGCCATTTTTCAGCATTACTGAAAACCGCTTTACTGGAGCTGAAGCCCTGGTTCGTTGGATCCACCCCGAACGTGGCATCATAGGCCCAGATGACTTTGTGCCTATCTTTGAGGAGAATGGCTTCATCATCCCCTTGGATGACCATATCATCGAGCAAGTATGCATCCTGCAGCGCAGGATCCTCGATGAGGGACGTCCAACTGTACCTATAGCGGTAAACCTCTCACGCTCTGACTTCTACAACCAGGATCTGGCACAGAACATCATTGAGAAGACAGACCGCTACAACATACCCCACTCCCTTCTTATGTTTGAGATCACCGAAAGTGTCTATTCAGAAAACCCTGGGGAGTTGCTGAAGGTGATGCGCACCCTGCAAAAAGAGGGTTTCCTTATCCTGATGGATGACTTTGGCTCAGGCTACTCCTCCTTGAATATCCTCAAGGATGTTCCGATCAACATCCTCAAGCTTGACAGCATGTTTTCCAAGGAGATAGGACGATCGACAAGGGCGGAAAAGATTATCCGCAGCATTGTTAATATGGCTTCATTGCTAGAGCTGCCCCTTGTCATTGAGGGCATTGAGACACAGCAGCAGGTGGATTTCTACAGGCTTCTTGGGTGCAATACCCTCCAAGGGTTCTATTTTAGCAGGCCTTTGCCTGTGGAACAGTTCCTTGAGTTGGATATGGTCCATCACCGCCCGGCCTTCATCACCGACAAGGTATTCCAGCATCTGGGAGATTTCTCCCTCTCCGAGTTGCAGGGAAGGATCCTCAAGACCCTGTTTGATGAGATATATCTCTTCAATTACACCGAAGACCGCTACCAACAGCTTTTCAGCAACCCCCGCACCCCTACTCCCTCGTTTCCCAGCCAAGGCAGTCTCTCCTCCTTTCTCAAGCGCATCGAGCAGACGCGAATACTCTCCCAAGACAGGGAGAGGTTTCTCCTCTTTACCAGTGCAAAAGCCCTTCCTGCTCAGGGAGAAACCCAGAGGCAGAGATTTTCTTGGGTGGACTCCAAAGGTGATGATAAAACAGGAAATCTGACCATGATCGGGCTAGAGAACCCTTCCCACAAGAACCTGATGCTCTGTTGCATCAATGCAGAAGCTACTATCTGTGGCTCAGGGGGAGAGATATGCCAGTACAAGAGTCGGTATTCCATGATAGAACAGCTTGCAAACATCAAGGTTATGGAATGGGATATAGAGCAGGACACCCTCTACAGGAGTCCTAATCTTGCCCTGTTCCAACTTTGCAAAATAGAGCCCAAAGCCCTCATGGAGAAGAATTATTGTACCTCATTCATCCATGAAGAGGACCTGCTTCAGTTTGAAGAGTGCGTTGAAAAAGTGCTCTCAGAGCCCAAGCAAAGGGGTATGACAGTACGCCTGAAGCTGCTCAATGGAGAGTTGCGCTGGTTCAACATACAGATGCATTTGACCAGGATGAAGAACGGCGAGCCCAAAAGGATCATCGCCTCCCTCCTAGATGTCGATTCAAAGATGCGCCTGAGCGAACAACTACGAGAATCAAGAAGGAAAGTCAGCTTTCTCACAACCAGCGCCCAATGGGGTATTGTGATGGGGTACCTGTCGACAAAAGGGGAGATAGTCACAACGTTCCATAACCCCATATTCTACAAGTTGCTGGGTTATTCCCAAACGGAGTATGAGGCTTTGGGGATCGACTACCTCGCCATGCTACAGCAAGGCGGAGCAAAAAAGCTGGTCGCTTCTATGCAGGAGCGACAAGACTTCTCCCTTAAACTGCTGGTAAAACAAAAAAGCGGCACTATACTACCCATAGAGATATCGGTGATCTTCTCTCCTAGTGAACAAAGTCACAAGGAGTTCATCTGCTATATTTTCGAGCAGGATACCGCTGAGATTGAGGGGACAGGGGAACTACCCCTACAACAAGAGCTATAAAGATGTACAGGGCCTATAGAGAAACCATAGAGAGTATGGTTACTCTATAGCGAAGAATGATGATACAGATGCAACGAAGACGAAAACGTTAGACGAAGAAGGAAAACTAATAAAGAAGAGAGCATATTCTTCTTCCTCAAAGGAGATACAGACGATGGCACTACTCAAAGAGATAGAGACAAGGAGGGCCAAGAGGGCCCTTGCTACCACACCAATAGAAGAAAAGGTCCTGCTGCGCCTTGCACAGGCTGCACACCTCGCTCCTTCAAGTATGAATAGCCAACCATGGCGCATGATCACCGTTAAGGACCCTATAGTCCTGGACAAGCTCAAGGAGACACTGGCTCCTGGAAACTACTGGGCCAAGAAGGCTCCTGCCATCACAGCCTTTATCACCAATCCCTCATGGGGTCTTACTCTAGGGGATGTGGCATACACTCCCTTTGAGCTTGGAATGGCTGCAATGGCCTACCAGGTTCAGGCGGTTGCAGAGGGTCTGTATGTCCACCCGATAGCGGGCTTCACCTCCAAGGATGCAAAAAAAGTCCTAGGCATACGGGAGGAAGATACCCTGGTGACTTTGATCATACTCGGTTATCCAGGGGAGTCAGAGGGTCTGAGTGAGAAGCATCTAGAGAGTGAAAACAGTCTTAGAAGCCGTAAAAGCCTTGATGATGTGGCATGTTTTGATCTCTGGGATGATCGTTTGGTACCCCAGACAAAAAAATAGGCTAGCATAACAGTCTGCCAAAACCGGCTAAAGAAGAGACTCAAGCTGTAGGCTTTAGGCTATAAATTGCAGGATACATATGGCTCTGTCATAAAGATATATGCTGAAACTATTGGATGACAACACAGAATGTAACACAGTTTTCTGTGTTGTTGTTTGCTCTTTATTATGTTGTATTATATAATTTTAAAAGAGAATACAAGCTGTGCAACTGTCAAAGAAAGACTCTTTATGATATTTGGAGCTCTCCTGTTTTGTCTTTAGGGGTTCTCTTCTTTCCTGTTGTTGTTTTTGTTGTTCTTGCTATTCTTCTTACCCACCAAGGATAGTGCCTCTCCACTGAGGCGATAGGTCGACCACCCGTCCATGACGACAGCGCCTAGGCGATTGTAGAAGTCTATGCTCATCTTGTTCCAGTCCAGACATACCCACTCGACCCTTGTACACCCCTCTTCTAGGGCTAGAGAGCTTATATGCTCGATAAGGGCCTTGCCATACCCTTTTCCACGGAATGCTCGTTGGATGAAGAGGTCCTCTATATAGAGACCACAACACCCTTCCCACATTGAGTAATTGTAGAAGTAGAGGGCGAAGCCTACCGGCTTCTCTTCTTCACAACAGAAGAGCACCGTTGCTTTCTTCTCTACAAAAAGCCAGCGGTCCATGCTTGAAAGCGTAGCGACCACCTCTTTTTCAAGATGCTCATACTGGGCCAACTCTCTGATGAATTGGAGGATCTGAGGCAGTTCTTCCCTCTTTGCCTGTCGTATGGTCATCACTGTAGGTGTACGATCTCCTTCTCGATGACTTCATGCAGTCGTTCCTCTTCGGTGATGATGACCTCACTCTCCTTGAGAAAGGTACTGCCCATCATCGCTGCAAACAGCAGGGCAGCGAGGCCGGTAAGCAGCTGAGCAGAATACTGGCCCTTGCTGGCCAAGGTGATGATCAGTATCAGAGCACCACTGGTCTGGGAGAAGAGCAGCAACATGGCTTGGATGATCTCCTCTGAAATCCCATGGCCGAGCTCTGCTGCATATTGGCTTCCGATGGGGATGGAGCTGAGCAGACAGAACCCTACGATGAAAGCACCTGCCAGGGAGAAGATGGTACTGCTTAGTAAGAGCGC
>CAZPOJ010000169.1:0-5429 GCA_964588005.1 uncultured Sphaerochaeta sp.
TTCAGTGTATCAGTTGCGATACCCTCTGCAAGCTCAGCAGCAAGGGCAAAGGTCTCACTGAGGGTAGGGTGAGGATGAATCGTAAGGGCGATGTCCTGGGCTACAGAACCCATCTCAAGGGCTAGCATTGCCTCAGAGATAAGCTCACCTGCATTCTTTCCACAGATGCCGGCACCTAGCAACCTTCCTGTCTTCTCATCAAAGAGAGCCTTGCTGACCCCTTCAGAGGCTACAGCACTCAACGCCCTGCCGTTGGCCATCCAGGGGAAGGATCCCTTCTTGAAAGCTATTCCTTTTTCCTTGGCCTCGGTCTCGGTCAGGCCGATCCATGCAACCTCCGGGTTGGTATAGGCGACAGAGGGGATTGCCATGGGAGTAAAGGCTGAGGGGAGGCCGCTGGCCACCTCTGCAGCTACCTTGCCCTGGTGGCTACTCTTGTGGGCGAGCATAGGCTCTCCCACAACGTCCCCAATGGCAAAGATATGCTCGACACTAGTCCTCATCTTCTTGTCCACCACGATCCAGCCACGCTCGGTTGTCTTGATGGAGGTGTTCTTCAAGGCTATGCCATCAGAATTGGCCTTTCTGCCCACTGCAACTAGCACCACATCAGCGACGATACTCTTTGGAGCCTTGTCGCCCTGTAGGTGGAGGGTCAGCTCCTCTTTTGTTGCCTCGACCTTCTCC
This sequence comes from uncultured Sphaerochaeta sp., assembly GCA_964588005.1. GTDB lineage: Bacteria > Spirochaetota > Spirochaetia > Sphaerochaetales > Sphaerochaetaceae > Sphaerochaeta. The sequence goes on from CAZPOJ010000169.1 coordinate 688, forward strand.
ACCTTTGTTGAGGTGTAGATGGCCTCGTACTGCTTTTTGAGCTTGCGCACCAAAGGTTGCTTGAGATCCCTGTCGGCAGGGGGGATCAAGGAGTCCATCATCTCTATGATGGTCACCTTCGAGCCCAGGGCGTGGTACATGGTAGCAACCTCTAATCCGATGATGCCTCCTCCAATGATCGCCAGCCTCTTGGGGATGTGCGAGAGTTCCAGTGCCTTCGTAGAGTCCCAGATGCGTTCATCTTCATAGGGAATCCCCGGGATTTCAACCGATCGTGAGCCCACGGCAATGATGATGTCTGCAAAGGTGATCTTGAGCTCCTCCTTCTCGGTCTTGACCAAGAGGTTCTTGTTATCGATGAAGGTTCCCACCCCTACGATACGATCGACCTTCCTTGCCTTGACCAGGGAGTCCAGCCCTGAGGTGAGGGTTCCTACCACAGAGTCCTTGTGGGCCCTGATCTTCTCCAAGTCAAAGGTAGGTTTTCCAAAGGAGACCCCAAGGGGGGCAAGCTTTTCAGCTTCTTCGATCACTTCTGCAAGGTGCAGCAGTGTCTTGGAAGGGATACACCCTACATTCAGGCATACTCCTCCCAACACTGGATCCTTTTCAATAAGGGTTACCTTCCTACCCAGGTCAGCGGCGCGAAATGCCGCACTATAGCCACCGGGTCCTCCTCCGAGGACCACGAGGTCTGCTTTAATCTCCTGCATCCGTATACCTCCTTAGAGTAAGACGCGGCGCATATCACCTAGCAAGGAGGCGAGATACGTAGTAAAACGAACGCCGGCTGCACCATCGATGACGCGGTGGTCATAGGCTACAGAGAAGGGCAGGATGTCACGAGGTACAAACTCCTCCCCGTTCCAAACCGGCTTCTTAGCCATTCGGGCAATCCCCAGGATGGCTACCTGTGGCGGGTTGATGATGGGCGTAAAGGCTGTCCCGCCGATTCCTCCAAGGCTGGAGATGCTGAAGGATCCCCCGGAAAGGTCCTCAGGCTTGAGTTTCCTCTCCCGAGCACGCTGACTTATCGACACAAGCTCCCTTGCTATATCGGTGATGCTCTTCTTATCAGCATCCTTGAGTACCGGTACGATGAGGCCTTCAGGGGTGTCAACAGCAATACCGATGTGGTAGTAGCGCTTGAGGATCAGCTCCCCACTCTCCTCATCAAAGGAGGCGTTCATCTCAGGGAACTTCATCAAGGCTGCAACCACAGCCTTGATGGTGAAGGAGAGGATGCTGATGCTCACCGCATCATCACCCTTCTTCATCTCCGCCTTGAGGGATTTTCTCAAGACCTCAAGCTCGGTCACATCAGCCTCGTCATACTGGGTGACGTGGGGGATGATCTGCCAGCTCTTTTGCAAGTGGGGCCCGGAGATCTTCTGAATACGGGAGATCTTCTGGCGCTCGGTAGCCCCATACTTGGAGAAGTCCTCCAGCTCGATCTTTCCAAAGGATGCCACCTTTCCTTCTCCAGAGAGGGCCTTCTTTACCAGAGCCTGCACATCCTCATGAAGGATCCTTCCGTTTGGTCCACTTCCTTTCACCTTAGCAAGCTCAACCCCAAGCTCCCGTGCATATTTGCGAAGGGAAGGGGTAGCGTGATAGATTGAACCTGGTGCCTGTTCATTGACCAGATCTGATAAAGGTTTCCCTGGCTCTTCAGGCTTTGGAGCCTGGGCTACTTCTTCACTCTTTGGCTCTTTTACTTCTTCTTGTTTTTTTTCTGGTTTTTCTGCAGGCGGCTCTTCTTTAGCAGGAGATGAGCTCTCCTTCTCAGGTTCGCCCTCTGAAACCATCTCGATCTCTGCTACGGGGGAGTCCTTGGAAACAAGGTCTCCCTCCTTGACCAGAACCTTGGTGATCTTCCCCCCAAAGGGGGAGGGGATGTCTAAGACCGCCTTATCACTTTCGAGAGCGACCACAGAGTCCTCGGCGGCGACAGTGTCGCCGACCTTGATATAGACGTCAATGATTGCCACATCCTGGAAATCCCCAATATCTGGGATCAGTATTTGTTTTGTTGCCATGGTTGGTATCTCCTTAACTCAACAGTGGGTCGCTCTTGTCGACGTCAATGCCATACTTCTTGATCGCCTCACTGACTTTCTTGGCAGGAATAACCCCTTCGTCTGCAAGGCCCTTGAGTGCTGCAATAGCTATGTAGTACCTATCGACCTCAAAGAACGTACGCAAGGCTTCCCTGAAGTCAGATCTGCCAAATCCATCAGTACCCAGGATGGTCACCTTCGGGTTGGGGATAAGGCGCCTGATCTGCTCAGCGTAGGCGCGTATGTAGTCGGTGCTTATCACCACAGGACCCTCATGGCCCTCCATGATCTTGGTGAGGTAGGGCACCTTGGCCTTTCCCTCAGGGTGGGTGAGGTTGTAGCGATCAGCTGCTACACCATCACGATGAAGCTCGTTGACACCAAGGATGCTCCAGATGTCCGACTCCACACCAAAGTCCTCTTCCAGGAGATCGGCAGCTGCAATGACTTCGCGCAAGATAGTGCCACTTCCCATCAGCTGGACGAGTGGGTTCTTGTTTTTCTTGCCTTTCCTGAAGAGGTAGGCCCCCTTCTTGATCCCCTCCTCTGCGCCCTTGGGCATTGCAGGGTGGGTATAGTTCTCATTCATCAAGGTGATGTAGTAGAAGATATTCTCATCGTCTTCGTACATGCGCTTCAGTCCATCCTGGATGATTACAGCCAATTCATACGAGAAGGTGGGGTCGTACGCCTGGCACGTGGGGTGCGTCGCTGCAAGCAGCAGGCCATGACCGTCCTCGTGTTGCAGACCCTCGCCGTTGAGCGTGGTCCGACCAGCGGTTGCTCCCATCAAGAATCCCTTGGCCCTGCTGTCTCCTGCGGCCCAGATGAAGTCACCTACGCGCTGGAACCCGAACATCGAGTAGAAAATAAAGAAGGGGACCATGGATACCTGGTGGTTGGCATAGGCTGTAGCAGCAGCTATCCACGAGGATATCGCCCCTGCCTCCGTGATGCCCTCTTCCAAGATCTGCCCCTTTTTGTCCTCGCGGTACCAGAGAAAGGACTCCTTATCCTGAGGCTCGTAGAGCTGTCCGTCAGGGGCGTAGATGCCAATCTGCCTGAACAGGCCTTCCATACCAAAGGTGCGAGCTTCATCGGGGACGATGGGTACAATCCTTTCTCCGATATTCTTGTCCTTTACCAGCTTGGTAAGCAGGCGTACAAATGCCATCGTAGTTGATAGTTCCCTGTCACCGGAGGAGGCGTACATATCCTCGAACTCCTTGGTTGAGGGGACTTGCAGCTTTTCACCATCCTTGTGGCGGAAAGGAACAGGTCCTCCCATTATTTCACGCCGAGTGGTGAGGAATTTCCCTTCCTTACTTTCAGGATCGGGCTTGATGAAGGAAAGGCTCTGAGCCTGCTCGTCAGTGATAGGTACATGGAAGTGATCCCTGAAGGCGAGCAGTTCATCCTTCTCCATATGTTTTAGGTTGTGGGCTCCCATAGCAGCCTCTCCACTGCCCATGCCCAGACCTTTTACCGTTTTGAACAGGATCACTGAAGGGGTATCCTTATGGTTGGAAGCCTCATGGAATGCGGCGTAGATCTTTCTGGGGTCATGACCTCCTCGGCTCAGCTGCCAGAGGTCCTTGTCGGTCTTACCCTCGATGAGGCTTTCAAGATACTCATCGCCGGAAAAGAGCTTTTCACGCAGGTACGCTGGTCCTCTGGCCTGCAGTGTCTGGAAATCTCCATCCACCATGTTTGCCAGCTTCTGTAGGAGGATGCCCTTGGTGTCCTTCTCCAGGATAGAGTCCCACTCAGTTCCCCAGATCACCTTGATAACGTTCCATCCCGCTCCCCTGAACTTTCCTTCAAGCTCCTGGATAATCTTGCCGTTTCCACGCACTGGTCCGTCCAGACGTTGCAAGTTGCAGTTGACTACAAAAATGAGGTTGTCCAGCTTTTCGCGCGTGGCCAGAGAGAGGGCAGCAAGGGATTCCGGCTCATCAGACTCTCCATCACCCATAAAGACCCATACCTTCCGGTCCCCATTCTCCTTGAGGCCCCTGGCATCCATATACTTCATAAAGCGTGCCTGATAGATGGCCATTGAAGGACCAAGGCCCATCGATACGGTGGGGAACTGCCAGAACTCCGGCATCAGGTAAGGGTGGGGGTAGGACGAGAGGCCTTTTCCTCCTGTCTCTTGTCTGAAATGATCCAGTTGTTCTTCAGTCAGCCTCCCTTCAATAAAGGCCCGGGCATACATGCCTGGGGATGAGTGTCCCTGGAAGTAGACAAGGTCGGCGCCATACTTGGAATCTGGTCCCCTGAAGAACCAGTTGAAGCCTACCTCATACATCGCTGAAGAGGATGAGTAGCTTGCTATATGTCCACCCAAGCCTTTTCCGTCTGCATTTGCCCTGGCTACCATAACCATGGCATTCCAACGGACAAAGGCTGCGACATTACGGGCTATAAGGGACTCTTGTGGCGGTATGACCGCAGTTGGATCTTTGATAGTTGTATTTATATACGGGCTTATGACCCCGGGGGAGGTGGTAACACCTTGGCTACGAGCGGCTTGGGTAAGTGCAGAGAGCAAGTAATCAGTTTTCTGCTCACCCTCATGTTTTATTACACCCTCTAGCGACTCCAGCCAATCTTTGGTCTCAGCAGGGTCCGGATCATGAAAAATCTTTTTGCTCATACATTTCCTCCGATAGTGAGTTA
>CAZPOJ010000170.1:0-5422 GCA_964588005.1 uncultured Sphaerochaeta sp.
TCAATACTAGGTAATGTACGAGTGTCTTTGGCAAACGGAGAGGTTCCCGAGTGGCTAAAGGGAGCAGACTGTAAATCTGCCGGTTACACCTTCGAAGGTTCGAATCCTTCTCTCTCCAAATGGAGGCCTTCTTCTCAGAGGAAGGCCTCTTTTTCCGTCATACTATACATAACGAGGTGTCAATGAGCTGTTTTTATGAGGAAGGTCTTCAATTCGAGTGTACCGGATGCAACTACTGTTGCAGTAGTGAGCCTGGATTTGTGTTTCTTTCTCAAAAAGACCTGGATCGATTATCAAAGCATCTAGGCATGCCCGAAGATGCCTTTATCGCTACCTACTGCCGGTCTATACCGATGGGCAGTTTCAAAATGATCAGCCTCCAAGAAAAAAAGAACTACGACTGTATTTTTCTTACAGAGAAAGGTTGTTCGGTCTACGAAGGTAGACCTGAGCAGTGTCGCACGTACCCGTTCTGGAGTAGCATAGTGGAAAATAAAACTGCATGGGATTCCGAGATGACCTCTTGTCCTGGTATGGGACAGGGAAGGGTATACACCAAAGAAGAGATAGAGGCGTTGCTTGCAGCTAGGATAGGCAATGTGCCCATCATGAAGTTTTAGGCCCTGATGGCTAAAATTTCAGATGACGTCCTTGATCAGGTCAAGGCAAGGCTCTCTATCAGTGAAGTAGTCTCCGAATATGTCACCCTCTCCAATAGGGGTGGGCGTCTTTGGGGGCTTTGTCCTTTCCACCAGGAGAAGACCCCTTCCTTCTCTGTAGTCGAAGACCAGGGCTTCTATTACTGTTTTAGCTGTAAGAAGGGCGGCTCGATGTTCGACTTCATCATGGAGATGGAAAAGGTCTCTTTTGTCGAATCGGTGAAGATGCTTGCCTCCAAGGCGAATGTTGAACTGGCAGAGGAGAGTCCCCAGGAGAGGCAGAAAAGAGACCTCAATGAAACCTTGTATGAACTATACGACAAGATCGCCGGGTCTTTCAACTATATTCTGCTCAAGGCGAAGCAGGGTGAAAAGGGGAGGCAGTACCTTGAGGCGAGGAAGGTGAGCCCTGCCATGTGGGAGCGCTTCAACCTCGGCTATGCTCCGGAGGATCCCTCCTGGCTCTATGATTTTTTGAAGAAGCAGCACTATAGTGATGAGATTCTTGCCCAGAGTGGGCTTTTCAGCCAGAAGAATGCTACCTGGCCCCTTTTTCGTGATCGCCTGATGTTTCCCATACGCACCTGGCAGGGCAAGACGGTAGCCTTTGGGGCTCGGGACCTGTCGGGAACCAGCAAGGCCAAATACATCAATACACCTGAGACAACGATCTACAGCAAGAAACACAACCTGTTCGGTCTCTATGAGTCTCTCGATACTATAAAGAAGGGCGGGCATGCAATCCTCTGTGAAGGGAACTTTGATGTGGTAGCAATGCACCAGAGTGGGTATACCAATGCTATGGCCCCCTTAGGGACATCTTTTACCGAAGAGCAGGTCAAGCTGCTCAGGCGCTACTGCTCCAAGATCACCACCCTCTTTGACAGCGATGATGCAGGCCAAGGGGCCACTGCCAAAGCCCTGGTCCTTGCCCAGAGATTTGGCATGGAGAACAAGGTGCTCAAGCTTACCAAGGCCAACGATCCTGCAGAGCTTGTGGAGACTCAAGGTGAAGAAGCACTGAGAAGTGACTTGCAAAGCCCTTTGCAAGGCTTCCATTATCTTGTAAACAATGCAATAAACAGGTATGATTCAACAACATCCAAAGGGAAGTCTGCTGTTTTTACGTCTGTAAGGCCGTATTTGGATGCCACGGAGTCGGCGATTGAGAAGGAAGCTCTCATAAAACATCTCTCTATGTTGCTTAATGTTGACGAATCGTCAATAATTGACGATTATTTGCGTGGTAAGCAATTCGTTGCAAAACCACAAGTACAAGCGGCGTCGAGTGATATCAGGCCTCTGAATCCTGCAACCATCTCCGTAGACTTGTATGCAATGTTGACCTTGGTGAACAATAGGGGTTTGTACCTGCAGACGAGGTATAAGCTGGTGGTGGAGGATTTAGAAGATAAGGAGGCTGAAGCTCTGTACAACGTATTGGAAGATGCTGCACGAGAGGATGTCGGTAAGAACGACGAATATATCTTGCAGATGATCGATGACCCGCAGCTTCGTAGCGATGTAGCTCTCTCCTTTACCATGGAGGAGTTTAAGATTGCACCTCAGAAGGTGCTTACAGAAGCGGTAAATCGGATCCAGCTCAGAAACTACGGGAAAAAACGGGTTAGCAACAAAAGGTTGCTTGACATCAGCCTCAGTGATGGAACATCAGATGAAGGGATCGAGGAATTGCTTCGGGAGAAGACAGAGATTGACGCTAAGATCTCCCTTCTCAGGCAGGCCCTCGGACAAGACACTATAACAGGTAGGTAAAAATACAGATGCTCGATGAAAATATTTCGCAAACTATCATTAAAGACTTGGTTGCACGTTCAGCTGTAAAGGGACATGTCTCAAAAGATGATATCCGCAAAGCACTAGGTGTGGATAAAGCCACCGAAGAAGCGGTTGATGAGATTTTGCAGACGTTAGGAGAACTGGAAATCCCTGTGACAGAGAGTGACAAGGCTCAAGTCCCTGGTATCTTTGTTGAAGACCCCACTGATGATGATATCGATACAGATTTAGAAGATGATCCCGATGACCTGCTCGACGACGCCCTCTCAGACGAAGAGGATGTTATTGTCGACGATTCTGTCATCGACGACTATCCTACAAAGGAGCCTACGAAGAAAAAAGAGGCTGCCGATGATGATGATGATGACGATGATGATGACGATGCAGAGGAAGAGGAGAGTGACGACTCGATGAAGCGTGCCTGGAGTGGCATGAGCACCGATGACGATGCTGCTGGTGGAAACCGGTTTGTAGATATTTCCTCACTCAATGACCATGACAGCGAGACTGAGCATGTACGTCACAACACCATCTTGGGAACTGATAAAAGCGACTCCTCAGGGGATGACCCCATACGACTCTATCTGCGTGAGATCGGTCGTGAAAATTTGCTTACTGCAGAGCAGGAAGTCGAACTGAGCAAGAAGATGGAAGATGGTGCCTTGATCATCAAGGAAGTTATCCAGGAGAGCGGGATTATGATCACGCGCTTCCATGATATCCTCAAAACCCTCAACACCAAGATGGAAGGTCAGGAAGAGGAGTACAACGCTAAGGAGTACAAGGACCTTATCACCAACCAGAAGCGTTTTACCCAGTACTACAAGGAGCCCCTGAAGGAAGTTCAGGCTGCCTTGAGGAACTACATGACCAAGAAAGAGCAGATGATCAGCAGCGGTGAGGATATCTTCCATGACGAGGCTCTGGGAAAAACTCGTGCTGTCTTACTCAAGAAGCTTGGCAAGATTGACCTGCAACCCGAGGAGATAACCTCCTTTACCCATGACTTTGTCTCCTCGGAGAACAAGATACGCTCCTACAAGGAGAAGAAGCAGCAGTTGGAAAACAAGCTGCACATTTCAAATCCAAAGGAACTGCGTCAGCTGGGTCGTGATCTCGCTACTCAGAGTCGTTGTGCCATCATTGAAGAGGAGCTCCATCTTACCAGCGATACCATAAAGGATCTTATCCGTGAGCTTCAGCTCACAGACAAGGATCTGAAGATGATCGAGTACCAGTTTGAGGATTTTAGTGAAAATATCCTTGTGCACTCGACCAAGATCAAGTACGGACAAAAGATGATGAAAGATGCAAAGGACAGGCTTATCCGGGCCAACTTACGTCTTGTAGTCTCTATTGCCAAAAAATATACCAACCGTGGTCTGCATTTCTTTGACCTTGTTCAGGAAGGGAACATCGGCCTTATCAAGGCAGTGGAGAAGTTTGAATACCGTAAGGGTTTCAAGTTCTCCACCTATGCAACCTGGTGGATACGCCAGGCGATTACCCGTTCCATCAGTGACCAGGCTCGGACCATCCGTGTCCCTGTACACATGATCGAGCAGATCAACAAGGTAGTGCGTGAATCCAGGATGCTGATGCAGTCCCTCGGTCGGGAACCCACCGATGAAGAGGTTGCAGAGAAGCTTGGCTGGACCGAGGCTAAGGTCAAGGCAGTCAAGAACGTAGCGCGTGAGCCCATCAGTTTGGAGACACCGGTAGGGGAGGAGGAGGACTCCTTGCTTTCTGACTTCATCGAAGATAAGGAAGTGGAGAATCCTGCAACCCAGACAGCGTACTCCCTCCTTCAGGAGCAGCTCAAGGATGTTCTTGCAACCCTTCCTGCTCGTGAGCAGGAGGTATTGAAGATGCGTTTCGGTCTTGAGGATGGATACTCATTGACACTTGAAGAGGTAGGGTTGTATTTTGAAGTGACCAGGGAGCGCATCAGGCAGATAGAAGCCAAGGCTCTGAGAAGGTTGCGACACCCAAAGCGCAGTAGGAAATTGAAGGATTTCATTTGATATATACCAGGAGAGAATGATGGAAGAAGCAGAAGTATTCGCAAAACTCAACCAATTGCAGGAGGATCTCACCGGTAGGTTCTCCCTTGAGGACGAGATAGTAAAGTTACCAAGGGATTTGAAAGTCAAGCAGGAACTGTTGGACAAGATCAACAAGGAATATATCGATGAAAACGATAGGAGCGAAGTTGCCAAGCAGGATCTGAAGAGCCTTCGCATCCAGTATGAGGATGCTGTCAGGGCTCGTGATAATTCTGAAAAGCAGATGGAGTTAATCACTACCCAGCGTGAGTTTGAAGCCCTTGAGAAGGAAATCAAAGACGCTGCAGCCAAAGAACAGAGCCTTTTGAAGCAGTTGCACGCAAAAGAGAAGCAGGTGCATGAGTTTGCAGAGAGCCTGACTGAAAAAGAGCAGCTGATGAATCTTCAGCAGGGAGAGGTTGACTCCGAGTCTGAAAAGATTGAGGCCTTGCTAGCTGAAAAAAAGAAGCAACTTGCTGCCTTGACTAAGAAGTGCAACTCCTATATTGGTGCAGATATTACCGAGGATCTGTTTAATAAGTTTGGTAATATTGTGAAGAACAAGAAAGGAAAGGGTATCGTCCCCGTTCACGGTCTTGTGTGCCAGGGTTGCCATATTGTGCTTCCCGTTCAGTTTGTCAATGATGTTCGCAGTGAGAAGCAGATAAATTTCTGTCCTTACTGTAGCCGAATCCTCTTCTATGAGGATATTGAAGGTGGAGGAGAACTGTTCGCCAAGCCAGGGGAAGACCTTGAGTTTGAGGAAGGTGGACTTTCCAGTTTTGTTGACAGCAGTGAATTTGACGATCTGCTATAAGTTTTTTTTAAAGGTAAGCTAGATGATCGCGGGCGGCCGCAAGGCCGCTTGAGGAAAGTCCGGGCTCCATAGGACATGATGCCGGGTAACACCCGGGAGCG
>CAZPOJ010000171.1:0-5376 GCA_964588005.1 uncultured Sphaerochaeta sp.
ATGAGATTCATTGGATTGGAAATCTGTCAATCTCTTTTTGATGCGTTTGTCCTGTCGTCCCCTACATTCTGTTTGGGTTTACCACCAAACCATGGTATCCTATACCCATGATACTCAAGCGAGCCACTTTTTTAGGAGCTGACCACAGATTGCATACCCAGGATATCAGGGTATCAGGCTCTGTTATCAGCCAAATCCAGGAAACTCTGGAACAGGAGGAGAAGGAGCGCATCATAGACTGCTCATCCTTCATCATCGTGCCGGCCTTAGCCGACTGCCACGTCCATACCCCGGACACGCTTTTGCGAGGTGTCCACCGTGATATGCCGCTCGCCTCGTGGGGTGATGAGAGCAGGCAAGGACAGATACAGCAGATGCTGTACGACTATCTTGATGGTGCTGTAGGCAAGGAGGAGTTCAGGACCCTGGTCCTCTACTCCTACATGCAGTATCTGAGACAGGGAGTCGGCTTTATCGTGGAAACCGGTCAGGCTGACAACTCTTCTGCAATCCTACAGGAGTGTGCCCAACAGATAGGATTGAAGGCCCTGGTAGACTACTATGACGAGTACCCGATCCAGACACCTGCCTCGGCTACCATCAGTGGAGGCATCCACCTTCCAGAGGAAGAGGACCTTACCGCCGAGCTTTTGGAAGAGGTGCGCAACCGCTGTGAAGCCGACCACTCCTACCTGATGACCCACTGCCTGGAAACCTCCTGGAGACGTGCCTATGCAGTGAAAAAGTTCGGCATGTCGACCATCGAACTGCTTGCTAAAAAACATATGCTTGATAAACGGTCGATCCTATTCCACTGTATTGAGGCAAATGAGCATGACATGGCACTGCTAGCAAAGCACCAGGCAAACGTGGTGCACTGCCCCATCTCCAATATCCGTAGTGGAGGGGGAACTATGAACCTCTGTGCCATGCTGGAACTTGGCATCAACATAACCTTGGGAACCGATTACCTTAGCCACGACATGTGGGAGACCATGCGTACCACATACGGTGAGCTAAAGCAGGGAATGAGGCCTCACCTCTATGACGCCCGCACTGTAGTGGATATGGCTACGCGCAACGCCGCCCCTATCGCAAGGGAGACCGGCTACCAGGGGACCATCGAGGTAGGAAGTGGGGCGGACCTGCTCTTCCTCCAGGCCCATCATGCCATCTCTCCAATCATCGACACCCCCGACTTCTCCAATGCGACACATAACCTGCTCATCCATGCTCGCCCTGAGATGATCACGCACGTCATGATCAATGGGAAGTGGGTTATCAGGCATAAGGTGTTTGTCTCTGTAGACGAGCAGGAGATACTCAAGCAGTATGCCCAGATTGTGAACAAGCTCTTCTCAGAATATGACAGCCCTTAATCTCCCATGGAACTCGAAAGCATGGGAGATACGAGACCATCGTGGGAGAATACTCGCTTAAACAGGCAGGAAAATGGTTTCTAAGCGGTTTTACACCTTCTGATATTCTTCATGTACTTGTATTTTCTAGAACCTTACAACTACTTGGTAGTTATGTAATAAATCCTTACAAATTAAGCCTTAAGCAATCATGGATCATCACAGCATACGAAAAAGAAGCGTACCAGGATAAGAGCATTTGAAGGATCATTCATATAGTTCCTGCCTATACATGGCTTTTACTGTAACAAGGTAGGATCAGCACTTCCTACACTCCTGAAGATACTTTACAAAAACTTGAACATACCTATACATGCAAACCAGACAAGAAGACCGACATCCTTGGGAGGAAGTCGGTCTTCTTTGCTCTGTGTAGCGTGCACAGAGGTGCTACATACGCACCTATTTGGCTGCAGGAATGGTTGTCTTGTAGGTATCCCAGTTGGCAACAATCTCATCGATCACCACGCTAGAAACTGCAAATCCATTTTTCATTCCGATGGAGAAGGCTCCCGAACTTGCATCAAGACTTTCACGCACGCTCTGACCTGGGTAGGGCTGGTCATAGTTGACCACGTCCCTGCAGACCAGCAGACGATCGAGCAAGCCGTAGTTCATCGCCACCACACCAAATGCGTTGTCTTCCATCTGGGTCACCATGTAGGTACCTGCGCCATAGGCTTCGGTAATCTCATCTGCACGAGCAGAGGAGGCCCCACCGTGCCAGTAGCTGTCACCGGTGATCGAAACACCCATACGTACAGAGGGTTTCTCCAAAGCCTCCTCAGGACCATAATTCGCCCTGTAGGCAGCAGCTGCACTGTCATCAAAAAGGGCTACATCAGAGGTAAGGTCAAATGCCCACTGGGTCAGGCTCTTGTTCAGTTGGATGTATCCCGCACGGTCATACCCGTTTGAGCGCAGGAATGTACCATCATCACGACTGGACTTGTCACTCTCCAACCACCCGTGCCCAAGCTCAAAATCTACCAGCTCGTCAGCCCAGACAACATCCCCCAAGGTGCCTCTTTCAGGACTCATCCCTGAACAGCCGCTGACCAAGATGTAGGTATTGGAAAAATCAAAGCGAGAATCGCTGAGAATAGTTGTAAGGGATGAGGCAGACTGCGCCTTACCCATGCCAGCAATAGCTCCTGCAACCCCTTGTTCATTGACATACAGGGTCAGAGGCATTTCGCTCAACTGATAGCTTTTTCCCCCATCGAGATAAGCTTCGTAAAAATGTTGGAACTCACCAGCAAAATCACCTTTGTTCTCCCCCACTTCAAACATGTTCAGAATAAGAACCTTAATCTCCTGTTTCTCTGCAACAGCCTGCGCACCAAGTGTTGCAACACTCAGAATCACCAAACACACCAGCATCACTGCCTTAAAGCCTTTTTTCATCTGAAAATCTCCTATTCGTGTCGTATATGGGAATTCTAGGGGATATAGTGAGTACTAGGCAAGAGGATACTCTGCAACACTTCCAGCTAAAGGTAGAAAATAAGCATTTACTGCAACATTAATGCAACATAAGTTCTTTAAGAGAAATACTATGCAACAATTATATATGAAATGTATTATTCATAGCCCTACTTTTCTATGCGCAATATACTACAAGACCACTAAATCTGCACTTTCAGCTATCTATTTAATAATATTTCCCCAAGGGAACAAGAACATTCTTACCTAACACTTTTACAAAAAGTGTAAATGTGTTATTTTGGTATTATTCACCTGTATCGCCCCTATATGAGGAACACCCAATGAAAATAACAACTTTTGAACAACTGCTCGGAACCCTGAAGAAAGTTTCCGATGATATCACCAAGACACTCCCCTTCAAAACTATCCACGCTTTCCTGGACGACTTGAAACAGATCAAACCGACCTGGCCAGCCTTGAAGATTGGAAACCTTGTAGCCCCCACCCCAATCGTACAGGGAGGCATGGGTGTCGGCATCTCCCTTTCCGGCCTCGCCAGTGCTGTAGCAGAGGCAGGGGGTATCGGCGTCATCGCAGCGAATGCCATCGGCTTGCTGGAAAAAGACTACTACCAGGATGGCCAGGCTGCAAACCTCCGTGCCTTCCGCCGTGAGATCCGCCGTGCCCGTGAACTGACCGATGGCATCATCGGAGTCAACATCATGGTTGCAGTCAGTGACTTTCACCAGTTGCTCGACGTAGCCATTGAGGAGAAGGTGGACATTGTCTTCATGGGGGCGGGCCTTCCCATCAAGGGCCTCCCCGTTGAGAAAATCCGTGCAAACGGGGTCAAGATAGCTCCTATCGTAAGCTCTGCCCGTGCTACCGAGATGATCTTCAAGATGTGGAAGAAAATCTACAACGATGTCCCTGATGCTGTGGTCTTTGAAGGACCCAAGGCCGGAGGACACCTGGGCTTCACTGAAGAACAGCTTGACGACCCAGCCTTCCAGGTTGAGGCTATCGTCCCTGAGATAGCAAAGGTACTCACCTCCTATAGCGAGGATTTCGCCAGGGAGATCCCCCTCATCGCCGGAGGAGGCGTCTACAGCGGCGAAGATATCTACCAGGTGCTCCAGGCAGGCGCCCAAGGGGTACAGATGGCTACCCGGTTTGTAGCAACCGACGAGTGTGATGCTGACATCCGCTTCAAAGAAGCGTATGTCAACTGCACCAAAGAGGATATCGGTATCATCAAGAGTCCTGTAGGGATGCCCGGTCGCGCTATTCGTAACAAGTTTATCACTGACACCGAAGCTGGAATGAGGCCAAAATTTACCTGTGCTTGGAAATGCCTCTCCTCCTGCAAAGCAGAGGATGCTAACTACTGCATCTCCATTGCACTGAACAACGCAAGACGAGGTGTACTGAACAGTGGCTTTGTCTTTGCAGGAGTCAATGCATATAGGATTAAGGAGATCGTTCCGGTCGCCTCTCTGGTTTCCGAACTCGCAACCGGGTACTGGCTTGCAGAGAAGGAGAAGGTTGCCACCAAGCTTGAGACGTTGGTTGCTAGCTTGCAAACCCTTGCAGAGCGATACAAAAGCCTGCAGGGCCAGGTCATAGAGCTGGGAAAGGCATACGAGGGAGCTCTCACCACCCCTTCCACCCTGATGGAGAAGGGATCCTTGGCAGAACTCAGGCTCAGGTATGAAAAAGCCCAGACAAAGGCGAGAAAGCTCCAGCTCAAGATGGTGGAGAAGCTTATGGCATCATGGTATCTGTTGGAGCCACAAACGATCTAGGAAGAGCTCAGCGCCAATGTAATTGAAAAGCCTAGGGCTAAGGAAGGGAGGAGTGCTTGCACCCCTCCCCCTGGTTTTTCTTCGAATCAATGCATCGTTGCAATTTGGAATTCTCTACAGCAACTTCTTTGTTCCGCTGTACATCTCTGTAGTGTTGACGACCAAGGCACCATGACCCGGATGCTTGGTGGGATTCCAACCCTTCATCCAGTCAAACAGCTCCCCTGAGGTATGGTACTCCACATCCCCCTTAACCTGGAAGGACTTGCCTTCCTTGGTAATGAATAGGACTGTTGCCTTGCTCTTGGCATCAATGTTCTGCTTGGTCTTGGAAAAGTAGTTGTTGGCTATGACGATACGGTTGTCATCACTGAGCCCTACACAGGTTGCATAGATGCTGTTGGGCATTCCTTTGCTATCAACGGTGGTCAATACGACAGCGCCATCTCTCTGATCCCAAGCTTGTTTCACTACATCACTCATATTTTAATCTCCCTTTCAATAACTTTCCCTTCTATTGTAAACCTTTGAGGTATTGTTGCAAGGGAAATAGAGAAAAACCTACAGAGGGTACAAGGTCTTTGCCTTGTGATCACTCCTACTCAGGAATTTCTATCTTCCCTGTCATGAATGTCCTTCAAAATTACCAACAGTACGTAAGAGTCTCAGTGTTTCAATGCAGTGACAGGAACAACCTGTACACCATCAGAGCGAACATATGCTGC
>CAZPOJ010000172.1:0-3743 GCA_964588005.1 uncultured Sphaerochaeta sp.
CACAAGGGCCCAAATAGTCAAGACCAGAGGGTCCTGGATAGGATAATCTTCACTCAACCGACGACTGCCGCCACTTTTTCAAACTCTTGATGATGCTTGAGGAAAACCTCCAGGATGACAGGGTCAAAATGCTCAGGTCGGGTACGCCCGTCACCTTCGGTAAAGATTCGGATAACCTCTGCGTGCTCCATCCCTTTGCGGTAAACCCGATCGGACGTCATCGCATCATAGACATCGACAACTGCCATCAAACGCGCAGCGAGGGGGATCTCCTCCCCTTTCAGCCCATATGGGTAGCCTGTTCCATCCCAATGCTCGTGGTGGTAGGAGGCGATCTGCAGGGCGACTTGCAGGAATTTGTTCTGGGGAAACTGAGAGAGAGCCTTACTGAGAAGCTCATTGCCTAGTGCAGGATGAAGCTGCATCATACGAAACTCCTCTCGCGTTAGAGCGCTAGGCTTGAGCAGGATGCTGTCAGGGATGGATATCTTGCCAATATCGTGCAGGGAGGAGGTCTCCACTATCAGCTCCACCGCCTCAGCATCAAGTTCCAGAGGAAAAAGCGGCTTTACGAGCTTGATAAGCAGGGAGACCAGCGTCTTAGTCCTAACGACGTGGTCGCCTGTCTCCTTGTGACGATACCCCGTGGCAAGCTCCAAGGTGGTCAGAATCCCTATCTGCGTCTCTTTCAGCTCCTGGGTCCTCTTGCGGACCAGGGCCTCTAGCTCCCGGCGGTACCGATAGAGCTCAAGTTGATTCTTGACCCTGTTTTGTATGATGGCGGGGTTGTACGGCTTGTAGATATAGTCGACTGCACCAAGCTTCAGACCGGTCATCTCATCCTGCTGTCTGGTTGCAGCGGTTAGGAAGATCACAGGGATGGATGCACTTTTCTCCTCTTCAAGCATCCTTGCAAAGACTTCGAACCCGTCGATGTCTGGAAGGCCCACATCCATGAGAATCAGGTCAGGCTTCTCCAAGGCGATGCTCCTCAGTGCATCCGAGCCATTTGTTGCAATCCTCAGGCGGTAGCTCTCTCCTAAGATTGCCCTGATCAGGTCAATGTTCGTTTTCTGGTCTTCAACAATTAGAATCGATGCTGTGCTAAAATCCATGGTTCCTTCCCTTACAATATATAGTTATGATCCTGCTAGCAGGGAGTCCAGGAGAACTTCAGCAGCTGAGAACTCATACTGGCCAATATGCTCCAACAAGGTTTTTCCTGCCTGTTGCATCCGCTGTCCAAAACATGGACAGGTCAGCTCTTGCGCAAGTGCAGCCGAGCGGTCAGCATCACCGAGGACCAAGGCCCTCTTGATGGATGAGCAAAGCGAAAGGGCATCGGAAGAAGAAGCTACCACCTCCACCCTGGACGAGGGCTCCACTACATCATCCTGTAGGTGCTCCTGCAAGAAGGCCCTATACTCACCGATGAGCAGAAGCTGCTTGCCTAAAGAAATGCGCACCTCATCCACCAAAACCTCCTCGAGCCCAGCCTTGAGTCTCACCTCATACGAGAACAAGAAGGCGGAGAGGTCCTGCATCCCCAGGTTAGCAACAACTCCCCTAAGACCGTGCAGCTCTTTTTTCAGGAACTGCATATCCATGCTGGGATCAGAAAGGGTCTCGATGAGAGAGCGCATCTCCTCTTCGGTGTGGCAAAGGTGCTTGTAGTATACCGGGAAATTATTGAGGTACCGCTCCATCGCCCCTTTCAGGTCACATCCATATACTCGCTCCACGTGGGTTGCCAGCTCATCTATCTTTATTCTTTCACTACCAGAATAGTCGCGAGAGGGAGTTATTCGCTGGGAACCATGAGTGATCCAAGTATCCACAATCTGGTAGAGCTGGGCAGGGACAATCGGTTTTGTAAGATACCCGTTCATCCCGAATCGGGCACTCTTCTTCTCATACTCGGGCAGGGCATGGGCGGTAAAGGCGATGATGGGTATCGTAGAGCCAAGGTCATTGCGTATGATCTGGGCTGTCTCAAACCCATCGAGGCCCGGCATTTGCAGGTCGAGCAAGAGCAGGTCGTACTCGTGGTGCTCTAGTTTTTCAAGAGCAGCTCTACCGCTTGAAACCCCGTCGACGGCATACCCTACACTCATCAGAAGCTCCTGGACCATCTCACGATTCACCGCGTGGTCCTCGCATACCAAGATAGAACCAAACTGCCGGGTGGGCAGTTCATAGGAGTCCTTGTCCTCCCAGGAACTTCCCTTGAACAGGGCTTCCATCTCAAGGAGCAACTTCCACACGCTTACAGGCTTTGTCACTATCGTGAACCTCGCACAGCTACAGGCCTCTGAGATGAGCTCTTCGGCATCCATCACTGAGGCGAGCACAACAAACCTGCAAGAAGGAAAGTCCTCAAGCATCTGGATCATTTTGCCCCTGCCCCGATCCTCTTCCTGGTTGAAAAGGCTCCAGTCGACAACCACAACCGAGGGGGCACCGTCCTGTATGCTCTTCTGGTCTGTCAGAAACCCTACAGGAATACCCAGCAATTCCAGAGTCCTGTAGAGATACTCTGTCTGCAGAGTCTTCTGCAGATAGACCTTGCGGTAGACCGGGGGAGCAAGCTCCTCGCTTTGCGTGCGAAGTGTAAAGCCTGAGAGGGGGGTAAAGGGAATGACAACTTTGAAGGTGCTCCCCTTGCCCTTTTGACTTTCGACGGTGATGGAGCCACCCATCATGGTGACCAGATTCTTGACAATGGGCAGGCCCAGACCGCTTCCTGCAAATGAGGTCCTGCTATGGCAGTCCGAACCCTGCCAGTACGGGGTGAACAAATCTGACAGAGCAGAAGCTTCCAGCCCGACACCTGTATCTGTTACGGCAAACTCCAGACGGGCAGAGGGCCCTTCTGAGGCGAGAAGCCGTATCGTGAAGAGCACTGACCCCTCAACGGTATACTTCTCGGCATTGCTCATCAGGTTCTGGATAATCTGCATCAACCTGAAACGGTCCCCCAGAAGATGCAAAGGGGTATCCGGGTGGATATAGGTTACCAGGTCCAAGCCCTTCTGGGCAAACCTGAAGGAGAACAAGTCCTGCAAGTTGTCACTCAGCTCATTGAGGAAAAAGGGAGTCGGATACAGATCTATCGTATCCGCTTCAATTTTGGAAAAGTCCAGGGTATTGTTGATGGTCTCAAGCACAATATGGGACGACTGCTGCAACAGCAACGTATAGTACTTTTGCTTGTCAGAGAGCTTTGATTTAGCAAGAAGTTCAGTTATCCCCTGCATGGTATGGATAGGAGTCCTGATCTCATGGCTGAACATTGCAAGAAATCGAGACTTCGCCTTGTTCTCCTCTTCAGCACGTATCTTTGCTTCAAGGAGCTTCTGCTCCGCAAGCTTGGCACCGGTGATGTCCAAGTGAGAGCCGAACATGCTTTTGGGCATCCCATCCGGGGTGTGCTCCAGTATCTTGCCGGTATCACGAATCCAGACGTATGAGCCATCCTTATGGCGAACCCTGCACTCGGTAGAGCAAAAGGGGGTTGTCCCTTGAATGTGGGCAGCCAAGGCAGCATCAGTAAAATCAACATCCTCGGGGTGTAGCAGACCCCGCCATGTCCTGATGTTGGTATCGCCAAGCTCTTCGAGGGTGTAGCCGAACATCTCGGCCCACCGCCTGTTTACGATGAGCTTGTCATCGTGAAAGTTCCACTCCCAGGTTCCCAGGTCGGTCGATTCAACTATATGAGCAAGGCGTTGTCTTTGGTCCTC
>CAZPOJ010000172.1:3843-5375 GCA_964588005.1 uncultured Sphaerochaeta sp.
ATGAGCAAGGCGTTGTCTTTGGTCCTCCACATGGGCTTTTAGGGCCAGCTGCTCGGTAATATCGGTAAAGACAACCATGAACTGTATAAGGCCGCCGGTGTTTACAAATGATCCCGAAGCGAGGCCTTCAATGATCGAGCCATCCTTCGCCCGTAGTTTGATCTGGGTGCTTTCCAACTGATCTTCTTCGCCAATAGTCAGAAAATAGGGGCGGTGCTCCCGGGCATCAAGGAAGATATCCAGCGTTTGCATCTCTATTCCAATGAGCTCCTTCCGTGTATACCCCAACAGATCAACAAACGCCTGATTGACCTTGGTGTAGAGAAACGAGGCGGGGTCAAAGACAAAAATGGGAAGGGGATTGCTCTCAAACAACTTGTTGAACATATCCAAGGCATCATGCTCGGCACTCACATCCTTGGAGAGGGCCAAAAGCACATCCTGGTTGTCCCACTCGCCATACCACGAGGTGGTCTCTACAGGAATCTCCTTTCTGTTCTTTCCTATAATCGGTATCTGACAGCGGGAAGAACCTCCATGAGCCATATCTTCCAACACCAGGGCGGCTTGTTCATGGTACTTTTCTGGATGGAGGTCCAGTACATGGACCCTCCCCTTGGCAGCCTCAATCTCGTTAAAGAGCAACTTCTGACGCACAGCACTGTTTACCTGGAGAAGATACCCCTCCTTGTCGGCAACAAACAGGTAGTCGGTGATGCTGTTGAACATGTGCATGAAGTTCTGTTCCTTGGCACGCACCTGTTTCAGCAGGTCCTCCTGCTCATACAGGGAGCTGATGATGCCGGTGATGGAGATGAGGATATCCAGCTCGTGTCGCTGCCACTCGCGCTCGGCTACGCACTCATCAAACCCTGCAAAGCCGGTTCCCCCATTGGGAAGCTGTAGTTTGAATACAACAATGGATATCACATGTTGGGGCTCCAGCACAATGCGAAGATTTTCTGGCAAGGTTGCAATATTGCTGGCATTTATATACCCCTGCTCCCCCATAATGCGGTACCAGTCTGCGACAAAGTCCATTGAGGTAGCTTGTAGGTTGTCAATCTCAGGATTAATCCCTTCAGCACACCACTCGAACGTATTAATAGTGATATTCTTCTCATAGTCGTCTTCAAAGATATAGACACGACTGACACCAAGGGCCTCTCCTGTCAGACGCAAGATTATATCTACCTTCTGGTGAAAACTGATGGCTTTGGTCAAAGTCTGTGCAATAGAGGCAAGCAGAGCCTGCCCTTTCTGCAAAGATGCATTCTTCTCGTCACATATCTCTCGATACCGGCACAGGACTGCAATTTCCTCAGCCGTCATATGTTCAAAGTTTTGTTGTGAATTTCCCATCACACGCCCCTTTCCTATACAATAGTTCAATAGTTACGCATTGTAAGAGAAATAGCAAGAAGAGTATAGTATTAGTATACACATCCTATTAGAATACAGTACTATTTGACTACTAATAGTATATATACAGGTATTTTAGAAGTATTTTTAAGGTACTGTACAATACCAGG
>CAZPOJ010000173.1:0-5339 GCA_964588005.1 uncultured Sphaerochaeta sp.
AAGCGCTATATAAAGACTTGGCTTCAGCATTGGGAGTGTTAGGTTCTTGAAATTGAACCATGCACTTCCCCCATCAATCAAGGCTGATTCAAAAGGTGACTTGGGAAGTGATTGAAGCCCTGCCAGTACGAGAAGAATGATAAAGGATGTATTGATCCATACGTCAATCATTATAACGGTCATCAATGCAGTGTTGGGTGAAGCAGCCCAAGGGAAATTGTAGATATTGAAAATATTGAATAATTTTTCAACAATTCCTACTGAACTATTCAGCATAAGTTGCCAAACTATGGTAGCAGTGACAGGTGCAACCATGAGAGGGAATACCAGGAGTACTCGTAATATTTTTGATAGCCTGTTGTTCAGGCTATTGAGAAGAATTGCAACTCCAAGACCCAGAACAAGTTCTATCCCCGTTGAAATTATTCCATACAACAAAGTCACTGTCAGTGCATTCCAGAAATCACTGGACATCAGCATACTCACCCAGTTGTCAATACCGATAAATTTATGCGTCGGCATTCTGAATGAATAGTTTGTAAGCGAATACCAAATAGCCATTACAAAGGGAATAATGATTCCTATTGTAATAATCAGCGAAGGAGCAATAATCAGATAAGGCCTTACACGAGTCTTTAACGGAACCCTGTTTAAATCAGATCTCTTAATATCCAGGTTATCTTTTGACATAAACGGTACCTCTTGCAACATATGTAAAAACACGGAGATGAGTACTGCCTTTTCTCCGTGCTTGCGAACTAATTAGAAACCCAAATCACTCGACATCAAGATCAGAAACAATGTCATCCATCGTCTTTTTCAACTGGTCCATGGCAACCTGGACTGACGGGTACTTGTTTGTGGTAACAAGTTCCTGAAGAGTCTTTGCCCATTCAGTTGTTGTCTCTGTGAAATAAGGCTGCGCAGTGAAGAAAATGCTTGCATTCTTTGACACTGTGCTGAATGCATCGTAGTACCCTTCAGCGTCAGCAACTGAATTCCTGTATTCAGTACTGTTGAGAACTGATGTACGAGGAGTATCAGTACAGGCACCTTCTGTTCCTGACCAAAGCATGAACTCCGGGCTTGTGAAGTACTGCATGAAGTACCAAGCAGCTCCCTTCTTTGCTGAATCAGCGTTCATAGCCATTGACCATACCCAAAGGTTGCTCTTCATGTCAGCTTCTGTCTTGCCAGCTGATGCTGGATAAGGAATCATGCCAAATGCAAGGTTACCTGCCTCAGCGGAAGCACCTTCAACGTTCTGGGTGTATCCACCTCTATCAGCATCCCACATCATTGCAGCTTTGCCTGCACCAAGATCTGCACCACACATTTCCCAACCATAGGTTGCCCACTGTGGAGCTCCACCATTCTTTACAAGGTCTACCCAGTATTCTGTCATTGCAACAGCTTCAGGAGAGTTTACACGGCTCTTGAGCTTTCCGTCTACAACTTCAAAATCCTTTGCACCCCATGTTGAATAGAGCGACATGTAAGCTGGATGGATTGTGCCCCAGTCAGCTGTGCCACGAACTGCGATACCATATGACCCACTTCCGTCGAAGCCCTTGAGAGCCTTCGCAACCTTGAGCAACTCTTCAGCTGTCTTTGGTGCGGCGAGATTATTCTCTGCAAGGATTCTCTTGTTATAGGTAAGAATATTTACTTCCCAACCCATTGGAAGTGCCCACTGTGAGCCTACTCCCACTGGATGACCTGCCTTGAGGTCCCATTTAAGAGCGTTGATAACTGCAGGGATAAAGTCCCCATAGTTCCAAGATTTGCCAGTGAGGGCCGCATTGCCGATATAGGGCTCAAGTGGCTCAAGATTGCCGGCAGTTGCATACTCCCATGACTGATATGCACCAGTCATGAATACGTCGATTGAACCTGAACCACTGCTCAGCTCAACATTGAGTTTCTCAAAGTAGTTTGACTCAGGCATACTTGAATAGTTTACCTTGATTCCTGTCTGCTTTGTGAAATCTGCAAGCTTGGCTTCCACTGCATCAGCATAGGTGTGATCGCTGAAAAGAACGGTAATCTCTGTCCCGTCATAATTCTTCCAATCAAAATCACCTTTCACTGCAGTAGGATCAAAATCTGCACCTGCTGCCTCTTTTGATCCTTGTGCAAAGACGCCACTCATCAGAACAACAAGAATCATGAGAACTGTAAAAATTTTCTTCATTCTCTTTCCTCCTTAAAATCTATATCCCTCAAAATGAAGGACAATACCAAACCAATCGTCCCGGTTAACGGAATTCCCCCCCGCCAAGTCAGAACTTGATGACAACCTTCATGTCACCCTTAACCCCGCTGGCAAGTTCAAAGCCCTTCTTCCAATCCTCCAATGATACCGTAGAGGTGACCACACCATCGGTTTTCAGGTTACCCTTGCTCATATTTTCTATGACAAACGGATATGCATACGGACTGAGGTGAGCTCCTCTGATATCGAGTTCTTTCCGATCACCAATAATAGACCAATCGACCGTTGTTTCCTTTGAGAAAACAGAGAACTCAACAAAAGTACCAAGCTTCCTGATAATGGTAAGTCCCTGAACTACACTTGCCGGATTGCCGGTGGCTTCAATGTAGATATCACAACCATAACCATCGGTAAGCGCCTTGATTTCTTTGTCGATATCGCACTCGCCTGGGTTGAAGACTAGGTCAGCACCGAATTCCTTGGCCTTTTCCAGACGATTCTGTTGCATATCAAGAACTATCAGCAACTTGGGATTTTTCATTCGAGCATACGTAATCATTCCAAGTCCGAGGGTACCTGCTCCAGAAATGACAACCACATCTTCATTTGTCATGCAGGCCCTATCAACAGCATGTTTGGAACACCCATAAGGCTCTATAAGCACAGCCTGCTCCATTGGCATATCAAGAGGGACTTTGGTGATAACAGCATTTTTTGGATATCTGACATATTCGGCCATACCACCATTCGTATAGGACATGAAACCAAACATATCATGGGGTTGGCACATCCAATAATGTCCGTCTTTACAAAAACGACATTTCCCGCACGGAACTATCTGATCAGCAGAAACTCGCTCGCCAAGCTCGTATCCAGTTACATTCTCACCAATCTGAACAATTTTCCCATAAAACTCGTGCCCAGGAATAAAGGGTGGTTTTACCCATGACGGCTGAACCTCATCTCCCCAGAACATAGCTGCACCATGGCTGCACTTAAGATCTCCGGCACAGATGCCGCAGGCTTCTGTCTTAATTATTATATCATCCGGCCCACACTCAGGCGTTGGGTACTCCGGTTCAAAACGATAATCATCTTTACTGTAAGCTACCAATGCCTTCATTGTTTTGGGTATGCTCCCTTTAGCTACCATTGCCATATTACATACTCCTCTAGGACTTTTAGAAAGTCACTTTATATATATGCTTAATTATAGGTCCATAAAATTGATTTGTCAAATATATTTTTGCTGTATGAAATGCCTAGACCTGATATTCTAGTATATAATAGAGAACAAATTAAATACTTTTGTATGTTTCTGATTGACTTTCTACAAGTTATATAATACTTTTTTCTTAAAGTATCCTCCAGGAAAACAATTTTGAGCAAATCATCGATAGAATTAAAACAAGCAAACAGAAAAAAGATATATCTTGAAATCCATAAGAATAAGGAAGCATCAAAGAATTCACTCCAAACAAACCTGAATTTGAGCATTCCTACAATTACGCAGAATCTAAAAGATCTAGAGAATGCAGGTTTGATTATCCAAGCAGGGCGCTTCAACTCCACAGGAGGCAGACCTGCAACAGTATACAAATGCAATGAAAAAGCTTGTGTTGCCATTGGGATAGATCTTCAGCCGAACAATATTGAAATAGCTGCAATAGATATATATGGAAGAATTATCAAAAAGAATTCTTTGTATATCACATTCACTAATTCAGATTCATATTTCAAATCTTTTGGTGATTTTGTTAATGGCTTTCTTTCAAGAACCAAGGAATACTATTCTACGGTACTTGGGATAGGAGTTGCAGTCCCAGGCATAATTGCACCGGATGGAAACCATATGCTCTATTCCAAAGTTCTAAAGACCTCTGATTTTACCCTTTCGGACCTTGCTAAATATATTGAATGTCTTCCCTGCTATTTTTATCACAACGCAGAATCCGGTGCCTTTGCTGAAATCTGGCATGGTAAAATAACAGGTTCAACTCTAATGCTCATTCTGGATAATCGCCTATGCAATGCATTGATATTGAATGGAGAGGTATTCCAAGGAGGTCTGAGCAGCGGAACAATTGAACATATGCTTCTCCATACCAACGGAGAAACCTGCTACTGTGGAAAGAAAGGATGTGTTGATGCGTATTGTTCTGTGTCAGGACTACTCAGGATGATGAAGCAGGACAATCTTGATGAATTCTTTATTGACCTGAGAAGTGGGAGTAGCGAGTCTGAAAGGATATGGAATAACTATCTTGAAGAACTTGCCCTAACCATTGACAACTGTAGAATGATCATAGCCTGTGATGTGATTCTCTCTGGTACGCTCCAGAGATACTTAATAGATAAAGACTTGAAGAAACTCAAATCTCTGACGATGAGAAAAACAACCTTTAAAAGTGCAGATTTCAACATAACCAATGGAGTTTGTGGACGCAATGCAATAGTAATCGGAGCAACCATACCACTTATAAAACAGTTTATCGATTCCATCTAGAGGGTTTCGGCTCAAGAGAGAGACCTATTCTAAATTTCAGAAGATGCATGAATTGTATACATATGAAAAGATGCAAATAGTCTTGTGCGGTAACTAAAAATCTGACAAGCGTGTTTGTTAAGGCAAGGAAGCTGCTGATCATGTTGGAAGTGTATTATCAGTCATACTACAAAAAATACACTTACGAAATATGCAGTAACCTATTCTTCATATAGAGGACATCTTTTTCAGGATGCAAGCATACAAGGATTCATAGTAAATGCCTTCCAAGCCATGAATACCAATGCTCCAAAAGCCTGAACATGTGCCGTTCGGTCCAATCATATCGGAATACAATTGTAAATTATGTATGATATTGCATTCCAACCAAACCAGTATCGTTCAAACTTACCATCCATTTCCATTCTCAAGAAATACTAGACAAATATCATTTTTTGTCACCCTATAGGCTCCTATTTGTTCTCATTTTGTGAGAACATACTTATAGAGGAGTGCCTATGAAACGTATTACTACTATATCGCTACTTGTGCTTGCCGTGTTGCTTGGAATCCTCTTTCCGCTCTCCGCTCGTGAGAACAGCGTTGCAGTCGGTGCCCAATTGGGATTTACCACTACAG
>CAZPOJ010000174.1:0-5292 GCA_964588005.1 uncultured Sphaerochaeta sp.
ACCAGGGCTATCTTCTTACCCTGCATGACACTTTTTAGAAGCAGGGTTGGAGATGCTTTGATGTCAAACAGGAAGGTCGGCTCAAAACTCTCCTCATCCGATCCAAAATACGGGGCAAACATACTCTTCAATTCATTGGATATGACCCCCATGACAAAGCCCGGGGATAGCTGGCTCCCCTTATAGATCAGGTCCATTCTGTCACCGTCCCCATCATAAGCGAAGCAGATATCAGTTTGGTTCTCCTGGAGGTAGGTGAGCGTTGAGCGCATGCTCGCCACACTTCCGGGATTGGGATCACCTGCAGGAAAGGAGCCATTGGGAACCAGATGACGATATACCCCCTGCACACCACACTGAGCGAGGGCACGGCTTACCGCGGCTCCAAAACTGCCATGCAGGAAGTCACAGACAACACTCACCCCTTCAAGACTCCCTGAGGGGACACCAGAAAGGCGCATGGAGTAGTCGATGTACTGATCCATCATATTGATGGGTATGATGGATCCTCCTTTGCGTTTGTTTGCCAATAGGAGTTTTTCATAGTAGAACTCGATCTTCCCAAGACCGCCTTCGGGTCCGCTTTCCAAGGAGACGCTCTCCACATCCTTTGCCACGATCTTCATACCGAGATAAGAGCCGGGGTTGTGACTTGCTGTTATCATGACTCCACCACTTTCTGGGTACTGCATGCAGGCGTAGTAGAACTGACAAGATCCTATGGGGTTTGCCTCTAGATAGACGGTCAGTCCCGACTGGACAAAGATGTCCAGGGCAGTCTGCATCAGGGCCTCCCCTCCTAGGCGGGAGTCACGGGCGAGGACTACACTTTTGGCCTTCACATCGTGAAGCATGTAGTATGCTATGGCGTGACAGAGCCCTTGGGAGGTCTCCTCATCAAAGTTGCTCTGCTTGCTACGAATATCATACGCTTTAAAAAGATTTTTTTTCATCGTGGTTCCTTTGTACGGTATACCGTACTCTTACAGAAAAAGAGGACACACAAGCCAAAACAAGCAAGGGTGTCCTCCATCTCTGTAGTAATCAGACTAGGCTTTCTTCAAGAGCCCCTGGCCCAGGTTAAGAGTGGAAGCCTCATCAAAGAGGTTGAACTTCCCTGTAGCAAAGCTCAAGCCCACCTTCGTCTCCAGATCGAAATCAAGGTCTCCAAAGACTACAGAGTGCAGATAACTCTCCCCCATCTTCAGCTGAACGATGGTCTCCATGCCTGAAGGCAAGGAGGTGAGCACTGTAGCCTCAGCCATGGATGGATCGTCGGTGATGGTGACATGTTCAGGACGAAGCCCAAGCATGACCTGCTGAGCGACCTTCAGGTCCATCTTTTCCAAAGGTTCAAATGCAAGATGGACTTTGCCCGGGAGGGTGAGGGTAATCGGATCCAGCTTGGTAACCTCGGCCTTGATGAGATTGATATTGGGGGAACCGACAAAGTCAGCGGTGAAGGTGTTCACCGGACGGCGGTATACCTCCAAGGGAGGGGCATACTGTTGCATGAGGCCCTCCCTCATAAGGCAGATCTTACTCGAGAGGGTCATTGCCTCCAGCTGGTCATGGGTGACATAGACAAAGGTGGAGTCGGTCTCACGGTGAAGCCTCTTGAGCTCGGTGCGCATCTCCATCCTCAGCTTGGCATCAAGGTTGGAAAGCGGCTCATCCATAAAGAGGGCCTTGGGTCCTGTAGCAAGGGTACGTGCTATGGCGACACGCTGTTGTTGGCCACCGGAGAGCTCTGAAGGGTATCGAGCGGTAAATTCGGAGATCTTGAGCATGCTCAACAACTCCTCTACCCTCTCCTTTACATCCTCCTTGCTCCACTTCAGGTTTTCAAGTCCAAAGGAGATATTCTTGAAGACTGTCATATGGGGCCACAGTGCATAGTTCTGGAACAAGAAACCCACACCACGCTTGTCCGGGGGGATATCCACACCCGCTTCAGAGGAGAACACCACCTGGTCGTTGATGATTATCTCCCCCTCGGTGGGAGTTTCAAGGCCGGCGATCATGCGCAAGGTGGTGGTCTTGCCGCACCCGGAAGGTCCCAGCAGCGTGACAAAGGAACGGTCATCTATGACCATGCTCAGGTCATCCACTGCTACAAATTTCCCAAAACGTTTGGTAACGTGCTTTAATTCAATCTTTGGCATTTCATGCTCCTTAGTTGTTTCCGATTCCCTTGTCGATGGAGGCCCCTGTCAGTTTGGTAACCAACAGGTTAAGGCCCACCACGATGACTACGATCATCAGGTTGATGGCATTTGCATACTGGTTCCACCCTTTCTCATTGTACTGGAACAGCAGTGTGGTGAGGATTCTCGTAGAAGGAGAAACCAAGAGGATAAAGAGCGAGAGCTCCCGCATACAGGAGATGAAGGGCAACAGGTATCCACTGATAAAGGTGGCTTTCTGAATGGGGAAAATTATCCGAGTCATCCTCTTGAACCAACTGATCCCCATGATGGTGCCAGCCTCCTCGATCTCGCCGGAGAGCTGCAGCATCGCATTGATGCCGCTTCTTGAGGCAAAGGGCAGATACTTAACAGCACCGACGATGACCAGGAGCCAGAAGGAGCCGTACAGGGCGGGGATGAAACCCCTGCGAACAGCAAACATCGACAGGAATATGGCACCAAAGGCCATGGAAGGCATCAAGTAGGGGAAGAACGTCAGGTTATTCACCCAGGTAGCAAGACGAGAGCCCCTACGCTTTGCTATGGAGTAGCCTGCAAGTATTCCCACGGTCCCTGCTATGAGGGAGACCATTACAGAGAGCTTGAGGCTATTTGTAAGACCCAGCCAAATAGAGGGGTTGCGCAGGATGCCGGGCTCGCTATTGGCTATGTCCGCCCTACCCGTTCCGATCCAGAACTCAGTGGTAAAGTTGGAGAATGAGTAGTCTCCCGGGGCCATGATAAAACTCTCGATGGCAAAGGAGAACAAGGGCAGGATGGCTATCATCATCAAAAAGGTGACAAGCACGACTGTCAGGGGGGTCCTCCACTTGCGCAAATTGAACAAGGAGATGTTGGAGCTCTTGCCTGTGATGGTGGTATAGGATTTTCTTCTACCGGTTATCCACTGGTTGAGCATGAGAATGCCCACCCCTATGATGATCATGACCAGGGCCATGATATACCCATAACCGGGATTCATCCCGTTGAGGGTGCGGAACATCTGGGTGGTCAGCACCTGGTAGCGAACTGGGCTTCCCAGGAATGCCGGGACTGCAAAGGCACTCATCGTGGAGGAGAATACCAACAGGAAGGTAGAGAGCAGGGCGGGCTTTACGATAGGGAGGGTAATCTTGGTTGTGATCTGCCACCGTGAGGCGTGCAGTAGCATCGCAGCCTCCTCAAGGTTCGCATCCATGTTCCTCAAGATTCCTCCGATGAGGATGTAGGCAAAGGGGGCGTAGTGCAATCCCTGTACGATTACAATGGGAAAGAGCCCATAGGCAAACCAATTTGCCGTCTCTATGCCGGTAAGCACGGTAAAGAGCCCGGGGGCTCCACCGATGCGCGAGTTTCTAAAAAAGTTGAGCCAAGCCATCGCCAATGTCCAGGCCGGCATGATGTAAGGAAATACAAAAACAGTGGAAATAAATCCTTTGGCCCTGATGTTGGTCCTCGTCACTGTCCAGGCAAAGAAGCCTCCGACAACGATGGCCATGACACAGGAGAGAAAGGCAACCACCATCGTATTGAAAAATGGCTCATAAAAGGTCTTTTGGCTGGTAATTCCACTGGCAAACATCTTTTTCCAGTGATAGAGGGTGAAAGTCCCGACATCTTGCTTGACAAACCTTGCTTCCGAGGAGTGTACGGTGATGGTATCCACTACAATGGTCAGCAACGGGACAAGAGTCAGATATCCCAACACAACAAAGAGGACAACAAGGATTATGTTGTGTGGTTTCTTGATAAAGGACTTGAAGGTGTTCAATTGGCTTCTGGCACTCATGAGCTATTTCCTCTTACAATGGCCTGCAGAAATCTGCAGGCCATAATGCATATACAGTGTTTAGTAGATGTACTGGTTGAGGAACTCCTCAACTTCTGCACGGTTGTCAAAGCAATAGGTTCCTTCCTCTTCCACAAGCAAGGGCTGCCATACACTGAAGGGGAAGTCGATGTCATCCTGGATAGGATTGTTGGGGTTGGCACTGTACGTGCCGACATCTGCACCCCAAGGTGCAAAGCCTTCAGGAGTATAGAGGAACTCGATGAATAGCTTGGCTGCATGAGGATTAGCAGCGGAGCGGGTCATCAGGGCGTAGAGGCTATAGTAGAAGCCACTGAAAGGCTCCATGGTCATCGCAGGCTTGAGAGCAAGATTCTTGCTGGTTGCATAGCGTGCCTTGGAGAATACAAAGAGGCCAACAGGGGGGAAGTCGCGCTTGGCGTTCTGACCCTTGATGCCTACGTTCTCAGCAATGTTGGTGTCGCTGGTGCCTACGATAAGGTCGTTCTCGTAGATAGCCTTGATCCACTCATAGCCGGCATTGGGGGTGGTGAGGACAATATCCTTGCCAAAATAGGACTTGTAAGCCTTGGCAATCTTTTCAGACCATTCGGGACTGGTACACATGGTGAGGAAGTTGGCGTTCACACCCTCTTGGAACGGGTTCTTGAACTGCAAGAGGCTCTTATACTTGGGATCGGCAAACTGCCAGATATTGGTATAAGGGGAACTTGTCAGATCTTCGTCGTTGTAGATGAATACCTTATTTATGGCAAATACCTGCAAAGGATTCTGCATAGAGGTGGGGATGACGGTTTTCAAGGTCGGGGGTACATAGTTGTAGAGGTATCCGGGCTTGATAAGTTCGCCAACAAGCCTTCCGGCATCCTGGGCAAGAACAAAGTCGGCTCCGACTACTCCAGCCTGGGCTTCCTTGGAGACTTTTTCGATCAACTCAAAATCCTTGAGGTTGGAGCTGACGACCTCAATTCCATACTCCTTGGTAAAGGCTACAGCAGCCTTGGCTATGCGACTTGAGGTTGCATAGACAACGACCTTTCCCTCTTCCTTTGCACGAGCGACCAGCTCGTCATGAGTAAGTTCCTCGATGACAGGTGCTGGCTTTGCAACGGGAGCCTCTTTGGAACCGGTGGCAAATACGGAGGTAGACAACAAGATAGCTACCATAAGCAAGACAAGCAGTTTTTTCATACCATTTCTCCTATTTTCTTCTAGACACAAAACAATTTGAAATAGTATAGCATACTAGCAGTTGTTGATGAGGAATAACCTTGCAAGAGATTTAGCATTTAT
>CAZPOJ010000175.1:0-5279 GCA_964588005.1 uncultured Sphaerochaeta sp.
TACCACAAACTCTGCAGCGATTGACTTTCCGGGTACTGAACTTAGGCTCTCTATTAGCCTTTACGATCATTGATTTTTTAGCCATCTATCTCTACCCCTTATTTGCTGAAGGGCATGCCAAGCTGCTTAAGCAGGGCAAAGCCTTCTTCATCGGTCTTAGCGGTTGTTACAATGGCGATGTTCAATCCGCTGACACGCTCGATCTTATCGAAGTCAATTTCAGGGAAAATAATCTGCTCAGTAATACCGAGAGAGTAGTTTCCATGGCCGTCAAAAGCATTCGGCTTGACGCCTCTGAAGTCCTTGACACGGGGAAGAGCAATGCTGATCAGTCTTTCGATAAAGATCCACATGTTGTCACCACGAAGAGTAACCATAGCGCCAATTTCCTGTCCTTCACGAACCTTGAAGTTAGCGATGGACTTTCTGGCCTTAGTCTTCAGAACGTGCTGACCGGTGATCTGCTCAAGTTCCTTGACAGCAGAATCGAGAAGCTTCTTGTTAACAATAGCCTCACCGACGCCCACACTCACAACGATTTTTTCCAGGGTAGGAACCTGCATTGGAGATGTATAGCCAAGTTCCTTGAAAAGAGCCGGTGCTATTGTCTCACGATACTTTGTCTTAAAATTAGGTATGAACTTATCCATCAGATCACTTCCCCAGTTTTTTTAGCAAAACGGACTTTATTACCGTTCTCATCGAACTTGTAGCCGATCCTGGTTGCAATACCTTTTGAGGTAACGAATGCCAAATTGGATACATGGATTGGAGCTTCAATTTCCATGATGCCCCCCTTATCCTGTGGATTCTTTTTCTTCATGGTCTTTTTGACCATGTTTGCACCCTGGACGACAACCCTCTCTGTTTCTCGGTTTACCTTTACGATCTTGCCAGTCTTACCTTTGTCTTTTCCAGCAAGAATCTTTACGGTGTCGTTCTTCTTAAGCTTCATGTGCACACACTCCTACAACACTTCCGGCGCGAGAGAAACAATCTTCATGTAGCCATCTCTGAGTTCTCGGGCTACTGGTCCGAAGATACGCTTACCACGCGGGTTATTGTTGGCATCAATAATAACACATGCGTTATCATCGAACCTGATATAGGTACCGTCAGGTCTGCGGTATTCCTTCTTTGTCCGAACAATGACAGCTTTCATGACATCGCCTTTCTTGATAGCACCATTAGGCAGTGACTGCTTTACAGCAACCACGATGATGTCACCAATCCCAGCAACATAACGGTGGGTTCCGCCAAGAACCTTGATGCACTGCACCTTCTTGGCTCCACTGTTGTCAGCTACGTTCAAATAACTTTGCATCTGTACCATAATAACGTCTCCTGTTTACCGAGCACGCTCGACAATCTGAACGAGACGCCAGCACTTGTCTTTGCTGATGTGACGGCACTCGACAACACGAACCGTGTCACCGATATTGGCCTCGTTTTTCTCATCATGTGCCTTAACCTTTTTAGTGGTGGTCACATACTTTTTGTACAGAGGGTGCAGTCGTCTTGTGGGGATGGAGACGACAATGGTCTTTTCCATCTTGTCACTGACCACCTGTCCAGTAAAACTTTTCTTGTTAGCTTCCATCTAAATCTCGCTCCCTTAATTTGCCGCTTTCCGAATTCCGAGGGCATATTCGTGGATGAGGGTATTCACGCGAGCGATGTTCCTCCTGATCGTACGAACAGCAAGCGGATTTTCAACATGTCCGAGAACTCTTCCCATGCGAAGGTTGAGGTGCTCTTTATGCAGGGCTTCCTTTTTTGCAACCAGTTCGTCAAGGGTCAAATCTTTATATGAATTTTTCATAATCTTACTCCACTTCCCTTCTTACAACGAATTTCGTCTTAATCGGGAGCTTTGCAGCTGCTAATGCAAGAGCTTCACGTGCCAGCTCTTCCTCAACACCGCCCATTTCAAACATGACGGCACCAGTCTTCACAACAGCGACCCAACCTGCTGGCGCACCCTTACCCTTACCCATTCTAGTTTCAGCGGGTTTCTTGGTATAGGGCATGTCAGGGAAAATCCTGATCCAAACCTTACCACCACGCTTAATGTGACGGGTCATGGCAACACGGGCAGCCTCAATCTGTCGGTTGGTGATCCACTTGGGCTCGAGAGCCAACAAGCCAAACTCACCAAACGCGATAGTATTACCGCGGTGTGCTACACCATCAGTGGTTCCACGCTGCTTTTTTCTGTACTTTACTCTCTTTGGACTAAGCATGGCCTACTAACTCCTTGTCTCAACGCCTTCGGACTTGGTAGGTTTCCTTACCAGCCCACCGGCATCTTCTTTGACTGAACGGTCATAGATCTCTCCATTGAACACCCACACTTTGACGCCAATAGCACCAAAAGAGGTATTCGCAGTTGTGAATCCATAATCAATATCGCTACGAAGGGTATGCAGGGGCACGCGGCCATCCTTCATCCACTCAGAGCGAGCAATTTCAGCACCACCAATACGACCAGAACATCTGATTTTGACACCCTGGGCACCACTCTGCATTGCCTTGGAGACAGCCATCTTCATAGCTCTGCGGAATGATCCGCGAGATACAAGCTGCTTGGCGACGTTAGCGGCGATCAGTTGAGCATCAGCTTCAGGCTTCTTGATCTCTTTGATCTTGATCTGAATCTTCTTGTTGGTCAGCTTCTGGAGTCTAGTCCCAAGCTTCTCAACATTTGCACCCTTGCTACCAATGATGATACCAGGGCGACTGGTTGTGATCACGATTGTAATGCGCTGGGGCTTACGAATGATTTCAACATCCGAAATCTCAGCACCCTGGACTTCAGGGCATTCGACCAAAGCTTTTCTCAGCTTCAAGTCTTCATGCAATGTGTCCGCATACTCTCGAGGATCGACATACCATTTTGATTTCCAAGTCTTGTTGATTCCAAGACGCAGTCCGATCGGATTTACTTTCTGGCCCATTTATTTCCTCACGCTTGCTTTTTCGTCAACGACGACGGTAATGTGTGACATCCTCTTGAGGAGAATATCCCGTCTCCCATGGGATCTCGGCCAGACTCGTTTGAGTCTCGGACCCTCGTTAACTTGCAATTCCTTGATCACAAGGTTCTCTTCATCGAGCTTCTTGTTCTGATCAAGTGCATTTGCACAAGCGGATTGCAAAACCTTGAGGATCAAGCCAGAACCTTTCTGGGGCATGGCCTCGAGGATAGCAACAGCTTCCGCACAAGACTTATTCCGAACAAGATTAGCTACGGGGCGAACCTTTGAAGGCGATACCATCAGATACTTTGCAGTTGCTGAATAACCTTTTTTATCTTCCATCATTGTACCCATCTCGTTTAGCCGACCTTCTTGTCGGAAGCGGTATGACCGCGGAAAATTCTGGTTGGGGAGAACTCACCGAGCTTATGCCCGACCAGGTTTTCTGTTACAAATACAGGAATCCATGTCTTTCCGTTATACACAGAAATTGTGAACCCTACCATTTCAGGGATGATCGTAGAACTACGGGAATAAGTCTTGATCATCTGCTTTTGATTAGTCTTGAGAGACTCCTGAATCCTCTTATAAAGTTTTTTCTCAATAAAAGGACCTTTTTTGATTGATCTAGCCACTTTCTTCTCCTACTTCCGTTTCTTTACGATAAATGCACTGGAAGGCTTTTTCTTGGAACGGGTCTTTCCACCCTTAGTCGGCTTACCCCAGGGGGTAACAGGGTTACGTCCAGCTGCAGTCTTACCTTCACCACCACCGTGTGGGTGATCGACAGGGTTCATTGCAACACCTCGTACCTTAGGCCTTCTTCCAAGGTGGCGACTAGCACCAGCCTTACCAAGAGTAACATTCATATGATCTTCATTGCCAAGCTGCCCGAGGGTAGCGTAGCACTCACCAAACACCATGCGCATTTCACCGGAAGGAAGACGGAGAGTGACATAATCACCTTCCTTGGCAACCACGGTAGCACCAAGGCCAGCGGAACGGACAAGCTGTCCACCACGGCCACGGGTCAGTTCGACGTTGTGTACTGACAATCCAAGGGGAACATTCTTCAAGGGAAGAGCATTACCACTTGCGATGGGTACTTCAGGACCAGAGATCACTGATGTTCCAACAGTCAAACCCCTAGGGGCGATCATGTAGCGCTTCTCACCGTCGGCATAAAATACCAAAGCGATGTTAGCACTGCGGTTTGGATCGTATTCAATGGTTTTTACAGTCCCAGGAATACCATATTTGTCGCGCTTGAAATCGATAATCCGATAACTACGCTTGTGGCCACCGCCTCTACGGCGAACGCT
The DNA here is from genome assembly GCA_964588005.1 of uncultured Sphaerochaeta sp. Taxonomy (GTDB): domain Bacteria; phylum Spirochaetota; class Spirochaetia; order Sphaerochaetales; family Sphaerochaetaceae; genus Sphaerochaeta. The sequence continues at coordinate 4,301 of CAZPOJ010000175.1, forward strand.
GATGCGCCCATTAGAGTCACGTCCGGCTTTTTTGTTCAAACCGGTGGTAAGTGACTTTTCAGGCTTACTAGCAGTCAGCTCGCTGAAGACCAAAGTGGTCTTCTGGCGAAGGCCGGGAGTGTTTGGCTTGTAAGTTTTTAGAGCCATAATTCCAACTTCTCCTTATACGCCTTCGATGGCCTGGATGCTATCACCTTTGGCCAAGGTTACGACAGCCTTCTTCCAGTCACCGGTGTTACCGAGGATGCTGCCACCCTTACCGCGTGAAAACTTAGGCTTGCCTTTTACGATCATCACATTACATTTAACAGGTTCTACACCAAACAGCTCCTTAACAGCTGACATGATCAAAAACTTGTTTGCGTCCATATGGACTCTGAATGTGTACTTCTTTATCTCACCTTCACGAGCGATATTGGTTTTCTCACTCAAGACAGGTTCAATTATCAATTGGTCTGCTCTCATCTCCGGTCCCCTTATTTATCGCCGTAGAAGTCATTAAGACTTTTGGCGGCGGTTTCCAGAACCAAGACCTTTCTTCCATACAGGAGTTCCTTAGCGGAAAGCCTGTTGTAGGAAAGGACACGCAGGTACGGAATATTTTTCGCAGCACGGCGCATCATTACATCATCATCCTTGAGGATGAGAATTGTTCTTGTTTCGTCCTGAACGAAGTTCTTGATGATCGCACTCAGATCCCTGGTTTTACCACTGTCTGTAGTGAAATCCTCAACAACAACAAGCCGTTCTTCCTGGATCCCCAGGGAGAGAAGACTCTTCATAGCAAGACGCTTTACCTTCTTGGGAAGCACATAGCTGTAATCGCGGGGTTTGGGGCCGAACATTGTTCCACCACCGACCCAAATCGGTGACTTCTTGTCACCGGCACGAGCATTACCTGTCCCCTTCTGCTTATAAGGCTTTGCGTTGCTGTAGCGAACTTCAGAACGACCCTTTGTGCATGCAGTACCGACTCGGC
>CAZPOJ010000176.1:0-5260 GCA_964588005.1 uncultured Sphaerochaeta sp.
ATATGCTGCATTGGATAATCCACATATAACACAAAGGATCTTTGGAGGTTTTCCCTTAGGGTTTTGCTCAATGCTTGCCTTAATTCGTATGAGGTTTTTGCTGCATTATCAATTTGATTGGCACCGAGCTTAATCTCGAAGGCTCCCCAGGAGCCGTCGGGCATTTCTACAACGGCATCTATCTCATTATTGTTATAGTCTTGATAGTGGAACACTTTAGCATCATTTGCTTCAGCATATACCTTAAGATCACGTACACAAAGGGCTTCGAAAAGAAATCTCAGGGTCTCTAGATCGGCAAGAAGAGATTCTGGGGTAGCCCCCAACGGGGCACAAGCAAGAGAAGGGTCGGAAAAATGCCTCTTCTCTGATTGCCTAACTCGCACCGAAGAACGAATTTTCGGGCCAACCACTTCGACTGATTAGGCAATATCAAACAGCGAAGCTAAACATCAATAAAACCCTTGGAGAAAAGTTGTTGCTCTTCACTCCAAGGATTCTTCATCTTACCTATAGGAATTCGTGTAGATCGCTAGGCAATCCTCATCGCTGAGCACTACAGGGTCTACCATGAACAGCCCTGCCATATTCTCCCGTGCATTCTGTACCATCTTGGGAAGGTCATCTTCCTTGATGCCATAGTCGGACATCTTCAGCTGATCGACACCACAGGCTTTTTGCAGGGCAGCCAAGGCAGTCACAAAATCCATACCCTCTGTAGCATCTTCTTTTCCCAAAGCCTTTGCCATGGCCACCATCCTCTCGTCACAAGCATGAACCTTGGCAAAATGGGTGTAATAGGCAAGGCTGATCATGATAAGGCCAGCACCATGGGGCAAAGCGGGATAGTAGGCACTCATGGCATGCTCAAGGGAGTGCGATGAAGTACACCCGGAGGTCGACTGCACAAGACCTGCGATGGTATTGGCCAGGGAGACATCCTCTCGTGCTTGGATGTCAGAGCCGTAAGCGATAACCTTGGGAAGACTTTTGCCAATGAGGCGGATAGCTTCAAGACAGTACATGTCGCTGAGCACATACGCTGTCTTGTTGATGTAGCCTTCCGTGCTGTGAAACAGGGTATCAAAGCCCTGGTAGGCAGAGAGGTGGGGAGGTACACTCAAAGTAAGCAGGGGATCGACAATGCTCAGGACAGGAAAAGTGCCCTCATAGCCCATCCCTATCTTCTCGTTTGTATCAGACTTGGTGATGACCAGCCAAGGATCAGCCTCGGTGCCCGTGCCAGCTGTGGTTGTGATGGCAACAATCGGTAACGGCCAGACGGGTACCGCTTTACCCTCGCCACTGCCACCTCCTATGTAGTCCCAGAGGTCACCCTCGTTGGTAGCCATGATAGCAATACCCTTTGCAGAGTCGATGGTGCTGCCTCCTCCCAGTCCGATGACAAAGTCACACTCCTCTTTCCTGCAAAGAGAAGCCCCTTCCATCACATGCTCCTTGACAGGGTTGGGTAGGATCTTATCAAAAAGAACAGAGCTGACTCCAGCCTTCTTAAGCTGTTCTTCCAGTTGTGCAAGGTAGCCATAGTCCTTAGTGGATCGACCCGCCGAGATGACGATGAGCGCCCGCTTGCCGGGAAGCTGCTCCTGGTGCAAACGATCGAGCGAACCAACTCCAAAAACTATTTTTGTGGGGATATGATAGGTGAACTGCATGGATGCCTCCGTTGTATTTGGTAATCAAAGTATACAGCCATCAAAGAACGCGAGGCAAGGTAAAAGACCTATGGGTCCTTGCTTCATATCTTTTGAGGCTCTCTCTTTAACGACTGGATGGTTATTCACCAAGAAACGGCAAAGAGAAGGCATCTTCTCTCTGGAGATGCCTTCTCTTTGTTCAGTTTGGTATTTTCTACTTTTGTGCTCTATTTTATTCTCTGTTTCTTGGGCCTGTTTGCCTAACCCTTGACCGCACCCATGGTGATCCCACTGGCAAAGTTCTTCTGGAACAGGAGGAAGATGGTAACAATGGGTAGGGCACCCAGGGCGGCACCAGCCATAATTACCCCATAGTTGGTTGCCATCTCAGCTTGCAAGGTGGCTACTCCCAAGGCGATGGTGAGCTTTGACCTGCTTTGCAACATAACCAGCTGGAGGAAGTAATCATTCCAGGTTGCTATGAAGGTAAAGATAGCCAAGGCTCCATACGCCGGCTTTATGATGGGTGTCACTATACGGACAAAGGTTGTCCACTCATTGCTCCCATCGATGCGTGCGGCGTCGAGAATCTCCGAGGGTATGGTCTGACAGTACTGCTTCATAAGAAACACCCCAAACGGCCATCCAACAGCGGGTAGGATTACAGCCCAGGCACTGTTGTACAACCCTGTGGAGTTCATGATGCGCACTAAGGGAACAAGCACAACCTGCTTGGGTAGGGCCATCGCTGCAACGATAAGTCCAAAGACAATTGCCTGACCGGTAAACTGTTTTTTGGCAAGGACATAACCAGCCATGGCAGCGGTAAGACATACCAGAAGCATCGACATGACGGACATGAAGACACTGTTGAAGAACCATCTCCCTGCGGGGTTGATGAACAGCTCGGTGAAGTTGGCGAATGTTGGATTGAGTGGAAACCACTGGGGCGGCATCTGAATTGCCACCTTCTGCAACTTGAACGCTCCGGTAATAATCCAGTAGAACGGAAAGATGAACAGCAGCGAGACCAAGACCAGGAGTATCATCATCACCGACTTATAGACGGATTTTTTATTTTCAATCATTGTATCCCCTCATCAGTAGTCCATGTCGGACTTAATAAACTTGAACTGCAGAAAACTAAAGAACCCGATGATCAGGGCAAGGACCATACCCATGGCATTTGCATACCCATACCTGAAAAGAGAGAATGCATTGGTGTAGAGGTAGTACATGATGGTACTGGTCGAATAGACCGGTCCTCCTGAAGTCAGCAACTGGATCAAGGCAAAGCACTGGAAGCTGTTGATCGTAGTTATAACTATCACGTAGAGGGTTGTTGGCATGATGGACGGCCATTTGATCTGCCAGAAGACACGCAGCTTGCCCGCTCCATCGACTTCAGCCGCTTCCAGGATAGATGAGTCGATATTAGCCAAGGCAGAGATGTACAAGACTATGGGCTGTCCGATACTGGTAGTAAAAAGGATTGCGAGAATACACCAGATAGCAGTGTTTTTGTTGCCAAGCCAGTCCATATTCTTTTCGATGATCCCCATGTTCACAAACACGTAGTTGAGGATACCGGCATACTTGTCGAAAATCCATTTCCATACGACAACGACTGCCACCGTTCCGGTGACAACAGGGAGGTAGAATATCCCTCTGAAGGTAGAGGTTACCCATGCAGACTTGTCATAAATAAGGGAGCTCACCCATATGGAGAAGATCGCCACCAGAGGCACTGATACGGCGACAAGAAAAAAGGTGTTGCGGAATGATCGCTGGAACTTTGGATCGCTGAGCAACTCACTGTAATTCTTCAATCCAATAAAATCAAATGAGCTCATGGTATAGTTGAAGAAACTGGTAAATAATCCCATCCCCATAGGGACGATGACAAAACCAAGGAAGAATAGCATCATAGGCAGGAGAAACAGATAGGAAGTCCTGTCTGTCTGCCGTTGTACCGCATGGCTTACACCATGCTTATTTGTCTTTAATCTCATATAGCATCCTATTGGGAACAGAGAAAACCTCCCCAAGGTTACCCCCGGGGAGGAACTTCACTATCAGTTTAGAAAATGGCGTTAGCGTTCTTGTCATAATCGGCAAGAGCCTTCGCAGCTGTCTTTTCACCGGTGAACACACTCTGGAGCATATTCCACCACTCGGTCCTCATTGCTGCAAAACCAGGCATGGTGTTGTAGTAGCCACCATAGTACTTGTTCCAGGAGGAGAGCAACTTATACTCTGCGTTTCCAGGATACAGGTCACCAAAGGATGCGCGAACGGGGAAAGCACCAGTCTGTACGACGTTCTTGGGGCCCCATGCAGGATCATCACAGATAAAGGTCACCAATTTCTTGGCAGCCTCTGCCCTGGCCTGATCCTTGTTGTCAAAGATACCAAAGCCGTTTACCAGATACTCGAGGGAGGGAACTCCATCGTTGCTGGGGAAAGGAATTGACACCTGGGTGTAATCATCAGATGCATAGTTCTTTGCATTGGAAGTACCCCAACAGATGGTAGCAGCAATCTGCTGTTGTGCAAAAAGCTGAAGTTCTTCGGCTGCAGCGATACTCAGGCCAGCATCGATGGCGTCCTTGTCCACGAGGTCCTTGAGCAACTGGACAGCTTTTACACCTTCGGGGCTGTTCATGGTATAACGTGAACCGTCAGCGATAGTTGCACCGTAGAGGTTGCTCACCAGAGCACGGGTTCCCTGGTCTCCACCCTGTCCACCACAGTAGACGGAGATACCTTTTTTCCCATATGCACCCAAAGCTTCCATAGCCTTGATGAAGTTGTCAGTGGTCCAAGTGCGATCGCCTTCAAGGTTCACATACTGCAGAGCACCTGCTTTTTCCCACATCTCCTTGTTAATTCCCATGTAGAAGGGAGAGACACTGAGAGGGTACATCCATGCAGTCTTACCATCGGTACAAGCCGCGAGCAGCTCGGCATTGCCTACATCTTTCTTATAGGAATCGGTAAAAAGGTCATCAAGGGAGACCATCTTGCCGTTTCTTCCGTACTCGATGATTCTACCCGGAGCATCGAAGAGGACATCAGGTGCTGTCCCACCTTCGATAGCTGCGATAATCTTCTGGGGACCGCTACCAAAGTCAATGGTCTCAAGCTTAACCTTGATAGTGGGGTTGGCTGCTTCAAAGGCTTTGATGATACCCGCTTCATAGGTGCCGACAGGCTGGCCTGCATCCTGACCAAATGTAGGGAATGCCCACCACGTAATAGTAACTTTCCCGTCATCCTGAGCTGCTTCTTTCGTGCCAGCAGCAAACAACGGCATTGCCAGCATAAGAAGGGTAAGAGCAATAATTACAATCTTCTTCATAATCTTCTCCTTAACTAAAAAAATAGTTTACTTTTCAGTAATACTTGTATACTAGTTTCAGTTCTCTAGTTTGTCAAGAATTATTTTCATTTTTTATTAGAAGAACAAAAATGGCATTTATACTATATAATTGCCCATATTAACAACTTTAAGCAATATTTATATGTTATTTAAATCATAGATAAATAATAGATTTATTATTATTGAATTAATAATTGACGTACTTGTATTCTAGTTTTAT
>CAZPOJ010000177.1:0-5258 GCA_964588005.1 uncultured Sphaerochaeta sp.
GAGAGCAGGTTGGTCTGCACCTGTTCAGAAAGGATAAACACCAAGAGCAAGGCACCTAGAAGTACCAGTAACCAGACTCTTTTTGCAAGATCAACCCCTGCTGATTTTCTGGATAGTTTCAAATCGTACCTCCCCGCACAGCCTTCCGTCTCCATCAACGACAGCAGCGGAGGGAAGACCCAGGTTGAGGATCTTTGACACACACTCCTTTAGAGAGGAGTACTGCTGTACGATATGAGAAGCATGGGTAATGGAGCGCTTGATGACCCTCTCCCCCGCCCTGGCATACCCGGCTATAGGCTCCCCCTGGGCGTTGAGCTGCCAGTAGGTCTGGTTGATACACTCCTCAAGGGTTGTTTCAGTCCCCTCATCAGCTCCACTGAGGGCATCTTCCATCCATTGGTCCGCGGTAAAAAGCGTCAACAGCTGCAACGCGCGATCCGGACCGAGGAAGCGTTGGACAAACTCATCATGAGGGTGGGAGAGGATTCTCTCTGGGGTGTCGGCCTGCACTATCTTGCCATCCTTCATGATGACCAGATAGTCCGCCAGCCTGATGGCCTCATCCATATCGTGGGTGACAAAAATTACCGTCTTCTTGAGCTGGCGCTGGATGCGGATAAACTCATCTTGCAACTGTTCACGGTTGAGCGGGTCCACAGCCCCAAAGGGCTCGTCCATAAGCAGCATGGGAGGGTCTGCTCCCAAGGCACGGGCAAAGCCGATCCTCTGAGCCTCCCCTCCTGAGAGTTCATGGGGGTACTTTTTACTGTAGATCTCAGGCTCAAGACGTACCAGGGAGAGCAACTTCTCCACTCGCTCCCCTCTGGAAGCTTTTGGCCACCCCAACAGACGAGGCACTAGGTCGACGTTCTCCTCTACAGTCAGATGGGGCATCAGGCCCACCGACTGGATGGCATAGCCCATACTCCTACGCAAGTCGGTCTCATCCAAACCCTGTATAGCCTCATCCTCGTACTTGATGCTACCACCATCGAGTTTGACCAAGGCGTTGATACAGCGCAAGGTTGTCGATTTCCCACAACCGCTGGGACCGATGAGCACCGTCACCCTGTTGGCAGGGATGGCAAGCGTCACATCGCTTAATGCAACAATATCCCCATAGTAGACCTCAAGGTGCTCTGCGGTGAGAAAGGTGTGGGTATTGTGTAGAATGGGGTGCTTATGCTTCTCTTTCATGGGGGTAGTTCCTCTCTCTTGCTTATCCATTTCCCACCGCCTTCCCTCGCAGGGCCGAGGGTGTAACCAAGGGTATGAATATTTGGAAAATACGGTCGCTGACAACAGTCAAGGCGATGATCAGCAGCATGCCTAGCAGTACCATATCCACCGAGGCCTGGCCAAGGCCCTCGAATACCAGTACCCCAAGGCCATCGCCTCCAATAAGCTTGGCGAGGGTCGCATTGCCTATGGTCTGGATCAGCGCGACGCGAACTCCTTGTAAGACGCCCGGGGCGGACAAGGGAAAACGCACTATCCTCCAAACCTGCATAGGGTTCATGCCCATCCCCTTTGCTGCCTGGATGACAGACGCATCAATACTGGTGAAGGCGGTGTAGCTGTACCTGATGATGGGATAGAGGGCGTAGGTGCTCAACGCTATGATGGCAGGGGTGTTGCCAATACCTTTGATGCCCATCTCGCGCAACAAGGGGAATGTCCGCGACAGCGTCGATAGCGGGGTTATCAAGAGGCCCAGCAAGGCGATGCCGGGGATGGTCTGCAGGATGTTGAGAAAGGGAAATATGAATTTCTTGGCACGTCGGCTCTGAAAGCTAGCCAATGCCAGAGGTATGCCTATCACCATGCTGATACCGAGGCTGATGAAGGTTAGGCGGATGTGTGCAAACACCTCTTGGATGATGCGATTTCCTAGGTTTCGTCCCTCAAGCACGATTCCTAGCCTGTCATAGGAACCTTTAGAAGCCATAAACAGAAGTGCAGCAACAACAAAGACTAAGCCACCCACGTCATACAAGGTGACCCTAGGCTTCATTAAAAACATTATTATCACCGCTGTCAGGTAGAGGTACATCCCGGAGGCCGGGCTGTATCGCGCCAACGGACCAAAGGATTCGCTGATCCCCGGCCCTACTATGGCAAGAACCATCAGGGGGAAGAGTAGGCCCAAGATCCCAGCAAGGGTGAGAGAAGTCTCTGTTAGTTTCCCCTTTCGCATACATGCATAGAAGATAATTAGCAGCGGGGGCAACATCAATAACAAAAGACACTGTGCACTCAAGGAAAACAGGCCTATGGGAATATCCTCGGCGACCCTGTTTGCACGGGCAAGGTAGAACGGAAAGAAAAAACTTGCCAGGAACAGAAGCAAGACTACGAAGGCAAGCTTCTGCTGGAAATTGAATCTGCCATCAGCTCTATTCACCATATCTCCCCTAGTCCTCTCTAGTGCAAGCGAGCATGTCCTGTTCGATTTGGAACAAATCATGTTCTTGCTTTCTCCAACGATACCAGCACACGACTCTCTATGCAAGGAGGAAAAGGGGAAGCCCCCAAGAATAACGAGAAGATCTCAAGAAACATGAGAACAGGGAAAATAGAAGGACTACTTCACTTTTAGGGGATGAGCTCCCCGATAGGGCTGAGCTCTATTCCCAGGAGCGAGCACATCGAGCCCACCCCCTTAGGAATCTCTGCCTGATACCATTTCCCCTCGAGCTTGGCAGCGTGGATCTTACGCATCCCCTGGATAAAGTCATCAAAGGTGATCTCCTCTGTCAAAGCCAGGGAGGCAATTGCATCAAGGCCCATCATCATGGAGAGGTGGTTCAAGAAGAGCCACCCTTCCTCGCAGTAGTCGCCCTTCATATAGGTGGCATCAAGATCTGATCTGCAACTGAATGTGGTGAATAGCTGATCGATGGCATCCTTTTGCTTGTAGATGGTGTATACCTGCTCTGGGTCCAATTCCAGTTGGCTTGTCCTTAGAGCAAAGGTGCCCACCTCTACTCTGGCAGCGGCCTCTTCTGAGAGCAGGCGGTGAGCATCAACAGCCATACGATACTCTCCTGTCTCTGACAGGGAGAGCATGAAAGCCCTCATGTTCTGCTGATCGCGTCCAATACGACTGAGTAGCGTTGCAAGGCTTGCAGGGGAGAGCTTTAGACGCGGAAATATGGCAGAGAGGATACTTGTCTCATAGTGTGTTTGGCACCTTCGCAGAGACTTTTCATGGACAAGAGTGATGATGGTGACCGACAGTATCTCGCGCCAGACATCCGGGAAGAACTCCTTGAGCTTTTCACGCATCAAGGAGCTTTCCTCATAGAAATACTGAGTAGCACCAAGCTCCACCACCTCACCAGGAGAACGGGAGCCCCGCTTCTCGACAAAGCCCTCTTCGGTGATGGTTCCCAGCATCTTACCCGATACCTTGGTTGATTTGCCAGTTTCCGGGTTGTACTTGGTGGCACGCTCGTAGAGGTACCAGCGACCATTGATGTGCTTGATCTCAGTGTTTTTTGGCTTTACAAACCTTGTCACATAATCCGGTCTTTCATGCTTGATCTTCATGAGTCTCTCCAGAGCCTTAGGTCGTTCTTACACCATGGCAGAAGATCCCCCTTGGAACAAGAGTGAAACGTATAACCGAGACGACAATTGATGATATGCAAGCGTTTGCAGGTTAAAGAACAGAGGACTATGCACCCTGGAACATTGAACGTGTAAGGGTGAAACATACCTAAGAAAAAGGGTTCGTTGCTATGTAAAAGCCCATTTATATAGCGATATAGACCCTGATCACTCAAAACTCCTCTCAACCCTACAACCACGAGTTCCCTGCCATAGACTTGGGAGATTCCCTATCAAGTCCCCATAGAAATGACTATACTGGCGATAGGCTATAGGAGGATTTGATATGGGTTTTTTGCAAAACATGGGAATTGGTATATACTTCGTTATTTTCTTTGGTAAAATTCTTGAAGTAACAGTATCTACAATACGTATGGTGCTTATTAATCGTGGGGAGCGAATAAAAGGTACGATCCTTGCTTTTTTTGATGTGCTGTTATGGCTCGTCATTACAGGAACCGTATTGCAAGGGTTCCAGGACGATCCTTTACGGATGCTGGTCTTTGCCTTAGCCTTTTCAGTTGGTAACTACCTGGGCTCCTGGTTTGAAGACAAGCTGGCATTCGGGCTGAGTTCAATTCAAATTGTTGTTCCTGAATCTGAAGAGAGCAAGAAACTTGCTACTATATTACGGGATAGTGGTTTTGGAGTAACGGTACTAAAGGGTACCGGCCGTAGCGGAGAGCGTGATCTGTTGTTGTTATTTCTCAAACGCAAACAAATAAACACAGCCAAAACCATCATAGACAATACGTATGCTGGAGCTGTTATCGTAGTCAACGATTCACGGGTGATCAGAGGTGGCTTTAGTTCAGTGAAGTAGCATACTTCCAGGGTACTTGTAGCGGGCACCTCCGCTACAAGTACTAGCGGCCTCTTTTTGTAAAACACTCTGTACAGTGCTATCATATCTGATGCGAGAGATAAAGGTCTTCAGAGGAGTAGCTATGAGTACCCCCTTCATCTTGCAAGAGGTTTTTAGTCTGGACCGACAGGAAAAACAAGAAATGCTCTTTGAAGCCTGAAATACCGAAAGAGTATTGAGGACACCGGTCTTCAGCATAAGAGGGCTTTAAACCCTCCACCCCTGCTCAAGAAGATAGACAAGACAAAGATGCTGACGAAGATTCCAAAGAAGACCATTGCAATGGGTGAAACCATAAGGATTGTCGTATCCAGACCGGATGAAGAGAATACTTTCGTCTCAAATCTCACCATATTGCCTTCCTTCCGTCAATTCAGAGGGTAGGCAATCCTTTTCAGTTCATACCCAGTAGTCTCCCTCCCTTATTTTACTCTTCCAAATGTAAAAGAGAGGAATCATCACCGATTCGAGCTTCGTCAGGAGCCTCCTTGCTAGAAGAAGAATAGCACATGCAATAGATTGTTTTGCTTCATCACCGTAGGTGGTTACAAAAGTGACAATGACTGTGCCTGGAAAACAGCTGTGATACGAGCCTATTGTATTACGTATGTACAAAACGGCTTGCTCCTTAGCAAAACCCATCAAAACTATCGGGATTAATGCCCAATTTGAGGTACGGTGCGTCACACTAAAGTGTTAGCCATTGTAAACAAATACTTTATATGTTATAATACAAATAGTTACGTAGGAATGTCTAGATTCTAGCGAACAAATTTTT
>CAZPOJ010000178.1:0-5253 GCA_964588005.1 uncultured Sphaerochaeta sp.
TTTGCTTTGTTCATGGTACCTCCTCCCCTTAGTATACTAAAAGGAGGAGCTGTTTGGGTAGTATCTTGCTGAGAACTTCCTGTTAGCTGAAGGCCGCCTGCATATACTCGTTGAGGCTCTCTCCTTCATACATTAGGCGATAGAGCGCCTGGACAAGGGGAAACTGCTCACTGACCTCTTTCTCGCGTGTCATCTCTCCCATAAGCTTTACAGTTCTGCTGCCTTCCAGCACTGTTGTTGATTTCTCGCCACCTTCCATCGAGAACCCCTTGCCCATCAAGAGGCCCAAGGTGCGGTTGCGCGAGAGGTCGTTGAGGCTGGTGAGGCCCAGGTCCCCGATACCGCAGTAGCGAAAGATCGTCTCGGTCTCGCACTCGAAAAGGGAGAGGAACCGCCTCATCTCGTTGACTGCCTTGGTGTAGATGAGGAAGTCGACATTCGGGGAGTTGAACCTCCCTGATACCAAGCCTATGGCAATAGCGTACATATTCTTCAGGATGCTCATCAGCTCGACTGAGCGGATATCCTGGGTGTAGTCCAGGTAGAGCCCTGTCTCAGGGAGGATGAAACTCTTGAAGTCTTGGTAGTCCTCCCTTGTCCCTCCAAAGGTGAAGGCGGAGGGCAGGCCGTGCAGTACCTCGATGGCAAAGGTAGGGCCCTTCATACTGGCAGTCCTTCTGAAGGGGATCTGTTCGGTGATGAAGGCCCCTTCCTCACTCATCCCCTTTGCAAGGTTGATGACCATGCACTCCTCTTTGGTTATCGGCTTTATCTCCTCAGCAAATGAGAGGATGGCCTTGGAGGGGATGACCAGGAGGATGCAGTCAGCTGAGCTGAAAACTGCCTTGTCCCCTGTTGCCCTGATGCTGGTATTGAGGAAGTGCGTGGGGAAATACTTGGTATTGCGGTGGTTGCGATTGATATCCAGGACTACATCCTCTTCGATGCTCCAGAGGATTACAGTGTTCTTGGTGTTCCAGGAGAGGCGTTCGGCCATAGCTGTGCCGAACACCCCAGCTCCTGCTATTACGATAGTGTTGTGATGGCGCAAGAGGCGACTCCTTGGCCTTTGGGCCAGATCATGGTGACGTGGGGGATGTTGTCTTCAAGGTAGACAGTCGGGTCCTCAATGACAAAGCCGACATTGAGGTAAAACCCTTTGCTTCTTGTCTGGGCATGCAAGTAAATGTTTCCACTTACCAGGGCAAGGGCATTTTCTACCAGCAGCTTGCCGAACTGCTTGCCCCTATGCCCCTCCAGGACAGCGATGCGCTCAAGCTTGGTCCCCTCGCCTGTCTTTCTAATCCTCAAGGTTCCCACGGCTTTGTCGTCAAGCAAGAGCAGAAGGTGGGCACAAGAGGTGTCCTTACCGTCGAAGTCAACCTCTTCATGGACGCCCTGTCCTTCGACAAAGACACTTCTGCGCACAGCCTGACATTGGAGAATATACGCATGATTCTCGCTCTTTGCAGCTGCGCTCTCTTGTATATAGATGAGTTGTGTTTTCATCCCTGTATAGTACCGCTAAGGGCCTCTTTGGGGCAATAGCGTTTCCAAAAGGCTGATTTCTAGTCGATCTTCTTGCAGACATAGATCCTGCTTCCGAAATCTCCCAGTACTCGGGTTTCTGCGTCATACCCGGTTCCTCCGAACTGCTGGTTGAGCATGATCCCTGCATGGGCAAGCAGCTCCCCGCTTACCCGGTAGTGTTCGATTTCACTGTCCAGCGAAAGGGCTTTGCTCAGGGTATCCTGGGCAAAGCCTCCCTCTGAGATGGTTACAGGACTGATGCGGTTAACCAGGTCTCCAAAGGTCCTGATGTCGATCTTCTGCTGGCGGGGGAATACCTCATAGGTCGCCTTCAGGTCGACTGCCTCGATCCTCAGGCGGTCACTGCCAGGATTGCTCCGGTTGAGTTTCTGTGCAAACAGCACCAACAGCTCGCTCCTATCCTTGCTGGCTACAGCCCAGATAACATGGTTTGATGGGCTGTTCGCCAGTTTGACGCGGGTAAAGGTGCCGAACTGCAACAAGGCACGGTGTGCCTTGTAGAAGCTGATCTGCGCCTTTACTGCCTCCTTTTGCTGGCGATTGAGTTTGGTCAGGTCCAGTTCGTACCCAAGCACCCCAAAGGCTGCAACGTTGAAGCGGGACTCCAAATCTGTTCTTCGCAGCGTCTGGTGGTTTGGCGAGGCGCTTACATGGCTGCCCATGGTCGACAGGGGGTAGCCGCAGCTGGTCCCCTCCTGGATATAGAGCCGGCACAAGGCGTCGGTATTATCGCTTGTCCAGGTCTGGGGCATAAAGCAGAGCATGCCCAGGTCAAAGCGGTTGCCTCCGCTGGCACAGGATTCAAAGAGGACGTTGGGGAAGGCTGTGACCAGGCGAGAGAGCAGTTCATACAAGCCCAGCACATACCGATGGAGGAACTCTCCATGGTTTTTAATCTCTGGGTTTGCACTGTAGATATCGCTGAAGGTTCGGTTCATATCCCACTTGATGTAGTTTACATCAGCGAGGTGCCACGTATCTGAAAGGGTGGTGAACAGGTAGTCACGAACATCTCCCCGGGTCAGGTCGAGCAGGTACTGGTTGCGCCCCACACTGGGCTTGCGTCCAGGGATTGCCACCATCCATTCGGGGTGCCTTTTGTAGAGCTGGCTCTCAACGTTGACCATCTCAGGTTCTACCCAGAGGCCGAACATCATGCCCACCCGATGGATTTCCAGGGCAAGGCCACCCAGGCCCGAGGGAAGCTTCTTGGGGTTCACTGTCCAGTCGCCCAGACTGGTGGTATCGTCATTGCGAATGCCGAACCACCCGTCGTCGAGGACAAAGAGCTCGGCCCCCAGGGCAGAGGCTTGGCGGGCGAGGCTTATGAGCTTCTCTTCGGTGAAGTTGAAGTAGGTAGCCTCCCAGTTGTTTACCAGGACCGGTCTTTCACGGAACTTCCACTCACCTCTGACGATATGGTTGTTGATGAAGTGGTGAAAGTTCTGACTTGCACCGTTCATACCCCTAGGGGAGTAGGTGAGGATGGCCTCAGGGCTCTGGAAGCGGTCCTGGGGGGTGAGTTCCCAGCTGAACTGGCTTGGGTTGATGCCGGTGAGCAGTCGTATCTTCCCATAGGGGGAGGTCTCCACCACCTCGCGGTGGTTGCCGCTGTAGATGAGGTTGGTGGCAATACACTCGCCGCCAGCATTGGAGAGGAAGATACAGGGGTTGTGCTCAGCTGAGCTCACCCCTGTCTTGCTGTCGTTGATGATGATGCCAGGTTGGAGGGGGCGCTCGTGCATGTAGCGCTCGCGTGCCCAGGCTCCGTCGAAGGTGGTGAGGTTCCACCCGTCACCGTCGAGGTCCAGCTGTAGAGATGCAAGGTGGCGGATGGTTATGATGCGGTCGCTGTCGTTATAGACAGTAGCTCTGCGTGTAATGACATCGCTATCTTCAAAGATTGTGTAGGTAAGGACGAGCCGTATGGGCAGGCTTGTCTCCTTGAGCGTTATCTCCAAGGTTGTGCAGGTGCTCTTATCACCATAGGATTCGGGCAGTCCGCTGAAGGTCCTGGGCTTGCCAGGGATTATGCGGTAGCTTTTTACCACGAAATCAAGGGTCTGCATGCCTCTTCCGTACTCAATATCGATGAAGCTCTCTCTACAGTCGCCCTTTCCCATGGTAGAATACTCCATACGGAGGTTTCCTAGAAAAAGTGTCGGGTTGTCGCTGCTGTAGGCAGTTCCTGTTCCGATACTCAAGCTTCTTTTTTCTGCAAGTGCTGCATGGGAGATTGTCCCTTCTCCTAGTTTTTTGCCATAATAGAGGTGCTCAAGGTGACCTGTCTCTGTTATGGCAAAGAGATAGGTAGTGTTGGCAGTTGTCAGGTTGAAGAGTTGGTCCTTCTTGGAAATCATGGTGTTTCTCCTTGAACTATGACGATGTTTCGTATATCAGTATACTGTGTTGGGGTATTTTTACTACCCTGTTTTCAGGGGAATTGAGGAGAGAGTGATGGATATTCGCCGATTGAGATTGTGGGAGAGTCGAAACGCTACAGTTCTGAGCAATGATCTGATACAGATTCTCGTGGAAGACCAAGGGGGAATGGTCCTTGAGCTGAGTAGCGTCACCCCCGCAGGAGGGCGTATGAACGCCCATCTGCTCCCCTACTATAGGGGCAGCGGTACCTCTGTGTTCAGCGATGAAAATGCGCAGTACTGGAAGAATAGTCCTTTTCTATACCAGAGAGCTGGCTCCTATCTTAGTTTTCCCAACTATGGCATGGGGTTTTCCAACGAAGAAGATCAGCAGGACCACAACGGATACACAGCTTCCTCGTATTGGATGGTGGAGCGTTATGGAACCGACCCTGAGTTTGGCGGGGTTTGGCTGATGAGCCTGGTGCGCAACCGCAAGGCCAAGTGGCAAGTTCGCAAGATAGACATGCTGCTTCCCAATCAGCCGGTGCATTACACTGCGAGCATCATCACAAACAACGGCACCGAGGACTTGATTGCCAATGCAACATGGAACAATGAGCTGGGCTCCCCGTTCCTGGAGTCGGGGTGTGTGCTCAATGCCAGTGCCGAGTCTTGGACAACAGGGGACGAGAGTCCTTTCATCGGTATTACGACACGGCTTGCTCCGCATGCAACCTTTGATGACTGGAGGAAGGCCCCCCTCAAAGAGGGAGGGACCGTCGATCTGTCTGAAGTTCCCCCACTTATCGGAAAGAGCGACTTCATCTCAGGAGTTGTCCCCCAGACTGCAAGCATGGGGTGGGCCAGTGTGATAAACCCCCGGCAGCAGATGCTCTACTTTACCTTCTTCCCAGGTCCTGCAGCATTGGAAGAGGGTGATGCTCCCATCAATTTCAACAACTTCCTGTTTGACTATGGCGGTAGAAACGAGACCCCCTGGTCCCTCTACCCGGGGGGTATGAGCCAGCAGTACTCACTGAGCTGTGGTTCAGGGACAAACAATCTCTACTCGGGTCTTGAACAGGTAAAGTCCGGTGATACCTTGATGGGCTCTGATACCACTATCACCATCAAGGCAGGGGAGACCAAGACACTCTACTATGCCACCGCCTTCACCCCGTATGACAACAACCGCATCGGGGGTAACTTCAGTACAGTGGAGCAGGTAGTGGAGGGCCTTGTCCTCAAGAGGACCAAGTCCTGGGCCTTCATTCCAGCAGACTCTACCTTCCACTGCCTGAAGAGGCTGACTAAGAGGTTGTTGGCGTCGGAGTAG
>CAZPOJ010000179.1:0-5121 GCA_964588005.1 uncultured Sphaerochaeta sp.
CTGCAAACTCAGTCTTGCCCGAGCCCATGGGCCCTATCAGAAGGACCCTGCGCCCAGGCTTGGTAAAGTCGAAGTGAGAAAAAGTAGTGTGGATGTCTATGGTGGGGAAACCAAGGCTCTTGAGAAAATCAGTTCCCTCACCATGCGGATCAATTCGAGGCATTCTGCCCCTCTACGATGGCTATTCCACTGGAAGCGCCGATTCTGGTTGCTCCAGCTTCGATCATCGCCTTTGCCTCTTCATAGGAGTGGATTCCACCAGAAGCCTTGACCCCAAGATCAGGTCCTACTGCCTTTCGCATGATGCGAATGTCAGTCTCCTTTGCCCCTCCGGTGGAGAAGCCTGTAGAGGTCTTTACAAAGTCAGCTCCGGCTGTCTTTGCAAGACGGCATGCACGTGCCTTCTGCTCATCGGTAAGAAGGGAGGTCTCAATGATGACCTTCAGGATCTTTTTCCCACAAGCCTGCTTTACCTTTGCTATGTCATCCAACACAAGATCATCATCATGATTTTTCAGCCAACCGATATTGATGACCATATCAATCTCATCTGCACCTTCGGTCACAGCACGCTTTGCCTCAAAGGCCTTGCTCTCTGTAGCCATGGCCCCAAGGGGGAACCCAACAACCGTACAGACCTTGACTTCGCTTTTTGCCAACAACTTGGCGCAAAGGGGAACCCAACAACTATTCACGCAAACAGAAGCAAACTTCCACTGGTGCGCCTCTTTACATATCTTTTCTATCTTCTCGCGCGTTGCATCCGCTGCGAGAACCGTATGGTCGATGTACTTAGCTACATCCTCTACTATCATGGCAACCTCCATTGCTTAAGGTACACTGGTAGCTTACCTCAAATCCCTATTGCTATCAACGGAATTATTCGAAGAGGGTACAAGAGCAAAGCTTGACGAATACCCTAGGGCACTATACCCTGTGTCTCATGATTTTAGAAACCATAGAGAAGTATTATACGTGGGCATTAATCGCCATCCTACTGATTAATTTCACCCAAAGAAAGATTCCCCGCACGGAAAAAAAACGGTTTGCTACCATCTATCTGGCAGCAATTCTCCTGGTGTTTGAGGTGGGTATCGTAACCATCCTGTCACGGGGTATGAACCACAACCTAGCCTGGCTTGTGTTTGCACTCTGTGTCGGGCTTCTCTACCTCCTCCGAAAGAAAGCCCTCCCCTTCAGGATCCACTGCGTAGAGTGTGGAGAAAGGCTTGATTTCAACCACATCATCGGCCATGACGATAACACCTGCGCCGACTGCTACAACAAGGCACATCCTGAGGAAGCCGCTGCAGAAGCAGAGAAACAAGCTAAAAAAATCCAAGTTGAAGAAGAGCCTGCTGTTCTGGTTGTCCCCGACACGGTAGCCGAGATGGACTGGGACCTCTGGGATCCTCAGGAGGTATGTGTCATTACCTACCTCTTTGACGGGGACCAAGTGTTGCTCATCGACAAGAAGCAAGGAATGGGAACAGGGCTGGTCAATGCCCCTGGTGGACACATCGAGCTTGCAGAGACTGCAACTGAGGCCGCCATCAGGGAGTTCAAGGAAGAGACCGAGCTTGATATCCATGAGCCCAGGATGGTAGGAAAACTCAACTTCCAATTTAAGGACGGTCTCTCCGAGCGAGCCTATGTCTTCTTTGCCGACTCCTATAGCGGGACTCCCGCCGAGACTGAAGAAGCAAGGCCTTTCTGGTGCCCCGTCAAGGATATCCCCTACGATAAGATGTGGGAGGATGATCTTCACTGGTTGCCCCAGGCCCTTGAAGGTAAAAAGTTTGAAGGCTTCTTCATCTTCGACGGACAAGTGATGCTCGACAAGCAGGTACACATCGAGGAAGATGAAGAATCTTGAGCTGGCCCTTGGATGCTGGCAGTTCGGACCCTCCTTTGGTTTCTGGGATGGCCAAAGCAGGTCGGACTCCCTGCGTGTCCTGCATGCTGCCCTCCGAGAAGGCATACGCCACTTCGATACTGCCGCTTCCTATGGAAACGGCAGCAGCGAACAGATCGTAGGGCATCAAGTGAGGAGGTTCGCCAACACCATAGGGCGCGAAGAGCTCACTATTGCTACCAAGATAATGCCCAAGAGCCCCTCCCTTGTCAGAAAGGATGTGCAAAAGAGCCTCGCAAGGCTCTGCACCCCTTACCTGGATATCCTCTACCTGCACTGGCCAAGCAGTAGCCTCGACCTCAAGGCCATCCTTGCCGCCATGACAGTGCTCAAGGAGGAGGGGCTTGTACGCTCCTTGGGTCTGAGCAACTTCCCCCTCTCCATCCTCCCCTCGTTTGCAGAGTTCCCCATCTCGTACGTACAGAGCCCTTGTTCGCTTCTCTGGGCAGGAGATCTGCTTGCCCTTCGCTCCTACTGCAAAGACAAGGCTATCAAGGTGGTGGGCTACAGCCCCTTGGGCCTGGGGCTGCTCAATGGAAAGCATCTGAGCAGCCCTGATGACAAGAGAAGCGATCTCTACGTCTTCTCTGAAACCTCCTACCCCACCTACAAGGCACTCTATGGTATACTTGCAGAACTGAGCCACGAGCATCAGCGTCCTATGGCTCAGATAGCCCTCAAGTGGGCGATGGACCAGGGCTGTGACCTTTTGCTCCTTGGAGCGAGGAACAAAGCCCAACTAGAGGAGAACCTGGCAGCACGGTCGGTAGATCTTGCCGAGGATGAAAGAACAGCCCTGGACAGGGCAGCAACCCTTCTTGCTGCCACGATCCCTAGGGAACAGGATAATCTTTTCGGACACAGGTGGTAATAATGAGAGTACCCTTGGAGAGTGCACAGATAGAGCTGGAGGTGAAGAAGTCTAAATTCATCGCCTTAGCCCTTCCTTGCACCTCCCTTACAGAAGCAAAGGAGATGGTCAATATCCTGAAGGCAGAACACCCTGGGGCGAACCATGTGGTGCATGCAGCGGTGGTTGGCGAGCATGGGGATGAGTTTAGCTACAGCGATGACCGCGAACCCAGGAACACAGCGGGAAGGCCTGCCTTGGAGGTCCTTAAGGGCAGCGGCATCACCAATGTGGCAATCTTCATTGTACGGTACTTTGGAGGGACCCTGCTGGGTACAGGGGGCCTGGTCAAGGCCTATGGGGAGAGTGCCAAGAATGTCTTGGAGGTACTCAAGACCGAAGAGCTCATTGAAAAGTGCAGCTTTTCCATAACGACATCCTATAACTTGTATGAACCGATTAAAAAACTACTCATAGAGTCAAATGCGGCGATCATTGACGAGCAGTTTGCTACTGAGGTGAGTATTGAGGGAACGCTTGCAACCACGGAAAAAGAACAGGTTTCACAAGGGGTGACAGAGCTATCCAACGGGCGCGACCAGGTACTCTTCACCGAATTGAAAACTTGCTGAACTTAAGGTCTGGACCCTCTTCGTCCACCTCGTCATCCTCTTTAAATAGTGTATCACTATCCTCGTAGAGCTGGTCCTTATCGACAAGCTCTACAAGTCGTATGGCTATGGAGATGGCGTGCTCCACAGCCTTGGGCTCTATCGCCGAGACAAGGTCGTCCGGGGTATGGTAGACAGCGGGCTTGCTGCGGTCATCCCAGGCGATGGCTGTAAGGGTTGTGGAGTCTATACCACACCTCGCACTGGAGGCGGCATCGGTGCCACCGGCAAAGATGGGGATAGGTGCACTCTGTGCCTGGTAGCCCATGCCCTGGGCTATCTGGACACAGCCCCTGGCAAGCTTGGAAGAGAGGCTCTGCAACCCATTTGCATCCCGCTCAAGAAAGGTCAGCTCATCTTCATAGTAGGGGGAGTCGAAGTTCAGGTGGATGGGATCCTCAAGTAGATCCAAGTTATGATCAAACCAGTGGCGCGAACCTCGAAGTCCCACCTCCTCCCCATCAAAGGAACAGAAGACCAGGCGGGTATGTATCAAAGGTTGTCCACATTTTTTCTTCCAATCAAAGAACCTTGCAAGTTGGACAATCATACTTGAGGAGATGAGGTTGTCCCCGGCGCCAGGTGATCCCTCTTCCAGCACAAAATCACGTAAGGGCAAGAGCAAGGGGATGCCAAGGGTAAGCAAAGTGTTGAGGATGAAGTTTGCCAGGGGGGGCAGGTTCAAGGAGAAGAGACGCAAGCTCACTATCTCGGTAAGCAGTTGTACAATTGAAGAAAACCCCAACAGGAAAAAAAGGAAAAAAGGAGTAAGCACCTTCTTGAAATATGATTTCCTATCGAGCTTGTTGTACCGATAGAGACGGGCACTGTCGTGGTGTCCGCTGAAGACCACTGTGTGCAGAACCTCATTTTCCGGTTCGATAGTACCGTGGCAGTTAGCTCCCAAGGAAGAGGGTGTATGGTGTTCACCCAATGGCTTGAAGACCAAAAACTCACGATAGACATAAAAACAAAAGGATGAGTAGATAAGTGTTCCTAAAAGTGGCAGGCCAAACCAGAGAAACAAGAGAACTAGCGGGTAGACACCAATCATGAGCTTCAGCCAGAGGGTGTATGAGCGATCATACAGGGTAAACTCCTGATATTCGGTGGTAGTACAGTATTTTTTCAGATGTTCTTCAAGGAGGGCGGCACTCTCCCTGCTCGCTGTGCTTCCAGCGACCCTTGGGCCAAACGTTTCAATGAGGCTAGAGGTGAGCTCTAGAGCCAACTGGGCGAGCCTGCCAGCCTTCAGGGTAGCAAGCTTTGGTTGTATCTGTTCGCTCTCCTCTGAGACCATAGGAGGAGTTTTTTTCTTTCGTTTCCAAAAAATAGGAGGTATCATCTTGATTTCATGATGCCGAGATAGGGAAGCACTGTCAAGAAAGATGGATTGATCTTGATAGTGGCTTGACAAAGATGGAGGCACTCAATATAGTAAAAAACCGATTGGTAGCTAAGCAAATTGTGAATTGCGGGGCTTTAGCCATGGCTTTGATTCAGGGAGAGATGTCCGAGCGGTCGAAGGAGGCAGTCTTGAAAACTGTTGGGGCGCAAGTCCCCGGGGGTTCGAATCCCTCTCTCTCCGCTCTTTACTTTTGCTTGTTGAGATTCTTGATAGTTGAATGTATTACTCTGGAGAGGTGCGAGAGCGGTCGAATCGGGCTCCCTGCTAAGGAGTTGAC
>CAZPOJ010000180.1:0-5095 GCA_964588005.1 uncultured Sphaerochaeta sp.
TGCAGGATGTTTTGCATCTTTATTCACGTGTAGAGGCATTTTGAAATTGGCTCTACTACTATTAGTAATATCCAACTCAACAATACCAAACGTTTGTTTATTTAATATTATACCTTACATTTTGCATTTGTCAAACATTTTCCGTTAAAAACGTTTTCATTTTTTTCAGAACCCAATATTGAGCCAGTTTCCTAGAAACAGGTGAACACTCACCCTACCCTTTGTGCATGGCAGCAAGAAGAAACGCATAACTTGCAGCAAGATCGTCCAAAACCCCTGCTGTATCCAAGGGATCTCTCTCCTGCTCCACCGTTACCCAGTTTTGATACCCTATAGATTCCAGAGCTCGGAATATTGCCCCATAATCGAGGCACCCCTTGCCAATGGAACACATCACGCGCTCCTTGCAGGCATCAAAGAAACCCAGCTTTTCAGCCAATGCCTTTTTGTATACATCCCTATCAATATCCTTGAAATGGACATACTCAAGCCTCGAGCTGAAACGTATCAGGCTTTCTGATGGATCAGAGCCGGCATAGTAGAGATGCCCTGTGTCCAGGCACAATCCAACAAGGGAGTCAGCAATATCGTGGAGAACCCGCTCTGTCTCATCCTGATACTCAATATACCCTCCAGCATGCGGATGCACTACACCTCTGATGCCGAACTCATCCCTGGCAACACGCGCTATCGCTCTAACATTGTCCATCATAGCCTTCCAAGGCTTTGCTTCCAGTCGCTTTGCACTTGCCGGATGCCCTGCGCTCAGGTTCCGATCGGGCTTAACTGCGTCAATGATGACCAGGAAAGCCCTATCTTCCTCCACTTGGGAAAGCAAGGAGCAGATGCTTCGGGTCTTATTCAGCAGGTAGGCCCTATCTGCTGATGCAGAAAGGTCGTCATACAGCGTGCCGGCAGTGAGGGTCAGCTTCTTTGAGGCAAGTATACCCTTAAGGCGCGATGCTTCGGTAGGAAAGAACCCATAGGGGCCCAGTTCAATACCGGAGAACCCTGTCCTGGAGGCTTCGTCCATAACCCTTTCCCAAGAAGGGTTGTTCTTGTCTGTTATGTCCTCTATTCCCCATGAACAGGGCGCGATCCCCAACGGTATACTCATTATGCACTCCAAAGAATCTCTGTTATTTGTACTCGACCCAGACAGAACCGTTATCAGCAGACGCTACACAGTTTTCAAGGAATCGTACGCCCTCTATCCCTGCATCGATGCCGGGGAATACCATGGCTTCGAGTCTCTTCGTGTCGCCCTTGTCCAAAGCATCCATGGCAAAGGCGAACTGGTTGTATAGATTTGCCCAGGACTCAAACAGCCCTTCGGCATGACCTCCGCCAATCCTATCCATAGATACCATGAAGTCATCGCTGTAAAGGTACCCGGTTCCACGGTCAAGGATCCGCTTGGGCTCCCCTTGCACCTCATAGGCGAGTTGGTTGGGGTGCTCGTCCCACCACTCAATGCTTGCCTTTGACCCCACTACACGAATCTTCTGGTTATGGGTAGACCCTGCGTTTACCGCACTGGCCCACATGTTGGCTACCGCCCCACCCTCCAGTTCAAGCAGGACAAAGGCGTTGTCTTCCAAAGGGGCCCTGCTTTTGATAAAGCTCTGACGGCTGCACAGCAACTTCTTGATCTTGAAATCAGGAACCATGAGCTCTGCCATGTAGAGGTTATGTGTTCCAATGTCACCCAACACATAGGTAGGTCCAACCACAGAGGGAGAGACCCTCCATTTAGTGCCGGGATCATTCTTTTCCACCTCTTCGTTGTGCCAACCATGGGCAAACTGCATGGAGATGACTCGCACTTCCCCGATATCACCATTCTCTATCATCTTACGGGCCTGGTGAACCATCTGGTGACCGGTGTACCCATAGGTGACACAGATCATCCTCTTGTGCTTTTCAGCAGTCTTTTTCAAATCCTCTGCCTCTGCAACGGTAAAGCAGAGGGGCTTCTCGCATATTACATGCAGACCCGCTTCAAGGGAGTCCTTGCACATCTGGTAGTGGAACTTGTTGGGAGTGGCTATGGAAACGACCTCGATCCCATCTTCCCTCTCCTTCTCTTTTTCCAACATCACCTTATAGTCGGCATAACACCTCTCAGGAGCAACACCGATGTTGGAACCAAACTCAACAGCCCTTTCAGCATTAATATCAAAGGCTCCGGCTACGAGGGTGAAGTTACCATCGCGGTTTGCACTCGACCTATGGATATAGCCGATCTGGCTGCCCCTGCCACCACCTATCATAGCCCAACGATAGGGCCTATCAAGTCGTCTCTCTTCGTTATACATGGCACCTTTCCTCTTTTAAAAATATGTCTTCATTCGTTGCAATGCATCTTGAGCTATATCAAACAGATCAGCTTCCCACAGTTTATGACAGAGGATCTCCCCTGAGTAGTATCCATCGTATCCGGTAGACCTCACTGCATCGATCCACTCCTTGATAGGTACCTCCCCATCCCCGGGCAGGGCCCCCCTCAAGAGGGTCTCGTCGATCCAGGGCTCTCCTTCCCCGACTCTGAAACCATCGGCAATATGGACGCCGTAGATCAAGTTCTTGTCGAGCTTGGCAATCTCCTGGGGAGTGCCTCCCCTGCTTGCCCAAAAGTGCCAGAAGTCGATGACAAAGCCAAAATTGGGCATCGCAACCTCTTGGGCCAACATCTTGTAGTGTTCAAGTGAGTGGATGGGAGTCCAGGCCGCACCTTCATACTGGAACCTGATATTCTTCTTTTGTCCAAGAGCACAGATCTTTCTGATATTTCTAGCAGTAAGCTCAATATTCTCCTGGGTCGACGCTCCGGAGAGTTCCATAAAGGCGTTGAGCTGTATGGTTGGACAGTTGATCTGTACAGCAGTATCGATCAAGGTCGCAGCCTTTTCCAATACAGCGTCAAACTTCTTTGGGTCCTGTGTTTCAACATCTCCGATGATATCGATACAGTTCACCTCTATCGAATGCTTGTCCAGTATCGTCTTCAGGTCTTTTCCGGTGAAGCCTGAAGCGAGGTATCGATCAAGCTTGTCGGTGTGCAGCTCCACCGCATCATACCCTGCGCTTTTTGCGCAGGATATGTCGGTGGCAACATTGGAGTATCTCACAAGAAGTCCATGTAGGGAAAATAGCATAATCGCCTCCAAATCTAGATATCAAGACCTTTCTTGATGAAAGCGCGAGCTTTCTGGGCATACTCCAGGGGGTCGTAGAGGAAAGGATCCTGTTCGGCCTCCACTACTATCCAACCCTTGTAATCGCTGTTCTTGATTACCTTGAACACCCCATCCCAGTCCACCATGTCTCCATCACCAGGGACGGTAAACACGCCCTTGATGACCGAGCCTACATAGCTGTAGCGCTGAGGGCCAACTTCACTGTGCACCTTGCTGCGCAGGTCCTTCAGATGGATATGAGCTGTCCTGTCGATAAACTTCTCAAAGCCAGCGACAGCACTCTCCCCTGCATAGGTGAGGTGACCTGTATCAAGCAGTGCTTTTACCAAGTTGGGATCGGTCATCTCCATCAGGCGCGAGTACTGATCAAGGGTCTGGATTCCCGTACCCATATGGTGGTGATAGGCAACGGTCATCCCTTTTTCCTGGGCAAGCTTACCGAGAATCTCCACGCCCCTGGCAATCTTCTCAAAGTGCTCGTCAGTAAGGGTCGGGGTATTCTCATACAGCGGTGCTGAAAGATCGCCTTGTACACTCAGCCCTACTTCACATACGCCAATGATCTTTGCTCCGAGGGCATGGAGGAAGTCACGGGTCTCGATGAACTTCTCAATGGTGAAGGCTTCTGGTCGGGTGGTAAAAAAGCAACTGAACCACTGATTGCATATCTCAAGA
The DNA here is from genome assembly GCA_964588005.1 of uncultured Sphaerochaeta sp. Classification (GTDB taxonomy): domain Bacteria; phylum Spirochaetota; class Spirochaetia; order Sphaerochaetales; family Sphaerochaetaceae; genus Sphaerochaeta. The sequence goes on from CAZPOJ010000180.1 coordinate 3,876, forward strand.
TTTCTCAAGGCCAATGCTTTCTTCAATACCGTAAGATCACGGGGATATTTGTTCCCGATCTCACTTCCCTGATACCCGGCAAGTGCCATCTCACTCAGGCACTGCTGGTAGGTAATCTCTTTCCCCAGGTCTGGGGCATCGTCATTGGTCCAGTTTATCGGCGCACATGCAAGTTTAATGTCATTCCTGTTGATCATCATCAATCTCCTAGTTTTGCATCCAAATCAATTTTTGTATCGTTAGGCCCCCCGTACAAGAGGCCCCATTTACCCTAGTACTGCTTTGCTGTAGAGGACATTTCCTTAATCTTCTGAGCAGCCTCAACGACAGAGGGGTGCTGAGAGACTTCAGCAGTCCCTACCCTCCACCAAGCTTCATACCCGTCGGTCATGGTTCCCGGAAGGACCTTGATGTCGATGAGGTTGAGCTTTTCAGAGCTTGTAGTCTTCGTAAAGACCTCCCTGAGCTGTTCAATGGTGGAAACCTCATACCCGTGCGCCCCATATGCCCTTGCGAGGGCGGCAAAGTCAATTTCGAGACAGGCTCCTGTCAGTCTTGCAGTCGCCCCTTCCCTTACCCTGAACTCATTGGCAAAACTGGGAATACCCTGACTGCGCTGCAGATTATGGATACACTGGAACCCATGATTGTCAAAGAGGACGATGTTAATCTTGATCCCTTCCTGCAAGGCTGTCACCAATTCTGTATGGAGCATCAAGAAGCCGCCATCACCGACAAGGGCGTAGACCTCCTTGTCCGGTTCTGCCAGTTTTGCCCCAATGGCGCCTGCAACCTCGTACCCCATGCAGGAAAATGCATACTCGGCATGGTAGGAGTTGTGTGAGTTTGTATTCCAAACCCGCTGGCAGTCAGAAGGGAGGCTCCCTGAAGCGGTCACCACTATCGAATTAGGGCCGACAAGTTCCTGGTTCAGCACTCCCAGCACCCTCGACTGAGCAAGGCCAGCGGCAGGTTCCAAGGAGAACAGTCGCTGAAGCTCTTCTGCCCACTCCTTTTTCGCATCCACTATTTCATTGGTGTACGACGAGGCATACTCCACTTTTCTCAACTCTTCGGTGAGCTGCCCTAGGGCAAGTTTTGCATCGGCGAAGTAGGGCTCTGCTCCCATCTTGTAGGCATCCATCTCATTTACGTTGATGGTAGCTACAACAACATCATCCGCATACGCGGACTTGCTTGAGGTGCAGAAGTCATTCATG
>CAZPOJ010000181.1:0-4994 GCA_964588005.1 uncultured Sphaerochaeta sp.
GTCCCTCCCGGAACATAGAGGCCCACTCTCTGGATGGGCACTATCTTGCGCGAAAGCTCTATGCCCTCTGCGACGGTGAGTTCTTCACCCTCTGGAAGCTGCATCTCATGGAATGCATGGATATTGTGGCAGGCCTCTTGCAAAGCCTCCTTCAAGTTGGAGGGGACCAACTCCTCAGCCTCAGCGAACTCCTCGGCAGAGACTGCAAGGGAAGCCAGGTCAGCTTTGGTGAACTTTTTTTCCAGGGCGAAGAGGGCGCTATCGCCTCTAGCGGCCACGCGGCTGATAATTTCAGCAACCTGGTGTTGCACCGTAGAGGTGGTTTCGCTTGAGCGTCTCAAGAGGCGCTCAAGCTCCCTTCCCTTTGGGGCATAGTTTCTACTCAGATACGCCATTACATACTCCTACTCGGTCATCTTCTCGATGGGGGTCACCAGGATGCCCTGGGCTCCAAGGGCCTTCAACTGTTCAAACACATCCCAGAAGAGGTCCTCGGCTACAACAGTCTGTACCGAGAGCCAGCCCTTCTCCATAAGACGGGTGACAGTCGGGCTCTTCATTCCACCCACGATACCAGCTACCTGGTCAAGGTGTTCCTCAGGAAGGTTAAAGATTACATACTTGTAGGAGGATGCCCTCATGACCGCATCTATGCGTAGCATGAGGCGGTCAAGGATGGCACGCTTCTCCTCGCTTCCCATCCTTTTGCGCCCGATCATGACTGCAGTGGAGGTGTAGATCTGCTCCACCTCGCGAAGCCCGTTCATGGCAAGGGTTGCCCCGCTGCTTACCAGGTCGCAGATGACATCTGCAAGCCCAATGGCTGGTGTCACCTCTACAGAGCCGGAGACCTGTACGAAGGTCGCCTTGATGCCTTTTTCAGAGAGGATCCGCTCAAGGATGTGTGGATAGCTTGTTGCAATACGCTTGCCTTCCAAGGAGGCCAGGCCCCTGTAGGTAAAATCATTGGGCACTGCGATGCTGAGTCGGCATTTGGCAAAGCCAAGGTCGCGCAAGACTTCAAGATCGATCGCCTGCTCGTCATACTCGTTGCGTCCTACAATGCCGATGTCTGCGACCCCATCACGGACATACGAGGGGATATCATCATCACGGACATAAAGGAACTCCAGGGGGAAGTTTGTTGCTCGCTCCTTCAATACCCGGGAGTCAGATCCAAACTTGATCCCACAGTCCTTGATGATAGCCAAGGACTTCTCGCTCAGTCGCCCACTTTTTTGAATTGCTATGCGTAACACCTGCTCCATTTTTTTCCTCCTAGAAAAAAGCAATAAAAAAACCCCCGCGACATGCGGAGGTCTGTATATAGGTAACAGCGCCCACCTGTCTAAGGTCGGATAATCATTCCATGATGATGGGCTTTGTTAAAGTTCTTGTTCATAGGAGAACCATAATGCTAGAGAAGGGAGTAAGTCAAGGCCTATCTAAGAAGAGTGCATACTTATTCACCCTTTATGCATACAATACTCCCCTTATACAATATTCTTGTTGCCCTTGGAGAGGTTTGCGACGGCAAATATGGATGTTCCGAGGATAAGCAGGAAGGAGATTGCATTGATGACGGGGGTAGAGCCGTCACGGACTTGCATATACATGTTTATCGGAAGCGTTGCCTGTGACCCCACAAGGAAGATCGTGGTATTGAAGTTCTCAAAGGACATCAGGAAGGCCATTGCCGCTCCCCCTATAATGGAGGGTCTCAAGTACTTGAGGGTGATGAACCAGAGCACCTCAGCCCTGTTGGCCCCAAGGTTGTAGGCAGCCTCCTCCAGGGAGTGGTCGAACTTCTTCAGCCTCGCCGAGACGACCAGGGCTACAATGGTGGAGATAAAGGAGGATTGTCCCAGTACAACCAGTGGGAAGCCCGGGCCAAGGAACTTGACGTAGATATCCAGATACTTCTCGATGAACAGCCCTACAGTATTGGAGAACATCAGAATGGAGATACCCAGGATGACACCGGGGATGACCAGAGGGGCAATCATCAGGAAGTAGAGGGCTCCCTTGAAGCGAAAGTTCTCCTGCTCGAAGAGGAAGGCGGCACAGGTACCCAAGAAGGTGGAGAGTACCATCACAGCCAAAGCCACCTTAAAAGAGGTCGCAAGGCTCCGCAAATTGGTCTTATCATGGAAGATACCATACTTCTGTGGCCCATTGCCAAAGAACCAGTCAAGGGTAAAGCCCTGCCAAGGGAGGGCCGGGTACATGGAGTCGTTGAAGGCAAGGACCATCGTCACCACCAAGGGTGCGAACAAGAAGATGAAATAGAGGACTATGAAGAGGGTAAAGCCGTGTCGGTATCTCTTTGAGGAAGGTAAGCTCCTGATCATTTTACCACCTCCTTCAGGTTTTGTTTGGTAAGCTTGAGAATAATCCAGATGATGAGCGAAGAGAGTGCAAGCAGGAGGAAACCAAAGGCGGCACCTTGGTTCCAGTTGAAGTAGAGGATGATCTGGTTGTAGATCTGCTCGGTAAACCACAGGGAGTTCTTGCCCCCCATCAGGTTCGGAGTAAGGTAGCTGCCCAATACCAGCATGAATACGATGATCCCCCCATTTACCAGCCCTGAGGCACAGTGGGGGATGATGATAGTCCTCCAGATGGCAGCCTTGGATGCACCCAAGTCATAGGCCGCTTCGATGATGGAGTTGTCAAGGTCATCCATGACACCGATGACAGGGACCACCATAAAGAGCATGCTGGTGTAGACTAGGCCCATTATCATGGTGACGTCATTGTAGAGCATCTCCACAGGCTCCTTGAACAACCCTATCGAGACAAAAAAGTGGTTGATGACCCCACTCTCCCTGAGCAAGATCATCCACCCGTAGACACGGACGAGCTCACTTACCCAGAACGGGACCAGGATGAGGATCATCATCGCCCCTGTCATCCTCTCCTTCGCAATCTTGGAGATATAAAAGGAGACAGGCAGGGATATGACCATCACCAGGAAGGTGACAAAGATTGAGTACCCCGCTGTTCGTACAAAGGTGAGCCAGTAGATGGGCTCCTTGAAGAAGGCAAGGTAGTTGTCCAGGGTAAACTTGCCTGTATTTGTCTTGGTAAAGGAGAGCCTCAAAAGCTCCAGGTGGGGCAGCACTATCAACAAGAAAAGCCACAGGACCACCGGCAGGAAAAAGAAGAGGAATCCCCATTTGATGTGTTGTCTATTCTTCATCATATAACTTCCAGTCACTGCGCTTGAAGCAGATGCTCTTGTTCATGTCCCAACCGACCTGTATACGGTCCCCCGCCCTGATATTGTCATACTCCCTTGTCTGGGGAAGGGCTACAACCAGCTCATCCTCAGTTCCCAGCGGTTGTACCAGCAACCTGCTGTTCCCCCCGTCAAAGAGGATGGAGGTGACGTCAACAGGCAGAATATTGAAGTTCTCCCGCCCATCACCGGGGTTGATGATGAAGGCCTCGGGTCGGATAAAGAGGTCGTACTCCTCCTTCTCGCTCTCTATTTCATATGTTTCAGAGAGCTTGAAATCAAAGGCAGCGGCATAGCGTGCCACAAAAGCCCCGTCGCTATCGGATCGAAGGGTCACCCGCAGCTTGTTGTTGTTTCCTACAAACTGGGCGACAAACGAGGAGGCAGGCTCATGGTAGAGCTCCTGGGGGGTGCCTATCTGCTCAAAGCGCCCATTGTTCATGACCGCCACTGTATCACTCATGACCATAGCCTCACTCTGGTCGTGGGTGATGTAGACAAAGGTGGTACCCACCTGGGACTGCAAGTTCTTCAGTTCCACCTTCATATGTTCGCGCAACTTTGCATCGAGGGCCCCTAAGGGCTCATCGAGCAGGAGCACCGTCGGTTCCATGATAAGCGATCGTGCTATGGCGATGCGCTGCTTCTGTCCACCTGACAGCTGGTTGATCTGTTTCTTCCCTGATTCAGGCAGACCTACCCGCTCGAGCAACTCCCTGACCTTCTTATCGACACCAGGACCTTTCTCCCCTCGTCGGCGCAACCCGAAGGCGATGTTCTCATGCACGTTCATCATGGGAAAAAGTGCAAGATTCTGAAAGACCAAGTTTACCGGCCGTTTATTCGGGGCAACCCCATCCATGTTTTCCCCATTGAACAGGAGTGTTCCTCCATCAGGCTTGTAAAATCCCGCGATCATACGCAAAAGGGTTGTCTTGCCACAGCCTGAGGGGCCTAGGATTGAGAAGAACTTGCCGTCCTCCACTTCGAATGAGACCTGGTCGACTGCGGTGAAATCACCAAAACGCTTGGTGAGCTTCTGTACTGAGAGTGCGCTATCCATAGTGTTGTTTACCTTGAAGGGAGGCCAATAGCTGTTGACCAGCTATTGGCAATGATTGAGTCCTGTCTGCTAACGAGCAGCCTTTACCTTATCCAGTGTCTTTCCTTCCATCGCTTCAATACCGGCAGGAACGGTTGGATACCAGTTGATGTTTGCCAGCACTTCGGGGGGCAGACCACGAGTAAAGTTAGCCTTGATCTCCTCATCGAGGAAGTTCACTGCATCCTTGGAAGCTGTTCCATAGGTCTCGCGGTTGGTGAAGAACGCTGCATTTTCAGGCCGCAGCATAAAGTTGATGTAGGCGTACGCTGCATCGAGGTTCTCACTCTTAGCCGGAATGGCAAAGGTGTCGACCCAAGCAAGGGCGCCACTGGTGGGGGCAAAATAGTCAATGTTCGGGTTCTCTGCATGGAGCTTCCATCCTGCCTGCTCCCATGCCGATGCTGCCCAGACCTCTTCGGAGCGCAGGGACTGCAACAGCTGGTCCCCGTTGTCCCAGTAGGTCTTTACCGAGGGCTTTCCAGCGATGAGTACCTTCTCCATTTCGTCGAGGAACTTCTGATACGCTACAGGGTCAGAGTAGAGGGAGAAGGGGTCGTAGCCAAGGGAGAAGCCCATACCGATGAGCGTCGGTCTCTTGAGGCGATAGGATACCCTTCCTGCATACTTGGGATCGAGAAGATCCTTGAA
>CAZPOJ010000182.1:0-4967 GCA_964588005.1 uncultured Sphaerochaeta sp.
AGTTCAGCGAACAATTTGACGCAAAAAAAAGCAAATTATCGTATTATTCTATTAATCAGAATTTTTTTCTATTTAGAGCATAATAACCCTTTTTAATAGAGTTTTAAAGCATTTTCAGCCTGTTACTATACGAACAAAAGGCTCTAAATCAAAGATTTTACTGTACTACTCCCTACACTTGTACTAGAATGAACTCGACAATCATTTGCAAGGAGTGCATCGATGGAAAAATTCTTTAAGCTTAAAGAAAGAAAGACTGATGTCAAGACTGAAGTACTGGCAGGAATCACCACATTCCTCACTATGGCTTACATTCTTGCCGTCAACCCTGACATCCTATCCGCAGCCGGAATGGAATTCTCTAAGGTTTTTGCAGCAACAGCTATAGCTTCTGCAGTAGCCACGTTGGTAATGGCATTAGTGGCAAACTTACCGTTTGCTCTCGCACCGGGGATGGGGCTAAATGCTTTCCTAGCGTTTACCGTCGTCTTAGGCATGGATAAGACCTGGCAGTTTGCCCTTACGGCCGTATTTGTTGAAGGTATCATCTTCCTGATCTTAACAGCAGCAAATATCAGGGAGGCGATAGTCAACAGCATCCCGGCAAACCTGAAAAAAGCTATTGGTGTGGGTATAGGGCTTTTCATTGCCTTTATCGGCATGCAGAATGCAGGGATCATCATCGGAGGCCCCACTCTTGTCGGTCTCAACCCCGGCTGGTTCACAGGAAGCGCTGGTGTTGCGATGATCGGTCTTGTCATCACTGGAATTCTATTGGCCTTTAAAGTGAAGGGCGCCCTTTTGATCGGAATCATAGCAACCACCATCATAGGAATTCCTTTTGGAATTACCAAATATGCAGGCGGTTCCTACCTTCCCCCAGCCCCCTACTTCTTCCCCTTTGAATTCTCTAACATCCTCTCCATTGATTTTGTCGTAATCGTATTCACCTTCCTGTTTGTGGATATGTTCGATACGGTCGGCACTCTCATCGGTTGTGCCACCAAGGCTGACATGATCCAGGAAGATGGCTCCATTCCTAACTGTAAGGAAGCTCTTTTTGCCGACGCAGTCGGAACTACCGTCGGTGCTGTTCTTGGTACCTCCACAGTTACCACGTTTGTGGAATCTTCTGCAGGTGTCGTAGAAGGCGGACGCACGGGATTGACAGCACTTACTGTTGCAATTCTCTTCGCCCTCTCCCTTTTCTTCGCACCACTGTTTGCTTCTATTCCCAGTGCTGCAACTTCTCCTGCACTGATCATCGTTGGTGTCATGATGATGACTCCTGTCAAGGACATCGAATGGGACGATATGACCGAAGCCATTCCTTCCTTCTTGACCATCATCTTCATGGTTGTTGCTTACAGCATCGCCGATGGTATCATGTTCGGAATCCTCTCTTTCGTCCTCTTGAAACTTTTCACCAAGAAGTCCAAAGATGTTTCCGTAATGACATGGGTAGTTTTTGCCCTGTTCGTTCTCAAGGTTGTATTCAGCGCCCTATAAGCGTTAAGAACGAGAAATGGGCTCCATCATAGGAGCCCATTTTTTACGTCCAGACTACTCAAGTGTTCACTAATGCTGTAGAATTACGGTAAAAGAAGAGGGGTGTTATGCGAAAGGACTATCAGAAGCTCAATACAAGCTATACATATCTTGTTACAGGGAGTGCCGGCTTCATCGGCTTTCATCTTACCAAACAGCTGCTAGAACTGGGATGCAGGGTAATAGGCTATGACAATCTCAACGATTACTACGATCCAGCCCTAAAGATGGCAAGACTGGAAGTCCTCTCTCAACATGATTTGCTCTTCACCTTTATCGAAGGGGATCTCGCAGACAAAGAGAAACTTGACAGAATCTTTGCTGGCTTCAAACCTCAGATAGTGGTGAACCTCGCTGCCCAGGCGGGGGTGCGCTACAGCATAGAGAACCCTCAAGCCTATATACAATCGAACCTCATCGGGTTCTTCAATATCCTGGAATCTTGCAGACACTATCCGGTGGAGCATCTGGTGTATGCATCATCAAGTTCTGTCTACGGTATGAACAGCAAGATACCCTTCTCAACCGAGGACAAGACTGACGCCCCTGTAAGCCTCTATGCAGCAACCAAGAAGTCCAACGAGCTGCTTGCTCACTCCTACAGCCACCTCTACGGCATCCCTTCGACAGGACTGAGGTTCTTCACCGTCTACGGCCCCTATGGACGCCCTGACATGGCGTACTTCTCCTTCACTGAAAAAATCCTTGCAGGCAGGAGCATCAAGGTTTTCAACCAAGGAGATATGTACCGCGACTTCACCTATATCGATGATATTATCCAGGCCCTAAAGAGAATCCTATGCAACCCACCCCTCCCCAATGAGAGTGGGACCAAATACAAGCTCTATAACATCGGCAACAACAGTCCTGAAAAACTCCTCTATTTTATCCAACTACTGGAAAACGCCCTGGGAAGGAAGGCAAAGATTGAACTTTTGCCTATGCAAAGTGGGGATGTCTACCAGACCTATGCTGATGTCTCCGCCCTGATGGAAGACTTTGACTTCAAACCCGCCACTCCCCTCTCGGTTGGATTGGAGAGGTTTGTGCAGTGGTACCGGTCGTATTACGATCTTTGATAGAACAGTCCAAGTACTTTTTTCAGTCCTACACCACTCCAAACATGGCAACCACTGCCCCTTCTCTGCTATGATGGGCCCATGTACGACATACTTATCATCGGTGGAGGAGCAGCGGGGCTGTTCCTCGCCGCAAACGTCTCAGATAGAAAGGTGCTACTCCTGGAAGGTTCTCCCAGGGTAGGAAAGAAGATTCTCATCACAGGGGGCGGCATGTGCAACCTCACCAACACAGAGGAGACCCCTTCTTTTCTCAAGCACTTCGGAAGTAAGGAGCAGACTAACTTCCTCAAGCCTGCCCTGCTCAACTTCCCTACAGCAAAAACAAGACTCTGGTTTGAAAGCCAAGGCCTACCCTTGACCACTCGTGATGATGGGAAGGTCTTTCCCTCATGCATGCGCTCCGAGGCCGTGGTGGATACCCTACAAGAAGCATCAAGACGAAACAGGGTTGATATACGAGTCAATGAAAAGGTAATCACCCTAGAAAAAGACGAACAGAGCAACTCCTTCCTAGCCCATACGACGGACAACCACTACCAAGCAAGAACAGTTGTCCTGACAACAGGAGGGATGAGCTACCCCGCTACCGGCAGTGACGGCTCAGGCTTCTCCCTTGCTAAAATGATGGGCCACACCATCGTCTCCCCTTCTCCAGCACTGGTCGCCCTCTCAGTAGCAGATTACCCCTATACATCCCTTGCGGGGAACTCCATACGAGACTCCCTGGTTGAGTTCTTCCATAAAGGGGAGACGAAGCGGTACAACCAGGTAACCGGCGACCTGCTTTTCACCCATGATGGGCTCTCCGGTCCTGCAATCTTAAACAGTTCAAGGTCGATACGCAAAGGTGATCGCATAGAAGCTTCTCTCCTACCTTGTAGCAACAAGGAAGATCTGAGAAAACAGCTCATGCAACATTTCTCAGACAACCCAAAAAGACAGCTCTACACCCTCCTCAAGCAAGAAGGGATCATAGCGCACCTTGCAGAACAAGTACTCACCTCCCTATCCCTTACAACCCAAACAACCTGTGCCAACCTCACCAAGGGTAAACTGCATGCTTTGCTGAACCTTTTGACAGCGCACCCTTTCCTTGTCTCATCAAAGAAAGGGTTCAACGCTGCAATGGTAACAGCTGGGGGAGTAGCTCTCTCTGAGGTTTACCGAAAGAGCATGGAGTCAAAACTTCAGAAAAACTTATACTTTTGTGGGGAAGTCCTCGATATAGATGGGGACACAGGTGGCTATAACCTGCAGGCAGCTTTTTCAACAGCGTTTCTTGCCTGTGATTCTATACGAAAAAAAGGAGCAACAGATGAGTTTTAGTTGGACAACGATACGGGTAAACGACATGCAAGAGTCATTGGCTTTCTATCAGGAGATCGTGCAGCTGCCTCTTCAAGAACAAACAAGGATAGATGGCGGCATGGAACTGGCTTTTCTCGGAAAAGGGGAGACAAAGGTTGAGCTGATCTGGAGGAAGGGAGAAAAGAAGGCCCACTACGGCCAAGACATCTCGATGGGTTTCTTTGTAGACGACCTTGATGCAAAGATGACTTTTGTCACAGAGCAGAACATCCCCATCCTCGGAGGCCCCTTCAAACCAAACGACCACATCAGGTTCTTCTACGTCCTGGATCCCAATGGGCTGCGCATCCAGTTTGTGGAGCAGAAATAGAACCTTTGCTCCTGCTTTACCAATAAAAAGAGAATCAAAAGAAAAGAAACCTCAATCCGACGCTTCCTCTATGAAGGGGAGTCGTATTGGGGTTCTGTTCACTATCATTGATACAACCAATGGTCTAAACCACTTCCTAGATAGTGTTGAAGCATTGACAGCTCTTATTGCGTACGTAACTAAGTACACAAGAGGAGTGCGAGAACGACTACCATCAAATATAACACGCCAGTTACCATAAGCATTAAAGATAGCAATAGGGGGCCAATATGCCTACCTCTAACCTCATTCCAGAATCTGAGGTTCTGTGGTGAGTTTCACTATACCCTATACTAAAAAACTGTGAAGGATATCAAAAACTTGAAATCAGCACATTAAGAGAGGCAGATCATACAGTTGCAGTCCTCAACATGTGTTCACATTATGTATTATAATAGCTCTCTGACGCATCTAGTAATCTCATGGTAGAAACTACAGGTACCTGAAATATTTCTTGTAAAGAACAACGAAGGCCAGGATTTCTCCTGACCTTCAGTCTATAAAGCTAATTGCTTTTGCTTATTTGATTCTCTTGGTCGCTTCAGTGAGCAGTTCATCCAACTTTGCAGAAGGGTTCTGGAACTTGGCAAGGAAAATCATAGCTGCAATGACGTAAGGCT
>CAZPOJ010000183.1:0-4904 GCA_964588005.1 uncultured Sphaerochaeta sp.
CAGACAACATAACAAAATAGGCTCTTTAGTGTCAAGCGTTCTTTTCAAAGTATTGTCGAATTATTTCTTTTATGACGCAGGAGAGCCTCTGCAATCTGGCAAAACCCTGCTCCACCCTCTTTTTGGGCAATAAAGCGGGGCAAGGCATGCATGCCCTTGCTGTGCTTTCGAATGTTTCCCACCCCAAAGCTCAAAGGAAAATGGGAGAACATCACCTGGTCATTGGGAGCATCCCCACAATAACAACAGATTTCCTGCAGGATCTCCCCTTCAAGACCGAGCACATCCTTAAAAAATGCCTCGGTACCGCGTCTTTTATCATACTCGCCAAACCAGGCATTCACATGGATGGAGCTCACTGCACTGCCTGCACCCCCTTCCTGACAGATGGCGACCACCTTTGCAATCGCTTCCTTACCAAGAAAAGGAGGCTCACTGCCATGGTCAAAGGCAATATCATAGATGCGTGCAAACTGATCACTGGATAACTTTGCCTCGGGGACGAGTGAGAGGACTCTCTCAATAAGCACCTTTGCCCTCGCAGAATACCCTTCCTTCACAATTGAGGGATGCACATAGTGCTTGATGACCCCACCCTCCCGGTACAGACAGACAGCACCACTTTCGCTGAGGACTGCCTCTACAGGCCATTGCCTCAAATAGGTATCACCCCACCCCGCAGACCCACCGGTAACACAGATAACCTTCAGCCCCGCATTGTGCAGCATCCAAAGGGCCTCAAGCCCCTCAGGATGCAACTTCCCCTCTGTAGTAATCGTGTCATCAACATCGGTAAGGATATAGGTAAGGGAGGCAACTTCGTCCGCGGTGAGTGTATCCAGTTCTCTCATGGCGCTACCGGGACATCGACGAGAGGCTTCCATCACGGACGATGGCCCTCACGTAGGTAAGCAGGGAGGCTGCCGAGGCAAAGGCTGCCAAGGCAAAGACGACAGTCAGACCCAGAGCAATGGGCGGGAGCCAAGGAGCCCCTACAAACCAGCGGGTCAAGGCGATGTAGAGCACTCCGGCAGCTCCGCTGATGGCATAGAGGACAGCCTTCATCTTGCCCCAGATATTGGCTGCAACCGGCTTCCCCTTGCCCATCATCAGCATCCTGATGAACAAGATGAAGAACTCCCGCCACATGATGATGATAAATGCCCATGAAGGCATAACTCCATAGACAGTAAGACAGACAAAGTAGGTAAGCCGGGAGAAGGTGTCCGCAAAAGGATCCATCACCTTGCCCAAGTCGGTGATCTGCCCAAATTTCCTAGCGATTATCCCATCCAGCAGATCGCTCAACTCTGTGAAGAGCAACAAGACAATAGTCAGGATGGAAGAGAGCTTTCCCAGCTCCGGGCCCACCCAAACGGGTAGGTTGAAGGCGATAAAAAACAGGGGGGCCATGACTAGGCGCGAAACAGTGAGCTTATTCGGAGTATTCATAGACATCCTCTAGTAGCCGAACAAGCGGCTGAACTTCTCTTCAAGGTAACTGGTGAATAGCTTCGCGTCAAGAGGTTTTCCAGTGGCCTCAGTGAGCAGGTCACCCGGCAAAAGGAGGCTCCCCTTTGTGTATACGCGCTCCTTGAGATAGGAATGCAGTTCCCCAAGCCTCCCTTCACGCAAGAGGGCTTCCATATCCAGGTCCTCTTGAGCCCTCTGCCAGAATTGAGCGCCATAGAGGTTACCCAGGGCATAGGTGGGGAAATATCCGAAATCTCCGCTACTCCAGTGCACATCCTGCAGCACCCCCTGGGCATAGGTCTTGGGCATGACTCCCAACAGAGCCTTGGATTTTGCATTCCAAGCCTCAGGCAGGTCATCCACCGAGAGATTGCCAAACAAGAGCTCTTGCTCCAGCTCAAAGCGCAGCATGACATGCAGCGAGTAGCTCACCTCGTCGGCATTGACCCTGATGAGCGAGCGCTCAACCTTGTTTGCCGCCTGCAGGAACCTTGTGAGGCTCACCCCTTCAGTCTGGGTGGGGAAAACCTTGCAGAACAAAGGATAGTAATGGGTCCAGAACCCCTCACTTTTTGCCACCATATTCTCCCAAAGCCTGCTTTGGGACTCATGCATACCGTGCGAGGCAGCATTGGCAACGCTGGTGCCCTTCAACCTTCCGCTGTTCATACCCATCTCATAGAGGGCATGCCCCCCCTCGTGGATAGTCGAGCTAAAGGAATCCAGCACACTGGGATCGGTATAGCGCGTGGTGATACGAATATCATCGCTTCCCAAGGTAGAGGTGAAGGGATGCACAGAGACAGCCATCCTTCCCCGACTAAAATCAAAGCCCATATCCTTGAGGACAAGCGAGGCGAACTCCTCTTGTTTGGCTATCGGGTACTCCAACCGGAGAAAGTCATCATCAACGCGCTTCTCTGAAAGGGTTGCCACCAAGGAGACCAGCGCAGGCTTGATGGAGGAGAAGAGGGCCTCTACTTCAGAGCTCTTCATCCCCGGCTCAAAATCATCAAGCAAGAGGTCGTAGCCTTGCAAGCCCTCGCTTCGGGAGCAAGCCTCCTTCTCCCGCACCAAGGTTATGATCTGTTGCAGGTCCCCCTTGAAAAGAGCCCAGTCATCCATCTTTCTTGCCCGAACCCAACTCTCATGCGCCTGAGAGGTTTTTTCACTGATGGCGCGGACCAAGGAGGTTGGCATACTCCTATGCTTATCCCAATGACGGAAGCGCAGTCGGATAAGCGCCTTCTCAAAGGCATCCTCTCCTCTCCCTTGAGGGTTCTGCTTGTCGGCACCAAGATCGGCCAACAGGTCCCCCATCTCGTTGCTGCAAGCCCTTTCATGCGCTTGGGAGGAGAGCCATCCCATCTGAGCTGACCGCTCATCAAGGCCTTTCTCAGAGATTCCCATCTCCTGGTCCCAGGAGAGTACCGATCCCATATGCTCAATCATCACCAACTCGCGATCGATCGCTTCCAATCTTGCAAGTGCTTTCTCTTGTGTCATAATTTTCCTCCAAGGCAAGAAGCCGCATCGCTGCGGCTTCTTGGTTCTGGTCATAGTCTGGTTATAGCTGTTCCTTGCTTGCAATCGTAGCCTTCACCGATGCGATGAAAGCATCGGTGGCGAGCCCATTTTCCTGCTTGCCGCTTCTGTAGCGAACAGAAACCTGGTCGTTCTCCCTCTCCCGATCGCCGAGGATCACCATGTATGGGATCTTCAAGTTCTGGGCATTGCGGATCTTTGCATTCATCCGGTCGTCCCCAAGATCGGCAGAGACTCGGAATCCCTCCTTGCGCAAACGTTTCTCGAGCTCCTTTGCATAGTCGAAGAAGTTCTCCCCGACAGGGATCACCTTGATCTGCTCAGGTGCCAACCATGGGGGGAAGGCCCCGGCATAGTGCTCGATCAGGACACCGAAGAACCTCTCCAGCGACCCAAGCAAGGCCCGGTGGATCATGTACGGGCGTTTCTCCACCCCGTCACGATCTACAAAGGTCATGTCAAACCGTTCCGGCTCGTTGAAATCAAACTGGACGGTGGAGAGCTGCCACTCCCGCCCGATGGCATCCTTTACCTTCAGGTCAATCTTAGGACCATAGAACGCGCCACCGCCTTCGTCGACCTCATAGGAGAGCCCCTCAGCCACAATAGCCTCACGCAGGGCCTCAGTCGCATCAGCCCAACGCTGGGGATCGCCCACAGCCTTTTCAGGCATGGTGGAAAGGTATGCTTGTATCTCCTTAAATCCAAATGACTTGAGCATATGCAGGGAGAACCTGAGTACTTCCAGGATCTCCTCCTGCATCTGGTCAGGGGTGACAAAGAGGTGAGCATCATCCTGGGTAAAGCCCCGAACTCGCATCAGGCCGTGCATGGCTCCCGCCTTCTCGTATCGATAGACGGTGCCGAGCTCTGCCCAGCGGAAGGGAAGATCACGGTAGGAGTGCTTGCTGTTGTTGTAGATCATGATATGGAAGGGGCAGTTCATCGGCTTGGCATAGTAGTCGCTCTTGTCCAGCTCCATAGGGGGATACATACCCTCCTTGTAGAAGCCGAGGTGACCGCTGGTCTCCCACAGCCAAGCCTTGCCGATATGCGGGGTATAGACCATCTCGTAGCCATTTGCATAGTGCTCGTCCCGCCAGAAGCTCTCTATCGCCTGACGGATTCTGGCTCCCATCGGGTGCCAGTAGACCAGGCCCGCGCCAGCCTCCTCGTGCAGGCTGAAAAGGTCGAGGTCCTTACCGAGCTTGCGGTGGTCTCTCTTCTCCACATCCTCTAGATGCTGCATATAGAGCCTCAGCTCCTTGGCATTCGCCCATGCAGTGCCATAGATGCGTGTAAGCATGGGGTTGGTCTCCTTGCCCCTCCAGTACGCACCTGCGATACTCATCAGCTTGAAGGCATCACCTTTGAGCTGCTTGGAGGACTCAACATGAGGCCCACGGCAGAGGTCGGTAAACCCACCGATGCTGTAGAGTGAGACCTCTTCATCTTCGGGAATTGCATCGATCAGCTCAAGCTTGTACCGTTGATCGGCAAATATCTTTTGTGCCTCTTTTCGGCTCACCACCGTACGGACAAAAGGCTTGTTTTCCGCGATGATGGCCCGCATCCGGGTGGTAATCTCTTCCAAATCATCGGTTACCAACTGCCTGGGCAATTCAAAATCATAATAGAACCCGTTCTCGATCGAGGGTCCGATGGCGATCTGGGCGGTTGGGAACATCTCCAGGACAGCCTCGGCCATTACGTGCGACATTGAGTGACGGATCTTGGAGAGTCTCTCTCCCACTTCCTCTTTAGCCATTTCTATCTCCTTACAATACATACAAAAAAAGCCTTCATGCCATCGCCTTCCCGTTACGGCATGCTCCGTATCCGGCAAGGACGAAGACATGAAAGCTCTCATGTTTCCGCGGTTCCAC
>CAZPOJ010000184.1:0-4902 GCA_964588005.1 uncultured Sphaerochaeta sp.
AAGAAGCTCTACGACTGGATTCTCTCCAGCCCCAAGGCACAGGCGACCTTTACCGAATGGTTTGTCGTCCTTGTAGCTGAAGGCGCTGCAAAGCACCCCGACGCCCTGGGCATCAACGATATCAAGACAGTTGTGCAGGACATGGCTTGGGACGGCGACAAGGTCAACAAGACTCGTCTGCTTGACCGCTGGACCAATGAGATCGGCAACAAAAGATAATTACCTTTGGTAATTCTAGCTTTCATACCACCCTGCAAGCTACCCTTGCAGGGTGTGTTTCAATAATGGACAAACTAGATGTTTACAAAAAAACGTATTATTCAGTTTTGTTTTGCCGCCTTGATATTCCTTTCGCTCGACCTTTGGATGTTCAATACCCTCGCCACAAACTTCAGAGGCTATGAGGAGCTCCGCAACTTCAAGGAGATAGCTCTCTTTGCTCAGACAGCTCCTGAAGACGAGGGAATACAAACCTATGAGAAGTGGATTCCTACGGTCAAGGATATCATCGCAGGCGCTCGCGCCTTTTACTTCTCCTTTGACGAGAGGCGAGGCGATTTTGTCCCAGCCACAGGGTCGGAGACCGGTTTCAGGCTTTGGGATGCGAATAAGAATAGCCCGGAATTCCAAAAGGCGATGGAGAGTGTCTACTACCTTGAGCCTATGAAGCTCTCAGGTTCCTACAAGGCAGACTACGCCCTCGATCCTGATATCCATAGCAATGACACTATAGCATCGCAGGTGTACTTTGTACCGGTTATCGATGATAACGGCTATCAGGCAAATGGGGCCATCATGATCTTGGTTCCCAACAGCACGGCAACAGGGTACATGAACCTGCTGCGCACCATCTTCATCGCAGCTGCGGTGATTTTCCTGGGGATAATGCTGGTCATAACCTTTACGCGCGACCCCATAACGGGCTTTATGGTCCTGGCCCTCTTCGGTGTCGTTGCCATCTTTGTCGCCTATCCGCTTCTAGAAGCGGTAAGGCTCTCCTTTATGAAAGATGGGGTCGTATCGCTTCAGACCTGGAAAGAGACCCTCTCACCCACCTACCTGGTCGCCCTGTGGGGTTCGCTGCGCCTGGGTGTACAAACAGCCACCATAGCGACCATATTAGGGTATATGTTCGCCTTCCTTATTGAAAGGACCTCCTTCAGGCAGAAGAAAGTGATGAGCACCCTGGCAACCATGCCGGTTATCTCCCCACCCTTCTCACTGAGCCTTTCCATCCTCCTGCTGTTCGGAAACAACGGGCTCATCTCCAAGCAGCTATTGCACCTGAATACCTCCATCTATGGGCTGGGAGGTCTTACCCTGGTACAAGTCATAGGGATGTTCCCCATCGCCTTCATGACGATTAGTGGAGTCCTCAGGCAGATAGATTCCACCGTTGAGGACGCCTCTTTGGACTTGAGTGCCAGCAAGTGGCAGACCTTCAAGGCCATCACGCTGCCCCTCTCTGCCCCCGGTATCGTATCTGCATGGTTGTTGGTCTTCACCAACTCGCTTGCAGACTTCGCCAACCCACTGTTGCTCAGCGGAGACTACCGAGTCCTCTCAACCGAAGCGTATATGCTGGTTACAGGACGCAGCAACCTCAGCGCGGGATCGGCACTCTCCTTCCTGTTGTTGATGCCTACTATCACAGCCTTTTTGATCCAACGCCAATGGGTGGGAAAGAAGAGCTATGTGACGGTTACCGGAAAACCCTCGACAACGCTTACCGAGCTTACCAGCAAGCCGATGCGCATCGGCTTGGAAGTTGTCTCATGGACAGTCATAGGGTTCATTGTAGCCCTCTACCTGACCATTGTAGCAGGATGCTTTGTGGTGAACTGGGGTATAGACTACTCCTTTACCCTGGCTAACTGGGGGGAGGCACTCGCACGAGGCTGGACAGCCATCCGCGATACAGTCACCCTCGCCGCGATAGCAACCCCAATAGCAGGACTATTGGCCATGCTTTCAGCCATGCTGCTTGTGCGAAAGAAGTTCCCTGGCAAACGGATGTTGGAACTGATAATAATGACCCCCTACGCGATTCCTGGAACGCTGATAGGTATCAGCTACATCCTGGCATTCAATAAGCCACCGCTATTGCTGGTGGGAACCGGGGCCATCATCGTCATCAACTACGTCATAAGGGAGCTTCCTGTTGGGGTGGAGAACGGCATAACAGCCCTACACCAGATAGACCCTGCCATTGAGGAGTCGGCAGCCGATCTGGGAGCTGATGTCACCACCGTATTCAGGACCATCGTACTGCCTTTAGTCCGTCCTGCATTCCTTTCGAGCATGTCCTACACCTTTGTACGCTCGATGACTGCAGTCAGTGCGATCATCTTCCTCATATCTGCTCGTTGGAACCATCTGACCGTCCTCATATTCAACTTCTCTGAGAACCTCAGGTTCGGTCTGGCCAGCGTCTTGTCAACCATCCTCATCGTCATAGTGCTCTCTGTATGGGCCTTGATGCAGGTGCTGGTCAAGGATGACAAGCTCACACAAAAAACTATTTCAACCCGGTAAGGGGGCTTTGTATGTTGGAAAAAAAGAGTGTATCAGTAACGCTTGAGCAGGTGACCAAACGGTTCAAGAATGTAAAGGGAAAAAAGGATGTGATCGCAGTCAATGAGGCAAACCTGGTCATCGAGCCAGGGGAGCTGGTGACGTTGCTCGGCCCTTCAGGATGTGGCAAGACCACCATGCTGAGGATGATCGCAGGCTTTGAGTTGCCAACCGCTGGAAGGATCTTCATCGGTAATGAGGAGATCACCATGATGCCTCCGAACAAGCGCGACACAGCGACCATGTTCCAAAGCTATGGCCTATTTCCCCATATGACGGTGTTTGACAATGTGGCCTACGGCCTGAAGCTCCGTAAGATTCCTGCCGAGCAGATCAAGGAGAGGGTCAACGAGACCCTGGCGATGGTCGGTCTTGCCGACTATGGAGACAGGGCCCCTTCCAAGCTATCGGGCGGGCAACAACAGCGCGTAGCGCTTGCAAGAAGCCTTATCGTCACCCCTTCGGTCCTGCTGCTGGACGAACCGCTTTCAAACCTCGATGCCCTGCTCAGGGAGCAGATGCGTGTGGAAATCCGCAAGATCCAGAAGGAGCTGGGTATCACTGCCATCTATGTCACCCACGACAGGGTGGAAGCGATGAGCCTCTCCGACCGAGTGGTGGTGATGAAGAACGGCTTTATCCGCCAGATAGGACCTCCTTCGGTAATCTATGAGGAGCCAAACTGTCGCTTCGTAGCGGGCTTCGTCGGCAAGGCCACTTTTTTCCCAGTGAAGATACTGCGAAAAGAAGCAAACACGTGGATTTGTGACCTTGGAGGCAAGGAGGCTGTCGTCAGCCAGGCAGGGGAGAATGTCTTCGTCGGAGAGGAAGCTGTCCTGATGGCAAGACCCGAATCCCTAAGGGTAGTGGAACCCGGAGCCGGCCATATCGAAGGAAAGGTCCGCATGAACGTCTATCTAGGAAACAGCCTGGAGGCCTTCATCAACACCTCCTTTGGCGAGGTCCTGGTGCAGGTGGACGACCCCCATGCAAAGAAGATCTATGCAGAGGGCGCTGAAGTCTCCATCGACTTTGCCCCCGACCGTGTCAGGCTGCTGAATAAGGACGAGGAGTAAAAGCCTCCTCCCTGCCCTCCGTAAGGTACGTTTACACTACATACAACAAAGGAGTGCCACTGATTGGCACTCCTCTGTTGTATGGTTTCACACCTAACTCTCCAATGCAAACAAGCAGAGAGAACAAAGATATCTTTGCCAAGGTGATTATCGTCAGCTATCCTGCCACCCTATGGTGGCAAGGTTCTTTGGTGACCAATTTTTGCAGAATACAGTACTAAAACAGGAAAGGCTGGGCAAAAGAGACAGGGCGCTTGTTGTCTGCGAGGACCTTCTCCATGTAGATACTATCCAGGTCAAGGTCATCGACCAACCTGAGCAGCAGCTCTTCTGGCACAAGGTTCTGCTCACAGAACAGAAAGATGAGAGCCTTCTCTGCGATGTTTGCCGGTTTGAGAGAATTGAAGTAGATCTCCTCATCAGGCTTGCCCTTATAGCGCCCCTGGATATTGGCAAACAGCATAGAGCTCTCCATCTCATGCTTAAGGGCATACAGCTCCTTGCGCAAGAGCTTCTCCTCTCCCCTGGCCGCCTGTTCGCCCAGGGGCTTGAGGTGGAAGAAAGTATACTCCTTACCAGGGAGGTAGTGATGCTCGTCACACCGTGCGGCATAATTGGGCTCCAGGCTGCTCTGCTTGAAAGCATCCCCTCCTACGATGATCAGGGGATCAAAATAGAGGGCAGGACACTCCTGGTTATCAACCTGGTAGTAACGGTAGGTATTGAAGGCATCCACCATACAGTCAGGATGCTCGCAATACGCAGTAAGCGGGATGACATCGGTGGCGATATCCAGCATGAGGCGTGCAGTCGAATTGAATATGTCCCTGCGAAAGTTAAGGATCAAGGTAGGGAAAATAAACATGACACCGCGCTCAAAACTATGGTTACGCACCACGTAGGCAAGCCTCTCATCGAAGAAGGACGCCTCGTCTATGATGAAGGTGCCCACTGTGGGGTTATCCCTGAGCACCTCCTCAAGACCGAAAGAGTCACGAATCTTGGCAATATTGGTACCACAGCTCACATAGCCACTGCGGTAGCACAGGGCATCCTCCGGATACTCGGAGAACCTCTGCCCATCAATTTCACTGCGGATGAAAAACACCTTTCTACGGTCTACCTCGCCACTGCTGGTCAAGGCCCGTACCTTCTCCCCCTTCTGTTGTGCTATGGCTGCATCGCGCCACACCCTAGCTGCAAACTCAGTCTTGCCCGAGCCCATGGGCCCTATCAGAAGGACCCTGCGCCC
>CAZPOJ010000185.1:0-4883 GCA_964588005.1 uncultured Sphaerochaeta sp.
GGATAAGAGTTATACCCAGGCCCAATTGAAGGAAGCGCATCCTGAAATAGAAATGCTGTTGTAAGCTGCCATAGAAAACTTGCTCTTTCTTTACAGGTCGTCAATGCATGGTGATGTGCTAGGTATGTACCCCGAGAACTCTACTCAGTGTGCATATTTCCTTCATCCTCTATAGTTTGGAAACACGCCTATCAATCGACCTCGATCAACTGATACGCAACTTTTTTTACAGGTTTCCCATCACTGATCCGACTAATCCCCCCAAACCAAGCCTCAGTGCAGGCTGTAATGAACTCGTTGTCGGTGACTGGAAAACCTGAAGCATCTCCCACAACAACATCAATGCCACACATTGGGCATACAATGGTCTTGCCTTTGGGATTGGTCTCATCCCACCACTCCACTTCCTCTTCTTTGTGCGCATTGAATTGAAACCCGCAGTAAAAACAAGTACAGACCTTGCTTGCTAAGATCTCCTTTTCATTGAAGAGGGTGGCTTTATGTGCTGTTTCGATATATTCAGGTGAGAACTTCTTACTCATGGAGACTCCTTTCTCATGCAGCGTCACTGGGTGTGTATATAGTGTTTTGTACAGTATAGGGAGAGTTCTCCGATAAAGCTATCAAATAAAAGATTGCACAGAACGCTGCATAAGGGTAACTGTCATATTCTCCACTATAATTATCTCAATACAATAGTACGCAACTCTTTAACTAGTGAGGCAGGTTTGGTATACTCTACTAAGTAAAGTATAATGCTAAGAATTAATTGGAGGTACCATTGTGCATATCACTCATGAAATACTACCACTACTCTATTGGGTAGGAGCAAGCGACAGGCGCCTTGAGCGGTTTGAAAATCTTTTTCCGATTCCTCACGGCGTCTCCTACAACTCCTATCTATTCAAAGATACAAAAACTGCCCTGCTTGATACCGTAGACTTATCTGTAACTCAACAGTTCCTTGAGAATGTCACCTATGCCCTTGAAGGAAGGACCTTGGACTATCTTGTGGTAAACCATATGGAGCCCGACCACTGCGCCAACATTGAGGCCCTGGTCAGACGCTATCCGGAGGTTAAGGTTGTAGGGAACAAAAAGACCTTCCAACTTTTCAGTCAGTTTTATGACCTCGATATTGAAAAGAATCAACTCATGGTCAAGGAAGGGGATGTGCTGGACTTGGGCAAGCATCAGCTGGAGTTCTTTTTTGCCCCTATGGTGCACTGGCCAGAAGTGATGCTTACCTTTGAGAGGAGCAGGGGGATACTCTTCTCCTCTGATGCTTTCGGCACCTTCGGGGCTCTAAATGGAAATATCTTTGCCGACCAGGTGGAATATGATCGTCACTTTCTCTCTGAGACAAGGCGCTACTATGCAAACATCATCGGTAAGTTCGGCTCCCAGGTCCAGGCAGCTTTTGCAAAATTGCCCATCTCCTCGATTACGATGATATGTCCCCTGCATGGACCCATCTGGAGGGAGAATATTCCCTATATCCTTGAAAAGTACACCTTGTGGTCCACCTACACTCCTGAAAGGGAGGGTGTGGTCATAGCGTATGCCTCGATGTACGGCAATACTGAGACTTCTGTCAACAAGCTAGCCTTGTTGCTCTCTTCTCGTGGCATCAGGGACATACGGATGTTCGACCTCTCCAGGACCCATATATCGGAGGTCGTCTCTGAGGTCTGGGAGAACAGCCACCTGGTCATCGCTTCCCCCACATACAACATGCACCTCTACTCTGCTGCGGCAAATCTGCTGGAAGACCTGTCGGCCCTAGGCCTTAGGAACAGAAAGGTTGCCATTATAGGCAACCACTCATGGGCAAGTGCTGCAAAGAAGAGCATGGAGGAGAGGGTCTCCTCCATGAAGGATTGTGAGATCTTGGCCTCCATGGACATCAAGAGCAGTCTCAAGCAAGAGCAGGGGGGAGAACTGGAGGCAATGGCTGATGCCATTGCATCCTCCATGAACGTGGAAAAAACAGGAGTCTAGGAACACAACCTGGAGTTAAAAACAGAGAGGGCAGGTATATAAAAAAGAAGAGAGCAACCTTTGTAGCAAGGGTTGCTCTCTCTCTTATATTCTATCCAAGTGTTTTATACTTGCTTTTCCCTTTGGTATTCTGTTATTTGAGAAACACTACCTGTTTCCTGCTCAATAGCTTCTGGGTAACCAACACCACTACCAAGACCAAGATGCCTATGACGTCTTGGACTACATTGGCATTGATCAGCATAAGGGCTCCTCCAAAGGCAAGGGCTCTGAGGACGTTGTGCATCTTGGTGTACATATACCCCTCGGTAGCCATACCGATCATACAGACCCCAATGATTGCTGTTATGGAGACGCGTAAAGCAATGAGCCACGTGGTCTCTATTAGCAGGAGGGCAGGGTTGTAGATGAACATGTACGGGACGATGAAACCTGCCAAGGAGAGCTTTACCGATTGCAAGCCTGTCTTCATGGGGTCGCCTCCGCTGATGCCTGCCGCTGCAAAGGATGCGAGGGCAACAGGAGGGGTGATATTGGCGAACATGGCAAAATAGAAGACAAACATGTGCGCGGCGATGGGGGGGATTCCCAACTTGATCAGGGCAGGGGCTGCCATGGTGGCGGTGATCAGATAGGCTGGGATGGAGGGCAGGCCCATGCCCAGGATCATGCACGTGATCATGGTCAGGATAAGGGTAAGCATCAGGTTGGCCCGACCGAGCTGGATGATCGCATTGGCCATGTTCAGGCCAAAGCCAGTGAGGCTGACCACTCCTATGATAATTCCTACCACAGCACAAGCAATAGCTACTGATACCACCGAGCGTGTCCCTTCGGCAAAGGCATCCAGGATATCCCTGAAACTCATGCGTGTGGTCTTTCTGGCCATGCTGACCACAATGGTGGCCACAATCGCCCAGAAGGCTGAGAATATTACGGTATTGCCGCTGAAAAGGAGCATATAGAGCAGGAACAGGATGGGTAGCAACAGGTGCCCGCGCTCCTTCATGACCTCGCGTACCTTGGGAAGGTCCTCCTTGGGAATCCCTTGGAGGTTGTTCTTGGAGGCTCGCAACTGTACTTGCACAATGATGCCCAGATAATAAAGCAGGGCAGGAATTGCAGCACTGATGACTATCACTCCATACTTGATGCCAAGCATCTCAGCCATGATGAAGGCAGCAGCTCCCATGATGGGTGGCAAGAGCTGCCCTCCGACCGAGGCTGATGCCTCGACAGAGCCTGAAAACTCCCTGCTGTAGCCGGTCTTCTTCATAAGGGGGATGGTAAAGGCACCGGTGGTGACCACATTGGCTACCGCAGAGCCGTTGATGGACCCCAAAAATCCTGATGCAATGACTGCAACCTTTGCCGGTCCTCCCTTGGTACTCCCGGCAAACGCGAGGGCAAGGTCGTTGAAGAACTTGCCCATGCCCGACTTGTTCATCACAGAGCCAAAGAGAATAAACAGGAATATGTAGGAAGCCGCCACATCTACAGAGGTACCGTAAATGCCCTCAGTGTTGATAAAGATATGGTTTACCAGCTTACTCCAGCTGTATCCACGATGCATTAGGATACCCGGCAGGCTTCGCCCTACCAGTCCATAGAGGATGAAGAGCAGGCTCAGGATGACCAAAGGCCACCCGGAGATCCTACGGGAGGCTTCCAGTACCAGGAGGACCAGGATCGTACCCATAATGACATCGGGGAGGTTGGGGCTTCCCATCCTGTTGATGAAGTTGATGTAGTCCCCCCAGACATAGGCTGCTACAGCCAGCGAGCCCAAGGCGAAAAGCACATCATACCAGACCATCGTTTTCCTGCTTGCCTTTTTATGGGATGGGTAGAGGAAGAACGTCATGGCAAGCATCAAGGCCACATGCAGCGACCTGTGCAGATGGGTAGCAGGGTAGCCGATAAAGGAGGTGATGAAGTGGTAGAGTGCTATACCTATAGCAGCGTAGTAGACGCCTTTTTGGAGGATCGGGTGGTCGAATTTCTTGACCTTGGACTCCCTGGCAAACTTCTCCAGCAGCTCCTGCTGGTGTTCGCTCAAAGGTGGAGTTACTGATAGATTGGGAATCTTGGACATAGTGTTCGTTTTCCTTGTAGTGTTAGTTCAAGCCTCTGGTGATGGGGAAGCTGTGACCCCTGTAGCAAAACTAGATCATTGAGGGCTATGGAGACCAGGGCACTGTGGGAGTTGATCCATGCAAAACGGTCGAACTTCTCATTGATGTCGCGCATCACCACCATCCCGTCCTCAAAGGAGACCTCTCCCTTGTTCTCAGGGATACCCGCACCAAATCCCGCTACCCTGATGGTATGCAGGATAAAGGTGTTGTCATCCTCTACACTATACTCTTCGATCCAGGGAATATGCTCAAAGGAGTGGATCCAGGTAAAGGTGAGGCGGTCTTCTGCCTTTGTCTCCCTTTGGAGGAAGACCTCACCGCTCTCCTGGTGGGAGAGCGTGATCATTTGGGTATTTGTAAAGCGAAAAAGGAGGAAGAAAAGACCTATCGTCCCCATCAGGATGATGAGGACGATAAGGACTATTGTTCTGTGCTTGGTTGCCATACCTCTTATTTGAGGCCTACTTCCTTATAGTATCTGGTTGCTCCCTCATGCATGGGAAGGCCTACCCCAAGATGAGAGTTTTCCAAACTGATGTGCTTCTTAGCCGTTGCATGGGATGCCTGGATATCCTCGATATTCTCGAAGATCCCCTTGGTAAGGTCGTAGGCAACCTCAGCATCCAGGTTAGCATTGACTATCATGATGTTGCGAACAGTCGCTGTGACCACGTCCCCGGCGGTATTGTAGGTATCTGAGGGAATGGTAGCCTGGACAAAGAAGGGGTACTTCTTGATCAGGTT
>CAZPOJ010000186.1:0-4880 GCA_964588005.1 uncultured Sphaerochaeta sp.
TTTTTTCTTGCCACTAAACAAGAGGGCTATACAAGCCACTGCAACAAGTATTGGATTAGGTATGCCAATATAGGCTGCAAAAAAAGCAAGCCCAACAAACAGACCAAAGGGCGGAAATTTCATACATCCTCCTCTGTTTCCCCTGAAGTTTACCTTGGCTAAATTCTTTTACACTATAGAATCACTCATCCTTACCTTCCAATTTCAATCACTCATGCCAAAGCATTATACACACTCTAAAAATAGAAAACCATCGCTTTGATTATAGTTTATGCTATATGTTACTTCAAATAATTATTCTACTAAAAACCCTCTTCTGGTTGCACTATCGAATTTATTTTCAGCTTTGCTCATGCATGCTTCCTGTAACCCTATGATGGGCCCTGGTTACTCCATATTTCATTCTCAAATTGCCAGTTTTGGATTAGCAATCTCATTTCCAAGGAGAGGAAAGCATCACTGACGAGTCCTTAGGAGGGCTTGCCGGTAGCTAGGTCCACAGAGATTCTACGAAGACTTACGATTAGGGGTGCCATTCTAACTCTTCGTTTGTTATACTTTGTTTCATAGATTCATACCAAAGGAGTGTATATAGATGCGTTGTACTCGTATTCTCGGATTGTTTTTGGTGATTGTATTGTTGACAGCCCCTGTTTTTGGAGCAGTAAACCAACAAAAGATTTTTAGTCTTGACCATGATGTCTATGAAGCGATTGAAACCCTGTATATAGCCCAAGGTTTGTCACTTCCCTCGACTACCGGCCCGTATAGCCAAGCAGAGTTGGCATTGATGATGGAAAAGATAAAGTCCCAGAGTGTAAAACCTTCAATGCAGAAGACCTACGACTACGTGATGGGGGTTCTTGGTATAGAGCCGAAAACACAAGGCAAGGGTATCGGCCTAAGCTGGGGGTTCGATGCAACCCTGGAGACCTTCACCCATACCGATACCACCAACTTCACCGGTCGACAAGCGTGGAACTATGATGCTATTCACCATAAGCCCTTCTTGGCGGTAAGCCTTGAAACCTGGCCGGCAAACATCTTCTATGGATACTCTGAACTGAGTGTAGGGAATACCTTTACGCTGAAGAATGGATTCGGCACAACAGCCTTTGCCACAAACATTCCTGTCGTACCCCCTTCGGACTTGATGGATCTTGACTTTAACATGCCCTATCGTGCCTTTGTAGCGGCAGGAGGGGATCACTGGAGCTTGCAAGTAGGGCGTGACCGCCTGAGTTGGGGAGCCGGACAGACTGGCAACCTCATGGTCAGCGACTCCTTCAAGTACCACAACATGGCTCGCATCACCACCTTCAGCGACAAGTTCAAGTACACCTTTGTGACATCCTTCTTCCCCCACCCCAGTCAGTATTTTGATGCCACGGGTACTGCTCTAACTATGGGACAGGGTAACCCTCATGTCGGTGATGGCCAATCTGATGTACTGGATGGAATATACATGTTCATGTCCCATCGGCTGGAATGGCGGTTGCTGCAAGACAAGCTGGGCTTTACCTTGACCGAGAGTATTATGTACCAGAGCTTGGAGAACTACCTTGACCTGAGAATCCTCAACCCTGTCATGCTCTTCCATGACTACTATATCCGCAGTAATGCCAACTCAATCCTTGGGCTGGAGCTTGATTTCACGCCCATCTCCGGGCTCAATATTTACGCTCAGGTAGCAGTGGATGAATTCTCCCTTCCAGGGGAGGACGTCCCAAGCGCTACAAAGTCAAACTTCCCTGTTACCTTCGGATATCTTGCCGGGGTCAAGGGGGTCATGCCCGTAGCAGGTGCCATCGGCTATGGGTCGTTTGAGTTTGCCTATACTGATCCCTATCTCTACCTGCGCTACTCAACAAAAACAGATCAAAGTTCAGCCTCTTATGATAATTACGGGCTGAACTATGTAGGTGCCATCAGGGAGTTCACCAATAAGTCAGGGATGCGCTACAACTCGGAGTTCATT
This sequence comes from uncultured Sphaerochaeta sp., assembly GCA_964588005.1. Classification (GTDB taxonomy): domain Bacteria; phylum Spirochaetota; class Spirochaetia; order Sphaerochaetales; family Sphaerochaetaceae; genus Sphaerochaeta. The sequence continues at coordinate 1,979 of CAZPOJ010000186.1, forward strand.
GGGTACACCCATGGCAATGATGCAATGGTCCTCAACCTCAATGGAGGGGTGAAGTCCTACGGCAAGTGGAATCTCAGCGGCAATATCTTCTACATGGGCCATGGCACCTTCGATATGTTCACCATCTATAGTCAAGTAGGTGGAGGCAAACAACCAATTGTAACCACTCCCACAGACACCGGAAACGATGCACTGGGCAACTACGCTGACGCTAACTATATGAACCGCAACGCTGTCTCTCATACTCTCATTGCTGGGTTGAACGGTTCCTATCAGATCACAGATTCCCTCAAAACTTTTGGGCAGCTGGATTATATTACCATCAAGAATTATCAGAATATAGATGGGCAGAAGGCAAGCGACATGCAACTGACTCTTGGTCTGAGCTATACCATCTGATCAAGGAGAGCTTGTGAAACGTTTGGCCATCATATTATTGTTTGTGAGTATGACGATACCACTTTTTGCCTCCCTAGGGGGGCAGAAAGTGATACCTCTCTCAGACTCCCTCTATCAGGAGATGGAGCTTCTGTACTTGCTTGCAGGAGAGGGAACCCCCTCTGCTTCCCGCCCTTGGACTGCGTCTGAAGCTCAGAACATCCTTTCGTATGTCCAAGCAGGAGAAGACGGAAGTGCCCAATATGCGCTATATGCATCCATCCATCAAACGGTGTATGCGCCCTTGCGTTGGACCTTCCCTGATGGATTCTCCCTTTCAACCAATATAGACCTCTCTTTGGAGGGGTATGCACACCCTAATCCTTCTTTTGATTCTTTGGGTAGATGGGCCTACTCCTTTCCCAATCGAAAACCCTTGGCCAGGCTCCGTCTTGATATGGCTGTCTCTGATTTTTTCTACACCTATAGTGACCTACAGTATGGGTATGGCCTCTATACCTATGACGATATAATTCCTCACCTAAGTGATAGCGGACATCCCGGGGTAGGATCGCTCATCCCTGATGCCAGTGCAAATGATATCCGGTATGTGGATGATACAACACCGCTCATACAGTACCAAAAGCAGTTTGCCAACAACCTCATACCGGCGAGCAAGCACTTTGACTTCCAATGGCCAAAACGAGCGGTATTCTCCCTTGGTTCACAGAACTGGAATCTTACCTTCAGCCGGGATAGGATTTCCTGGGGAAACTCCCGAATAGGGAACTTCATCCTTGATGACCATGTGGACTTCCACGAGTACCTACGGTTTACCACCTTCACCAAGTATTTCAAGTATGAGGCCACGACTGTTTTCTTCGATACCTACTATGCCACCGAACCTCATGTCCGAATGCTGCTTGCACACCGCTTGGAGTTTCGTCCTTGGGGGAAACTCAGTATTGCACTCAGTGAAAACGTCATGTACAAGGATGATTTCCTGGATGTGCGGTTCCTCAATCCTGCATTTGTCTATCACAACCTTCACCAAGAGAGCAAATTCAATGCTATTGCCCATCTGGAACTGGCCTATGTCCCCACAGCAGGGATCCGTCTCTTTGGCCAGTTCGCCTTAGATCAGGCAGTAGCCCCCAATGAGGACCCTGAATTGGAGGATACGGCCTGGGCACTCTCCTTGGGACTTGAGGTGGCAAAGCCGATAAAAAAGGGCGTGCTCTCTTCGGTATTTGAGGCCTCAATGGCCCTACCCAGTATGTACCGTAGGGACAAGGTTGATTTCTTGATGATCAGGCGGTACGCAGGCCTTGGCCGTACTGTTCACAAGCTTGATTATATCGGTTCCCCCTATGGAGGAGATGCCTTGGTCTTCTTATCGGAGACCCAATATCATGTCCCTCAGTCTGGTACCCTCTCTCTCACACTCTTGGCAGCACTGAATGGAGAGATAGATATGTACACCCTAAGCACCAGTGGAAGCACCGATTATGGAACTGAGATGTTCTCCCAGGACAAAATCTCAACCATGTTCCAAGCAACCATCGGAGGGGAGTATACACTTCCCATCCAAACATCATGGTTTGAAACGTGGAACGCATACGCTAGTATCTCTTATGTTGCGTATGGGGATTACCTACAATCGAGCAAAGCGTTTGCAAGCTACTTCTCGGATATTCAGTTTGTTCTGGGAACCACGTTGACGTTTTGACAGCAGTGATACAAAGAAAAATAAGTCAATAGAATAATTCTTTCTTGTAAGAGGTACAACTTCTTGTGATTGTAAGCTATATATTTTGCTGCTCTATTGCTAGACCTTGTTATGTAAAAGTTAGAATAAATGATTACTACTAGTGCAGTCTTTTATATTCTAATCAGACAGATAAATAGAGTAATAATTGTTACAAAAAATGGAGTTGTCTCATGAAAGTGTTAAACTATTTGGTTCTTAATACCTCCCGAAGAGGGGTTGTCGTACAAGACCTTTTGTTATCCTTCGGCTCCCTATGTATGTTACTATTGGTCTCAAGTTCTGAGCGAAGGGGGATTATAGAATGAGCCATTCATACATAACTACAGGTTATGAAGATACATTTAATTGTGTAACATGGTCTGGTCTCACCTTTGCTGATACAGAACAATTTTCTCGTTTTCTGAAAACCAAGGTTGCAGAACGGCTTGATGATGGAGTGATGCGAGAGGAGTTCCGAAACCATCTTAATGGACTTCCTTTAACTGGCCTGGGCAAGGAAAGGCTCTCTGCAGTGTAACAAGCTGATTATCCTGAAGAACGTAAATGGGCAGCTGGTGAAGCGTTGGCTGAGGCCTTTTTAATGGAGACACGAAAAATAACTTTCCCATGGAATATGGAGCGCGATAAACGCAATCCTTCTAGCAGCCTACCTGGAGCTGATCTTGTTGGTTTTATAGGAAAGGGAACTGCATGCCGTTTTGTGTTTGGGGAGGTGAAAAGTTCATCTGAAAAACTGTATCCTCCACAAATAAT
>CAZPOJ010000187.1:0-4840 GCA_964588005.1 uncultured Sphaerochaeta sp.
AAGGGCTTGCGCTCTCTGTCGCCATAGGAAGGTCTTCCACCGCGGTCATCACGGTTACCATAGGAGGGTCTGCCGCCACGATCATCACGATTACCATAGGAAGGTCTGCCGTCACGATCATCACGATTACCATAGGAGGGTCTTCCACCACGGTCATCACGATTATCATAGGAGGGTCTGCCACCGCGGTCATCACGATCCCTGGAATCTGTTTTAGGGTCATCTTGAGTTGCCTCAGGAGTAACCAGTGCAATATCATCATCTTCCCACTGGAGAGTCAGAACATCATCTTCGATTATATTAGCTTCTGCTACAGGAGCTTCATCATCAGTTAGCTCAGCCTCATCCGAATCTTCATAATCAGACAGCTCAGCCTCATCCGAATCTTCATCACCAGTTTGGGCTGTTTCGACAGGAGTATCCTCAGAAGAATCTTTCTGATCTTCTTCTGTCTCTACGGGTATCTCTGCTACCTCAACGGTCTTTTCTTCAGTTACAACAGCTTTATCATTAGTCTCTTCAACGTTGGTTTCAGTCTGTACGGTATCTTCAGTTACTTCTGCGTCCTTTATGACGTCTTCAATCATTTCTTCTTCTGTTTTCTTAGTCATGGTTATAATTTCCATCTTTTCAGTATCGTGCTGGCGTTTCCCAGCTTTCTTGTCAACGGTCTGCAGGTCTTCTGCGTAGATCCGTACTTCCTGTTGCTTATTGAGCAACCAACTTCTCGCGATTCCTTTCTTATGAGTAAAGCCCGGTGCTGCAACATGCACGCTTATCTCTTGAATATCAAAACCACGAATCTTACCCTGTTCCATTCTGAAGGAACTTAGGTTTGTAGAGAACAAGAGTATGCCATCTCTTGTCAACAGTGCATTCAGCACCCTCATCCAACGCAGATAATCTCTTTGCACATCAAAATCATGGTCCATCTTTCTGCTGTTGGAAAAACTTGGCGGATCAAACACTATTAGGTCATACTTCCGCCCTTCTTTGACAGCTTCTACCACATATTGCCATGCATCAGCAGCAATACAGGGAAACAATTCCTCCGGAAACCCATTATCCGTGAGGTTCTTCTGCGCCCAAGCTGTGTAGGTAGCATTCAAATCCACTGACTCGACCCTCTTTGCCCCGCCTTTTGCGGCATACACAGAGAAGGATCCAGTATAGGAGAATAAATTCAGTACCGATAACCCCCCACTCATTGCCATGACCATTTCTCTTGTCTTAACATGGTCAAGGAACAATCCGGTATCGATACGTTTGGTAAGGTCGACAGTAAACGTCAGTCCGTTTTCTGTTACCTCGACCAAAAGAGATTTTTCACTCTGCAATTCGTGCTGCTCCTTGCCTACTCTTTTCGGTCGGCGATGAAACACCACATGGGTAGCCTGGACATATAGCATTCTTGAGACGATATCGCAGCAAATAGCCTCTGTATCGCCATCCAAACCATCTTCACTATAATCCGTGATTCTTGCATAAGGTCCATACATATCTACAGTTACAGGGAATCTTTCCAAGTTCCTATCGTACATACGCATGCAAGTCGTTCCACTTTTTAACATCAAACGACGCATTTTAAGTGCGTTTGTCTTTAATATCTTTCCAAAATCCTTTTCTGTATAATCCATGTCTTCCCTGATAACTCTTTCTGCATTGCAGTGTATATGCTACTATAGAAAAAAGCTAGAGAAGTGAAGGAAAAACTATTATGGATGAAGATGCTCAGGCCTTTATTGCAGAACTGGAATCAAAACGTCAAGCTTCAATAAGTTGGAAAACATATGCAACTTGGTATGGGAACAACCGGGGAATCTCGCGTGAGTTCGGGGTATTTCTCTATCGATGTGACGTATCTTTCTTCTTTGAGGACTTTGAAAGGAATCCCAGCATGTTTGGTATTTCCCTCAAGCCAAAAAAAACAAAAGCAACTTTTGTGAAGTATGAAGATTCCTTCTCCCTACATGATGTGACTAGCACTCGTCAAGTCACCAAAAAACATGCACAAAAAGTTACCGAAGGGCTCTTAAGTAGTGAAGAGATTCCTGAAGCAAATATACTCGATAGAGTTTTTAGACAACTGGTGGAGATGGTCACCCTCAAAAATGGGAGTGTACATTTTTTCGAATTGATAGACCGCAAAGCTTTCGCTGTTGCGTTACAAGTATAGGAGGGGCGTATGAGTGCTTTCAAGGCATATGATATCAGGGGAATATACAATAAGGATTTTGACAAGGAGACTGTCTATAAGATCGGTTTCTTCTTGCCCAAGCTTCTGAACAGCAAAGAGGTCATTGTTGGTCGAGATGTTCGCACAACCAGTGACGAGATTTTCGAGGCCCTGAGCAAAGGAATTACTGACAGTGGCTCTGATGTCTGGGATATTGGCCTCGCCACCACCCCAATGGTCTACTTCGCCACTGTCCATTTCGCTGCTGATGCTTCGGTTCAGATTACAGCTAGTCACAACCCTGCTGAGTATAACGGGTTGAAGATAAGCCGGACAAAAGCACTTCCTGTCGGTTCGGATACCGGCCTTAAAGAGCTTGAGGCAATGGTACACAATGAATCCATTGTAGTTTCCAAGAAAAAAGGGATCATCATCAAAAAAAATGCCAAGACACCCTACCTGGCATTTCTCAAGCAGTACACTCCCGACATAAGTAATCTTAATATCTCCTTTGACCTCTCCCATGGCATGGCTAACCTGTTGACCAAAGATCTGCTCGGAGAACATCATCACTACTTGTACGACCATTTCGACGGAACGTTTCCTGCACATGAACCCAATCCGTTGGATGAGAAGAACTGCAAGGATATCAAGGATGCTGTCATTGCCAACGGCAGTGATATTGGTGTCATTTTTGACGGTGATGCAGACCGTGTCATGTTCATCGATGAGAAAGGACGCTTTTTACAGCCTGACTACATCACAGCTGTCCTCGGTTACCATTACTTGAAACAGGAGAAGGGCAATGTCCTTGTAGACATCAGGACCAGCAGGTCGACCACTGAGTATCTTACCAAGCATGGGGCACAGGTCCATATCTGGAAAGTCGGTCATGCCTTTGCAAAGATAAAGCTTCGGGACATCAAAGCTGTTTTTGGTGGTGAACTGGCAGGTCACTACTATTTCCGTGATTTCTTCAACTGTGACAGTGGTTTCCTTGCCACCCTTATAGTTCTTGGGGTAGTCAGCGATCTCAAAAAACAGGGCATAACCTTGAGTTGTTTCATAGATACCATCATAGCCTATGCAAACAGCGGGGAGATCAACTTTAAGCTTGAGGACAAGGACAAGGCAATGGAGGCTCTTTATACCGAGTATGTGACAAACAATACCCCTGACAAGGTCCTTGATTTCGATGGCTATCGTATAGAGTTTCCCACCTGGTGGTTCAATGTGCGCAAATCCAATACTGAGCCCTACCTTAGGCTTGTAGTAGAAGCAAAGACCAAAGAAGAGTTGGAAAAGAGAAAAGAAGCACTGACTGCCATTATCAAGCAGTTCAACTGATTCTGCATATATTCATGAAGGAGTTTAACATATGAAAGTACTTTTGTTTGGTGGTGCCGGATACATTGGCACCCACGTTGCCCTAGCCTTCCTAGACCGCAATGATACAGTAGGAGTTTTTGACAATCTTTCATCGGGTCTCCGTTCAAATGTTGATGAACGATGTCATTTCTATGAGGGAGACATCCTCAACCGTGAACGAGTTCGAGAAGTACTCAATGAAGGTTGGGATGCTGTAATCCACCTGGCTGCTTTCAAAGCTGCGGGGGAGTCCATGCTCAAGCCTTTTAAATATTCTGAAAACAATATCACCGGATCGTTGATCCTCATCACTGAGTGCGTACAAGCAGGGGTGAAGAATTTTATTCTTTCATCCTCTGCAGCTGTATACGGTGAGCCTTCATACCTTCCTGTCGATGAGAAGCATCCCACAGACCCTACCAACTACTATGGATACACAAAACTCTGTATTGAAGAAAATCTCAAGTGGTACTCAAACCTCAAGGATTTTAACTATGTGTCATTACGCTACTTCAATGCTGCAGGCTATGATGGTGACGGCAAAATGCTTGGGTTGGAGAACAATCCTGCAAACCTTATCCCTGTTGTCATGGAAGTCGCTGCAGGTCTCAGACCGAACCTGCTAGTTTTTGGCCAGGATTATGATACTGTAGACGGCACCGGTGTACGTGACTATGTTCACGTCACAGACTTGGCAAAGGGACATTTGCTTGCTGCAGACTATCTTCTTGAGAACCATAAGAACCTTGTGGTTAATCTAGGTTCAGAATCGGGTCTCTCTGTGCAACAGATCCTCGACACGGCCCGAGAGATCACGGGCAAGGAGATTAACACTCAATATGTCGAGCGTCGCCCTGGTGACCCTGCAAAGCTCGTTGCATCATCGACTCTGGCGAAGAAGGAGTTGGGTTGGGAAGCTGAACACTCCTCAGTTGAGTCCATAGTAGCTTCTACATGGAAAGTCTACCAAGCAAATCAAAGCAATACGAATACAAAGTCCTAGCTAAGCGAAACAACACCTGAATATATTTGATAACGGCAAGGTCTTCCTTGCCGTTATCTTTCCCTTCGCAAGAAACAAAAAAAGAGCAACCCATATAGGATTGCTCTTTTTTTTACTCGCCCGGAGGGATTTGAACCCCCGACAGGGTGGTTAACAGCCACCTGCTCTACCGACTGAGCTACAGGCGAATAAGCTCTTAGGACGATTGGAAAGATACCTTATTGAAAAAATTATGTCAAGGGATAATTAATACTTGATTAGAATACTCCTCAGTGGGAAGTAATATTGTCGTA
>CAZPOJ010000188.1:0-4813 GCA_964588005.1 uncultured Sphaerochaeta sp.
TGAGCCTCACTGCTGCTTCTTTATTCTTTGATGTCTTGTTTACACCCAAGCTCCAAGATCCGGTCGGTGTGACTGGCACTCCGCCTTCAAAATAAGGGTATGGTGCATAGTCCCAATTGAAATCCTTAAGGTTGCTATAGGCATTAACGTTATAGTCAGGGCCAAGAAGCATCGCAAGCTTACCACTGGGGAAGTAGGCTAGCATATCTGAAGCGCTGACACCCTTTGGGGAAACTTTAGATTCATTAAAGATATCTTGAATGAATTTACCTGCTGTAAGCCATGCATCATCGGTGAGTACCCCCTTAACGGTGAGCCCATCTTTTCCAATTGGCTTGCCACCCAGAGATTCAGGCATGGAGAGCATTTGGTAGGGTCTGCTGATTTGAGAGATGCCAAGACCGAAAACTTCGGGGATTCCGTCGTTGTCACGATCGAAGGTTACCTTTTTGGCAAGATCAACAAGCTCTTCCCACGTTAGGCGGTCGGCAGGGTCCTTTGAAAGACGGGGAACTCCCGCTTCATCAAAGAGGTCTGTGTTGTAGTACAATACCTGAGAGGAGTTTAGGAATGGTGCAGCATATAGTTTTCCACCCACACTTCCTGCATCGATTGCAACAGGCAAGTACTGGTCCAATTCTGTTTCTGAGTAGTAAGAATCAAGTGGTTCAAGATACCCTTTGACAACATAGCTGGTGACCAGGGGGCTGTCTGTGAACAATACATCTGGAGTGGATTCTTTAGCACCAAGTTTGATCTCAACAATTTCCCAGATGTTCTTTGTGGGAAGCATCTCCAATTTGACCTTGATATCAGGGTTTTCTTTCTCAAAGTTCGCGATCATGATGGGCATTGCCACATCATAAGGTTTGACAGAACTACTTAGGAAGTAAATTTCAGTTACATCACTCTTAGTAGCTGCATCAGTACCTTTTTTTGGTTGTTCAGTTGCGCCACCTGCAAAGGTGATGCCTGTGACAAGCAGTAAAAGGGAAGCAAATACAATAATTTTTCTCATTTCGTACTCCTTTTCATGTTTGGATGGGTCATTATCACTTTTGATTTATTACATTGTCAAGCAAAACATGAAAACATTTTTTTCATAAAAAATATCACTGATAGCTTTATGAAAATTATAAAAAGTTTAAGTAAAACGAATTAAAATAATATAGAAACTCAAATTTACATTTTGTGAAAATCTACACATAATTAATGTAAGAAATATGATAAACTTTTTACATTACAGTGTTTTTTTGTTGCAGAAGCCCCTCATCAATACTAAGATGGTTATAGAATCAACTGGTAAGGGAGAGTACCAATGGCAAAAAAAATACCACTCAAAGAGATAGCAAGCCTCGCTGATGTTTCTATCGCAACTGTTTCCCGAGTATTATCAAATTCTGCTCCAGTGAAAGAGTCCACGCGTAAAAAAGTTTTAGAAGCATTAGATGCGCGATCAAGCAGTGAGGTTAGGCGTAAAACATGTATTGTTGCATTAGTTGTTCCTGACGTACTTAACCAGTTTTTTCCTTTGCTTCTCAAAGGAATAGAATCTGTTTCACGGTCACAAGGGTACAATTTGGTCCTGTGTAATTCTGAAGGTAGTACCTTGATAGAGGAACGAATCCTTCTCAATTTGCTTGATGCAGGCATTGATGGAATCATTATAGTAGGGGCGGGAGAACCGACCGTTACTGCGCGAAAAATTATCCATGAACATATGTTGCCAATAGTATTCCTTGACCGAGACCCCGGGATAAAAGATGTAAATCTGGTTACAACCAACAACGTCGAAGGCATGCAGCAATCGGCTAAATATTTGCTATCCTTAGGGCACAAGAACATTCTGTATATTGGTGGTCCATCAAATGTGTCTACAGACGCTGATAGATATAAAGGTTTTACGCGAGCAGTTGCTGAGTCTGGGATACCTGCTTCTGGAATAGGCCATATTCGGGGAGATTATTTGAAAACCAAGGTATATAGAGAGATTTCTGAAATGAGCAAGTTAGGAACATTCCCCTACACCGCTATTTGTTCTGCAAATGACCTGATGGCATTTGGGGCTTACCAGGCACTTATAGAACATAAGATTAAGATACCAGAAGATGTTTCTATCATCGGATATGATGATATTCCCACTGCTTCGCTAGTCCAGCTCACTACTATTCGTCAACCATTGGAAGAGATGGGGCGGGCTGCGATGATGCTTCTCAACTCATCCATAATGGACCCATACGCTCCTTCTTCGCAGATGATTCTAGAGGGAGGGATTATAATCCGTGATTCGTGCAAAGTTCCTGATTGAACCCTTACCAGGTAAGCTGAGTATAGAATCACCTCTATGGTATCCATTTAAATTCTTTCCTATTTCCTTGCAGATACAAGCAACATCATCGGCCTGCGTAGCTCATCGGCCAACCCTGGTATAGTAAGTAGCGACGCCTCTGAGGGTTGTGGTTCAACAAGTCCTGTTATGCTAAATCCTGCTTTGAGCAGGCCCTGTATGTAGGTAGTCAAGGTCTTATGGTATTTTATAACCTCTTCACCAAGGAATATGGCAAGGCGAGTACCTTCACTGAAATAATGGTCAACCGGCCAGTGCACGGCCTTGCCCTGATGGTCATAATACCACTTTTGTGAGCCTAAAGCAGTGAATATAGGGTGTTCTACAGAGAACACAAAGTCGCCCCCTTGTGAAAGGCATCGATGGATTTTCCCTACCACATCCTCGAAGGATTTGATGTAGTGAAACGCCAAGGAGCTGATAACAACATCAAAGCTCTCAGGAGGGAAATCTATATCCTCGATGGGTAAAGAGAGGTACTGGATACGATCTGTCTCTGTTCTACTGCTTGCCTCATGCAACATCCTTTGCGAAATATCCACACCTACAACAGACTTGGCACCCTGTTCTATGGCATATCGGCAGTGCCATCCAAATCCACAGCCGAGATCCAGGACCCTTTTGCCTAGAAAATCCGGTAACATTCTTTTGAGCTCATGCCACTCGAGGGCACCTGCAAGTCCTTTTTTGGATCGGTCCATTTCGCTGTACTTGGTAAAAAATGTACTGTCCTCATATCTGTTCTGTTTCACTATCGCCTCTCGTTTCTTTCAGGTCCCTTTGGAGCCTTCCTGTTGGCCACCTTGCCCAGTACCAGGAAAACCAAGTCAGTAAATCCCTCACCAAAGATCGTCAATAGGGAGAGAAGGAAACTATTTTTCACCCGATAGGCTCTCTTGGGTCTTCTTGCCTCCAGGGCTCTGGTCACAGCCCTATCCAGATACTTGGTATCATGTACATGCTTCATCTCCCATTCCAGTATTGGTGAGAGAAGGGAAAGGGTGGGGGAGTACCGCTTTGTTGTCTTTTTGAAATGTGAAAACTGCTCTTCTGTCTTGGTGTGCATCGCCGTCCTGAAGGAGCCACACTGCATCTTGATGACCTTGTACCCAAGGAAGGCCAACTCCCTGCGTAACGTATCGTTGTAGGCCTCCAGGGCCTTCTTGCTGATGGTATACGCTCCATTGAAGGGGATGGATGGAAAGCGTCCCACTTCAGAGCTGCAGTTTATGATCCTGCCTTCTCCTGTAGCGAGCAGGTCAAAGAAAACTTGGTTAGTTTTCACTGTACCCATCAGGTTGACTGAAAGGGCCTTCTCAATAAGGGCAGAGTCAATTTCAATGAGGGCATGCATAGCAAAGACGCCGGCCATGTTGATGATTGCATCAAGATGGCCGGTCTTTGCTGTTACAACGGTATATGCCTCCATCAGCGAGGCCATATCGGTAATATCTGCCTGTATGGGGATGATTTGCTTACTGCTATGGAGAAGAGGCTCTATGGTGAGGTCGAGGGCAAAGATAGTATAACCCCGTTTGGCAAGCGCTTGGGTTACAGAGCTGCCAAGTCCTCCTGCAGCTCCTGTTATAAGAATTGCTTTCATTTTCCCAGTATAGCAAAAAACCTGAGGAGTAAGGAGGTTATTTTCTCTTTGATCTACACAAGAAGAATGGCAGTTTTCTCTCTTGGAGGGGTATCAACCAAGAGGGGGAAAACTGCCATTCTAATAGAACTAAAAACAAATAACTCTAATCCATCAGATGGAAATTCACAAAACAGATATGTATTAGTTACCACTCCAGGAGAGCCCTGCAGAAGCGGTCATAGTAGCAATATTATTGGAGGAATACCGTTCGGTGCTCTCTGTCCAAGTCTCGGCTGCTTTCCCACTGGTTCCATCAGAGGTCCCACCAAAGTAGCGGAGGGTGCCAAAGATACCAAAGCCGTTGGGAAGGTCGTAGGCCATGCGTAGTGATGCATCAAGGATGGAACCACTGAAAGCATAGGTTGCTCCATTGAAGAAGGAGGAGTTGGCATAGGAGCCTGCGATATCAGCACTCAAGGTCAAGCCAAAGGGGAAGCGGTATTCACTATAGAGGGCAAGTGCGGGAACGAGTCCTACGTTCTGGGCTACGTATGCATCTGAGCCATCAACAGGTATAAAACGAATGGATGCATTGCGAATCTGCAAGGCAAGTCCGACTCCAAGGTAGGCATTGTCAAACTTGCTCAAGAGGTCGTAGGTGTAGGTAGCGCGGAAGAAAGGGAAGCTGTAGGTGAGTTCCATAGAATCACCGCCAGATGCTGAGTTGAAAGTCATGTCACCAATAGTAACTGGAGATTGGAAAGATACATTGGTAACCAAGTTTAAGGGCTGGTAGGTAAGCCAGACGCGGTGGCTATCTGCAATGGATGCACCGACAGCATACCGGCTGAAGGGATAGATGTTATCTTGTCCGCCTTGCT
>CAZPOJ010000189.1:0-4788 GCA_964588005.1 uncultured Sphaerochaeta sp.
ATTCAAAGATCTTAGCAAAGAACTGAAATACATCCAGCCCCTTATTGGGATCATCAAGGACAATCCCTGCATAACAGAGTGCGATAAGGATATTGGAGAACTCCTCAAGGTAGGTAACCCTTGCAACCTGGTCGAACAACATAGCCACCATCAGAGCGACGGATAAGACAAAAGGCCCCTTTTCCTGGAATTTAAAGAAGCGCTTTATGCCACGAATAACAATGTACAGAGGAAGGGCTAAGTATAGGAGCGTTCCAAACAACCCAACAGCAACGAGGAGCTCTATGTAGTTATTGTGGGAATACTTTCCAAACCCACCAAGGTCAGTAAATGCACCAAGCCCCCACCCAAAGAAAGGTTTTTGCTTGAACATATTGATACCGCTCATTATCATTCCCAACCGTTCCCAAGTACTCATATCTGTATCTGCACCTGCTAATTGCCCAAACATATTTATAAATCTTTGTCCAATAATCCTATTCAACGGTTCTATAGTTATAATGAGGATTACGCCAAGAATAAGCACACCAATTGCAACTAGGGTTGCAACAAAAGCTCGTTTTAGGTTTTTTTGATAGAGCAAAACTAACAAAACACACCCCACACCCAAAAGGATAAATACTTTTCTGGACCCCGTGAATAGGGACAGGATTGGGAAAACTAAAAAGGGGACAAGAAACAGCCAGTTACGATTTTGGAAGAACAGATAAAGACTTATAATTGCTGCTACTGAAAATATATATCCTACAGTATTTGGGTTTACTCCAAAGGTCTCCCCCATTCGGATAACAAATACCACATCTAGAGCTGAAGAAAAAAGGGCACGTATAAAAACGAACAGGGAAGCCATAAGATACATATACAAGAAATTTTGATATGATCGTTTTGATTCTCTGATATGAGGCATTACCAGATTTGCAAACACCAAGACCTGCAACACTGATTTTGCCCGGCTAAAGGCCATTGCCTTATCATGTGCGTAGGAGATGGAGACAAACGATACGACTAGGAAAGCTATGCTCCAAGTCACAAGCGAGGTAAGCTTATAACGTTTTACAAGGAATCTTGCTCCAAAGGTAAGGACAAAGAGTATCTCAGCGGGGATGAACATAAGATGGTTATCAGGGCCAAAGCCCATGACCACACTGAGGAAAATTAGTAACACAGCGTCACTAAACCAGTCAAAACCTTTTGAGAGCGTCATTTTTTCCATACAATCTTCCTTCTTCACGTAATCCCAAGCAATATTAACCCATACGAGCTCATGCGACAAGGATCAATTTATGGTACAGAAACATACTCTGGCACTTCCATAGTAAATGCCCGTCCCTTCTCTTGTACCTCTTTGCTAGGGAAACTTAAATAATCCCCATACGATTGTGTAAGGTATGCATCAAAATTCTTTGGGATGGGTATTGTAACATAGTGGAAAGGAACGCGTACCCCTTCTTGCAACCACTCTTTGGGGAAAAACCTCTCTTCAGATTCCGGTGGAAAACTTACATAGACGTAGGAGGCTTCTTCAAAGGGGATGCTTCTGCACAGAGCATCATAGTCCTTTTCCAAGGTTGTGTAAGATTTTGGGTATATGGCTTGTCGCATTTCATAAAGGATTGTTTTCACAACTTTTCGAAAGGGTGTTTTTGCCCACACAGGTTTATGCTTTTTCATTCGGTAGAACTTATAGATCTCTATAAACTCAGAGAGCATTTTTTTTCTCTCATTGAGATCACCTGAAGCACCTATGAGTGGAAACAAATCAATGTGAAGGTATGCATGATTTACCCCTTTCAGTGATACTCGTGGATATAAGAAGAAATATTTATCTCCAGTATCATGAAAGACTACAGAATATTTTGGATCAAGCTCTTCTCTTAGGCACTCTACCATCTTAGTAGTAAATTCATAGGGTATCCCCAAGTCAATATCATGATCCCAAGGGATGAAGCCTTTGTGCCGGACAGCACCTACGACTGTTCCCTTCAAAGCAAAAAAGGGGATTGCATGTTTATCTAATATGGAAACTACAGCATCGAGCATTTTAGTCTCTATAGCTTGAACTTGTTGTACAGTAAGAACTTTCATAGTTATCTCTCTCCCAAAAGTCGTATCTTATAGAGTAGTTTTTTACTCTTCTTGCCTAAGTCTTTCATTTCAATAGTATTGAAAACCATGTTAAAAATAAAGGTAATGGTAAAACACCATAATCCAACCTTACATGCCAACCAAAACCAACTGAAATAGCTTGTAGGATCATAGGTAAATAAGCGAACATATGAAAGCCATGAAACCAAAATGGCGACTGTGGTAACAGCTACGCGTTTGAGGGAAGTCCAAGAAGAAGTTCTCGTTATATACTTAGGAACATAGTGGAATACTACACTCGTAAAATAGATATCGGAGATTAAGAATCCTGAAAGCAAGCCATACATTCCATAAGGTTTTGAAAGGACGAGAGAAAGTACAATAGCTATGGCAGACTGCGCTATATTTCTTGAGCGTGTTTTCTTGTAGTGCCCGGCCGCTTGTATCATGGAAGAAAGAGGATATCGGATCACAGCTACAAATGTTTTTAACACAAGGAGGTAGGCTAAAGCAGATTGGATGTAGTTTGCATCATCCATGCCTTGGGAGTAGATATGCATAAAAGGCATAAACAGAACCAGAAGACAGCTAATTAATACTGAAATAACAAAATAACAAACAGTCTCAAACGTATCCAGTGCTTTTTTCAGGATATCATACTGGCCTAAGGAGATGACTTCCCCAAACGTGGAGTAAATCGATCCGTTTAGAAAGATATCCAGTATGCTTCTGACTCCTATAATGACAGACATATATACGGTATAGATACTTATCTCAGTAAAAGGAATGCCTGTAAGTGTCATAGCTACAGTTGGGAATGCTCTTTGTACTGAGCTCAATAGCTGGCGAAGAAGGACATCCCCTCTTTGTTGCAGAGCCCCCTTATTGGGTTTCTCTGTGAAAGAGACATGTTTGAAGTTACGTTTAACATAGATAAAGAGAATCATAGAGCGTACGAGAATAGTAAGGCCTGTCAGGGCTTTTATAAGGATGATTCCACTATCAAGATACAAAGCAATATATAAGACGATTACCTTTACAATAATACTGGCAGAGGTAGCCAAGGCTACTACATAGGTTTTTTGTGCTGCAGTAAGCAGAACCCTATACTTAGCCATGGTAGAAAATTCCAATACTCCGCCTAATCCAATGGCCAAAGAGAGTAACAGGAGATCCCCCTGAGAAAGTATGTCAGTTCCTACAACTGAGAAGATTACAGAAAATAGTACAACACCCCCCAAATAGAGGAGTGCAATCCTGTTGTAATACTGTTTGGAAGCAGAGAGGATCCCATTTACTATGGTATGGTCCTTTGTAGCCATGGGCTTATAGAGAGAGAAGATTGCCGAGCCTGCTAGACCGGCTTCAAGAAGGGTGAAATAGGAAATGAATTGGGTAATGGAATTAGCAACCCCATTAACTTCTGATCCAAACGCCAATATTATTTGTCTTGGAATAATCAGGCCCGATAGCATTGTCACCACACTCAAAAGAGCCGTTGCCAAGGATCCATATGCTACATTTTTAGTCCTCATGCCCTATTTCCTTTCCTATATGATACATAGCGTTTCTTACAATAATACAGTGAACCAAAACCAACAAGAAGCAACTGGAAAAGAGCATACCATTTTTTTCGGAAAGAAATAAAGCATAATCTTAGTGATAGTCTAGTCACAGAAGGTTCATAGCGCTGTATAAATTGCTTGAAGTCATCTTGCTGAAGCCTCGTTATGATTTGAGACCGCTCCTCAGTCGTATAGGCGTATTTTCCAAACCTGTACAATATGAGTTGTTTAATGATGAATACCACACTCAAGCCTTGCCGTTGATGCAAGTCATATCGGCTACAATCCCACTTCAATGCATACGTTTCCAATTCCTGTAAAACAGTAATGGTGGAATTCATTGTCCGTATTTTTAGTTTAGTTTGGGTGGCACTCTTTTCATTCTGATAGTAGTTATACAAAGGAGTATGTATGATCCTGATGGTTTCAGCCTTATCAAGGATGGGTAGTGATTCCAATAGGTCCTCCCCCATCGTGACATGGTGCATGGAGGAATGATCACGATCCATATCAAAAAGGGTTCGCCGAATACATTTCCCCCAAAGTGTGTTCAGGGATGTATTTTTTAGTAACGTTGCATATACCATTTTTTTTGAATCATGAGAATACATACCTTCCTCTAAAGAAGGATGGTTGGTTGCAAGGATCCGATGATTATCACCAACTAAGTAATGTCCAAAGATGATTATATCAAGATTATGTTTTGCAAGTTCTGCATCCAATACTTCCAAATAGGTAGGTTCCCAATAGTCATCAGAATCAAGAAAACAGATGTACTCCCCTTTAGCATAACCAAGGCCAGTTCTCCTTGCACTAAACACCCCTGCATTCTTCTTGTGTATCACGTTGAACTGCTGGGGATATAATTGGACGTATTGGTCACATAGGGATGCTGAGGAGTCTGTAGAACCATCATCGACAAGAATCACTTCATAGGAGTGGATTTTCTGGGCAAGGATGGAATCAAGGCAGCGGGAGAGATACGCTTCAACGTTATACACCGGAATTAGGATACTAAATTTCATTATTCAAATCCCTGTACAAGTAAGGTGGTATTAGTATGACTGCATTAAGTCCAGTTATACTGGTCACAATGCTACCCTGTTTGCAAAAAAAAAGATACCGTTAGGTATCTTCT
>CAZPOJ010000190.1:0-3039 GCA_964588005.1 uncultured Sphaerochaeta sp.
GATGATCCCAATAAGGGGCTGGATGTATTTCAGTTCTTTGCTAAGATCTTTGAATGGATTCGCCATCCCAGCATGATAGTGAATCACCTATTGAAGTGGAAAATTAGTAGGGTGTTGTCTGACAAGACCTTCTTATCTATCAAGTATCGTATGAGCAATGGGACAAAACTCAATTTGGAGGACCCAAAGACGTATAATGAAAAACTGCAATGGCAGAAAATTCATGATCGCAATCCACTTTATCCTGCATTGACTGACAAATATGCTGTAAGGGATTTCATTGCAGATACGATTGGTAAGAAATATGTAGTCCCACTTGTGGGAGTGTATGACAATGTTTCAGCTATAGATGTAGCAGCTCTTCCTTCTTCTTTTGTATTGAAGCCCACACATACCTCTGGTGATGTCCTGTTTTGCAAGGACAAAGCTACATTTGATTGGGAAAAGGCTAACAACCTTATGAATAGTTGGCTTTCCAACAACTACTACTGGTATGACAGGGAATGGCCCTATAAGGAGATTCAGCCAAGGATCATCTGCGAAGAGATGATAAAAACCTCTGATGGGAATCCTCCCCGTGACTATAAGATATTCTGTTTTGATGGGGAGCCCAAGATGGCCTTTGTCGCTTCTGATAGAAGTAATGGTACTAAATTTGACTTCTTTGATATTGAGTGGGAACGCCTTCCTCTAAAGCAGCACTACCCCAACAGCACCTATGATATTCCCAAACCTGGGAAATGGGATGAAATGCTTGAGATTGCAAGAAAACTCTCTGTTGGGTTCCCTCAGGTTCGTGTCGACCTGTATGTCGATGCTGATGAAAAGATCTTGTTTGGGGAACTGACGTTCTTCCATTTTTCTGGATTTGAACCTTTTGAGCCAGCTTCATATGACCAACTCTTGGGTAGCTGGGTACAGCTTCCCAAGGGGAATTGAGCGTATTGTGGATAAAACTATTCAGAAAGGTAGTGAGAATTCCAGGCTCGCAATAGTTATCACCGGTCTCTCCCGTGGTGGGGCCGAGAGGGTTACCTCTTTTTTAAGTAATTATTTCAGCGAGTCAGGGAGGGAAGTCTATCTCATTTCACTTACTACAGGAGAGCGTGCCTATACCCTTTCGGATTCAGTTAAGGTTATCGAGCTTGATGCTTCACATATTTCGAATACTCTTTCCCGATACCTTTTCATGATAAGAAACCTGAGAAAAACTATCAAAAAGATTAAGCCTAAAGCTGTCTTGGGGATGATGTCCTATTCTGGATCTTTGGCTGCAGTTGCCTGCTTGGGACTAAAGGTACCCTTTCTTATTTCTGAACGTAATGATCCCAATACCTCGACTACTTTCACCCAGTCAGAGAGGAAGGTGTTTACCTTCATTGCCCATCATTTTGTTACAAAAGCGATTTTTCAGACAGAAAGTGCGCGATCATATTACTTTTCCAAAGAAGATACTCGGGGAGTTATCATTCCCAATCCTCTGTACCTTGAGGAGATGCCACCTGCCAATACGGCTTTGCAACCCAGCCATTCTATAGTAACTGCGGGAAGGCTAAATACTCAGAAAAATCACTCACTTTTGCTTGATGCGTTTGCTGTAGTCCATGCACAACATCGAGAATACTCTTTGACCATCTATGGCGAGGGAGAAGAACGAGCTTCACTGCAAGAACAGCGAAGGCGTTTGGGACTCGAAGGCTCGGTCCTTTTCCCAGGGAATGAAAAGGACATGTTTGCAAAGCTTCAGGAAGCAGAGCTATTTGTATTGTCGTCTAACTATGAAGGGATGCCCAATGCACTCATAGAGGCAATGGCGATGGGCCTGCCATGCATCACAACCGATTATAGTGAGGGACGTGGTACAGTTATTGAAGATAGGGTTAATGGCCTTGTTGTTCCCCGTAATCAGGTGCAGGCTCTCTCTGATGCTATGCTATGGTGTGTTGAACATCCTGCCGATGCAGAGCTTTTGGGTTTGGAAGCGTCCAAGATACGCGAGCAGCTAGATAGCCGGGTCATCTGTAAGCAATGGCTTGCTACTATTGAAGAGACGGAGCATACCTATTATAGTCGTGAAAAGTGTGCGAAAAAGGTTTCTACGGTGGAGTGACCTTGTTTGATCACATAGAATTACTAGTGTGGAGAATAATGCATGGGCACTTTTTTATATAATATACTGGTCTATCCTCTCGAGATGCTTGTGGAATTTGTCTATATCTTCTTTGAGAATGGCTTCAATGATGCCGGTATAGCCATCGCTGCGATAAGTGTCATCATCAATCTTTTGGCACTCCCCCTATACAACATAGCAGAGTCGCTGCAGAAGAAGGAGCGCGATGTACGCATCCGCCTGCAGCCTTGCATAAGCAGGATCAAGACAGCCTTCAAGGGTGACGAGCAGTACATGATGCTCTCCACCTTCTACAGGCAGAACCACTATCATCCCGCCTATGCCCTGCGCAGCTCCATAAGCCTCATCATCCAGGTCCCCTTTTTCATAGCCGCCTATCACTTCCTCTCCAATCTCGAGCAGTTGCAAGGGCAGAGCTTTTTCTTCATCCCTAATCTGGGTGCTCCCGATGGCCTTATTTCTGTAGGTGGAATTTCAATTAACCTGTTGCCCATCATAATGACGCTCATCAACGTCATTGCAGGTGCTATCTATACGAAAGGGTTCCCCCTTCGTGACAAGGTGCAACTGTATGGTATGGCTGGCCTGTTTCTTATTTTGTTGTACACGTCTCCTGCAGGGCTAGTACTCTATTGGACGCTGAATAATGTATTCTCCCTGATCAAGAACATCTTCTATAAGTTTAAACATCCTCTGAAGGTATTTTATCTTGTTGCAGTTATTGGCACTTTTTTACTTGCTATTGCCATGTGGATTGAGCATCCGACGCTCTCCCTCTCCAATAGAATAATCTTGTTTGCTGGATGTGGGGCCATCGCTTTGCTTCCCTTGCTTCTCCGCTTGGTTACTTTTGTCTATGACACATTCCTCTCTTCCTTTGCAGAGAATAAGAAGCAACGTGATCTTGT
>CAZPOJ010000190.1:3139-4780 GCA_964588005.1 uncultured Sphaerochaeta sp.
TGGTTGCTCCTATAGGTGCCATGCTTTTGCTTGTAGTGATAGGTCTTCTCGTGTTGAAATGGGGGAAGGTTCGCTACCTTTCAACCCTTCTTACAATATTAGTGCTTACAGCAGGCACCAGTGGTCTGGTTTCCTGTTCCACCATCAACAGTGAATTTAAGGAGCATCAGAAGAACCTCCTTGAGTTAGAAGACTTCTCTGATGGATCAGGTAAGATACAACCTGTGTTCCATCTATCTAGAGAAGGTCAGAATGTGGTTTTCCTCTTCTTGGACAGGGCCTTCAGTTATTACTTCCCTATCATCCTCGAACAATTTCCAGAAATGCAAGAACAGTTCAAGGGGTTTGTGTTCTATCCAAATACAGTGTCCTTTGGTACCAATACAATCCATGGCGCTCCGGCCATGATGGGGGGGTATGAGTATACCCCTGATGCGATGAATGAGCGTTCGACAGAAAAGCTGGTGGACAAGCACAACGAAGCAACCCTTCTGTTGCCACGGCTCTTTCTTGATGGCGGATACTCTGTCACCCTCACAGATCCTCCCTACAGCAACTACAAGTGGGCTGCGGACTATACCCCATTCAAACCGTATCCAGAGATGAGGGTGATGCAACATCTGGGTAAGTTCTCCATCCAGTACAAGAATGAGTTCAGCGATGTTTTGGATTGGGACAAGGAGCACGAGAGCACTATAATAAAAAAACGGTTACCACTTTTCTCCCTCTTCAAGACTGTGCCACCTCTTGTGAGAAAGACGCTCTATGACGGGGGGACGTATCTGCTGAAGAGTGAAAAGCCACAGGATACTGATGGGTTCATTGATTCCTATGCCCAGCTGTATTATTTGCGTCAGCTCACTGATTTTGCTGCAGAAGGAAATACGTATACCTTTATTTCTAATGAAACACCACACCACCCCACATTTTTGCAGGCTCCCAAGTATGAACCTCAGTCTGAGGTGACTGATCTTTCCACCCCACTGGACGGTAATCAAGGAATGAAATCCATTGATGTTCGTCATTACCACATCAATGCAGCCTCCTTGAGGCAGGTGGGGCTCTGGCTTGAAGAGCTGCAAAAGGCTGGTGTATATGACAATACCCGTATCATCATTGTTGCCGATCATGGCTCTGATCTCTATTCCTCTTACTTTGACGGGTTCTCCCAGAATGGTATCTTATACGCTAATTTCAGTCCGCTTATGTTGTTCAAGGATTTTGGCTCTGATGGAACGTATGTCGTTGATGACACCTTCATGACCAATGCCGATGCACCTCTGTTTGCAATACAGGATCTTGATATCCCCACGACCAATCCATTTACCAGAAAAGACTTGTTGGAGAGTGTATCTAAAGAGAGTGTCAACATGTATTCAGGACCTTTTGATCCAAGAAGAAACTCTGGGAATGTATTCAAACCAGAACTAAATCAGAGCTTTTCTGTGCACACCTCAATATTCGAAGAGTCGAACTGGACCAACCTGGCAAGCAAGGAAGCCGAACAAGGAAGTGACGGACAATGATGGTATTCTATATAGACCCCGGTACGGGAAGCATGCTTTTCTCGATTGTCATCGGATTGGTGACAATGCTCTACTTTGTCGGCAAGGCCGCCTTCATCAAGTTGAAGTTTGTCCT
>CAZPOJ010000191.1:0-4744 GCA_964588005.1 uncultured Sphaerochaeta sp.
TGTCTATAAAAGCTGTCCATACAAATGTATTGTTTTGAATCAGATTATTAGAGTAGAAAACTACAGTTCCTAGTATAACACTCCTGTTATTGTTACAATAATACTTTTATGTATAGATAAAACCAACAAGAAGTGTCATTATTTAATATTTATCTGCTTTAGTGCAACATTTTACCTGCTTTGGTGTAACATTTCTTGCTATTTGTATGTTTCTTACTTATACTGCTACACAAAAAGCAATATCTTTTTCTATAGTTTTTACCTTGTTTCCTGTTGCACAAGGAACACCGATACTCATAGCGTGGTAGTATGAGGAGGCGATACGAATGAGCGAACAAACTGGAGGCTTGGAACCAAGCCCCCTCCTGGACTATATGCACCCTTCCATCCAGCACCTGGTCACAAGCAAGGGGTGGGACACCCTCAAGAAAAAAAATGAGCTCATTGGAGAGGTCTACTCTTTCGTGCGCGATGAGATAGCGTACGGTTACACAAAGACCTTCGCCCTTCCTGCATCCACTATCCTAAAAAAGGGGTATGGCAACTGCATCACCAAAAGCACCCTGCTCATGGCCCTTCTCAGGGCAGTAGGAATACCCTGCCGTTTCCATGGCATGACCATACGAAAAGTCATTTTCAGAGGTCTGTTACCAAGTTTGAACTACAAGGTAGTCCCCAAGAACCCCCACCATGCCTGGATTGAAGTATTGTACAATAACAAGTGGCTTGTGCTGGAAGGGCACATCGTAGACAGTGCCTACCTGGAGCAGCTCCAGAGGAAATTCCCCGACTATATGGGAAGCTTTTATGGGTATGGAATAGCCGTGCTCAACTTCAGAAACCCAACTGAAAAATGGAATGAGAACAGTACTTTTGTGCAAAAACAAGCCATAGAAGAGGATCTGGGAGTGTATGACACCCCTGATGCCTTCTTTAGCCAATATCCGGAAGCTGAGGCCTATACTCACTCATTTCGCTACAGGATCATGATCAGAGGCTATCTGAACAGGAATATCAGGGCTCTACGACAGAAGGAGTAAACCCCTTCTGCCCTGGAGCCTTGCACACTCCCCATCAAAAAAGCGTTACCCTATAAATCTTTTGCCCCTAGGTCCTGTCGCCCTCTATGCGCTTAGCTTTACGGTTCACCCTATAGCGGAAGTGTTCCATAACCGTGTAGATCCTCCATCGGAAGAAGTGCAGGACGTAGTCGGTGCTTGGAGTTCGGTAGTAGCTCTGACCACCAAAGGAGAGCTTGAACAGCTCCAGGCTGGAGAGGTGCCCTCCCCTGCCCTTTGGACCGGGAATCCCATGCAGGTCATAGAATAGGCATCCATGTTCACACGCCATGCGGATAGCGTAGTCCTGCAGGACGTAGGAGCATGAGACACCATCCTGACGCAAGGTTGAGCCATACAGATAGATGGCCTCACTGCTGTTCATCAGCAGCATCAAACCCCCGGCAAGGACCTTGCCATCCCAGGCCAGGATGAGGGTGCACCTCACATCCCCAAATACCTTACCGTCAAGGGAGAGCAAAGCCTTGAGGTATTTTTCCGGCCTTGGGGCAAAGCCGTCACGACGAGCGGTCTCAAGATACGTCTCATACCACTTTTTGAAGGTCGAAACCTGCCCATCCCACACCTTCACCCGGTATAGCGAGGCGCTTTTACGCAGGGCACGTTTGGCACGGTCTCGATACCCTAAGGTAACTGCGTTGTATCCCCATTGCAAGGCGATACGTACCGTTCCATCAGGTTGTATGCTCTCTTTAGCGAGATGAAACCGCCCAGAGGTCAAGTACAGGACATTGGGATCGTTCACCTCGTCCCAGGGCAGGTCATACCTGATGGAAAAGACACTTTTGGGGAGGACTTTTTTCAGCTCTTTTGACAGGCTGGTCAAAAACTCAGAGACTGTTGTCAAAGGTGCATGAAACACATCAGGGCCGAAGGGAATGTAAGCTAGGCTGGAGAACAGGAAGAGGCGTTTCACCAGGACGAGCACAGAGGAGGTCCACCCCTCCATCTCAATGGTGAAGGCATAGGGTTTCCATCCTGAACCACTCTTCACTGCAGCCCAGTAGCTACTCTGCAAAGGGGAGTTCATGCTGGGCATTTTCTTATAATCCATCGGAACCAGTTTCATAGTCTCTCCATTCTACCATGATAATAGTAAATTAGGGGCCATTCGGCCCCTAATAATAGTATGGTTAGTAAGCTATTTCCGTTAGGAATTAGCCTACAGGGCCGTTCAGATATTTTTTGGAAGTAAGGTTCTTTCCTTCAAATCCTAGGGGTTTGCCATCAATCTTGACAATACCATCCTCTGCCATGATGGGCATCGCAAAGAAGTGATCGGCCTTCACATACGAAAGGGCAGTCTCGGGGGTTTCGAACCCTTCTGGTTGCAAGATGGTTCCCACCTCAAACTGCGGGGCAAAGAGCACTTCGCACGTTGTGTGCTCCGGTGCATTGGGGTCGCTCGCTGCAAGCAGCATCCCCCGACTTTTCACACCACGGAAATTGGCAGGCTTGAGGTTGCTTACCAGCACAATATGCTGGTCCTTCAGCTCCTCGGCACTGTAGAAGGGGACGATGGAGCTGACGATGGTTCGACTCTCCTCTTCCCCGGTATCCAAGGTGAGGATAAACAGCTTGTCCCCATTGGGGTGCTTTTCCACCTCGGTGATTCGGGCAACCTTGAGGATGACCCTGCGGTTGAACTCTTGGGCGAGACTCTCTTCTGATTCCTTACTCTCCATTACTTTCTCCGATATAGTGATTTTTTCTCTCTTTTGTTTGGAAGTTTTCTGTTCCTTTTCAGCACGCTCGTCCTGTGACCCTGCAAAACGGGTGCGCAAGGCTGCTATCTGGTCATCTTCAAGCTTGCTGAACAGCAGGCTTGTCTGCCCTACCTCCTGGACACCAGTGAAAGATCCAAGATTGCTCCACGTCATGCCTTCACACCCTAGGAAAGAGAGTATCTTCTCACTTGTCCTGGGCATGTAGGGCTCTACCATGATGCCGATATCTCGGATGAGATAGACCAGGGTCCTCAGCAGGGAGGCTGCCTTGGCAGGATCTTCCAAGCGCATCTTCCAAGGCTCTCCATCCTGGAAAGCCTTGTTGCCGATCGAGGAGAGGGCGATGATCTGCCTGAGGGCATCGCGCTCCTCAGCCCGTTCCAGACAGGCCTCAACCACCTGCTCCTTCTCCAGGATCAGGGCCTTGAGATCAGCGTCGATCTCCCCTTCGGGCAACTTGCCGTCATAGAACCTATTGATAAAGGTAAGGGTACGGTTGACCAGGTTGGAGAGGTTGCCGATAAGCTCTCCGTTGATCTTCTCCTGGAAATCAGCCCAGGTAAAGGTGACGTCGCTCTTTTCAGGCCTGCTGTAGAACATGTAAAAGCGCCAGGCATCAGAGGGGATGCCGGTCTCCTGCACATCATTTCCAAAGATTCCTATACCCAGGCTCTTGCTGAACTTGCCCCCCTCGTAGTTGAGGTACTCGGTACTGCTCATATGGTGAAGCATCGTCCATGTATCGCCGGTAGCCAGCTGACAGGAGGGGAAGATGACTGTGTGGAAGGGGATGTTGTCCTTGCCTATAAACTGGAAGAGCTCGGTACTCTCAGGCTCGTGCCACCATCGCTGCCAATCCTCGGTAGCTTCAGCGGTGATGGAGACGTACCCGATGGGAGCGTCAAACCAGACATAAAACACTTTGTTCTCATAGCCTGGCTTGGGGACCGGGATACCCCATTTCAAGTCTCGGGTAATAGCCCTTTCCTTGAGGCCGTCCCTGATCCAGGACTTGGTGACCTGGATCGCATTGTTTGCCCAAAAGCCCTCTACACTTACACCCTCCATCCATGCCTCAAGCAAAGGAAGGGCCTTGGGAAGGTCCAGGTAGAGGTGACGTGTCTTCTTCACTGTGGGGTGAGTGCCACAAACCCCACAGCGGCTGTCCAGCAACTCGATGGGGTCCAAGAGGGTCTGACATGAATCACACTGATCCCCTCGTGCACCGGTGCTGCCACAGTGGGGGCAGGTGCCTTCGACGAAGCGGTCAGCGAGGAAGCGCTCGCACTGGGGACAGTAGAGCTGCTCCTTCTCATGTTCGTTGATGTATCCTGCTTCATCGACCTTGGCAAAGATCTCCTGCACGATACGCGTCTGTTCGGCGGTGCTTGTCCTGCCGAAATAATCAAACTTGATATCAAACCATTCGTAAATGTCCCGGTGGATCACGTGGTAGCGGTCGCACAGCTGTTGGGGAGTCACCCCCTCCTTAAGCGCCCGTGTCTCGGTGGCGGTACCATACTCATCTGTGCCGCAAATATAGAGGGTCTCATACCCCTTGGATCGGCAAAAACGGGCAAAAACGTCGGCTGAAAGCACCTGGATGAGATTGCCCAGATGCGGAATGTTGTTTACATACGGTAATGCGGATGTTACGAGTCTCTTTTTCATAAGGCACATAATAGACCGCTTATAACATAATTTCAATGCTAAACTAGACATTACAATCCATATTCCGACCTTGACGATACCTCCTGGAGTAAGTACATTAGAGGTGTGTCTATCAGGCACATCAAGGAGAAATCATGGATACCATGCAGCAGCCACAGCGGCCTGCACGAAAAACGAACAATATCAGTCCAAAACTAGTTATTTGGATTATCGTTGCCATCGTGTTGGTCATGCTGGTTCTCAGCAGCTTTTTTGTTGTTGACCAGA
>CAZPOJ010000192.1:0-4671 GCA_964588005.1 uncultured Sphaerochaeta sp.
TTGCTCGATGATGAGTGAGCCTCCGATGATGAAGCCCAGGCGCATGGCAAACTCCGTTGCTATGGGCAGCATGGCATTACGCCCAATGTAGGAAGAAAGAATCGTCTTGGGGTGCAGGCCCCTGGCCCGTGCTATTATGGCGTAATCAGCATTCAAGCACCCTGTGGTGCTGCCCTTCATCAGAATTACCCAGATACCGATCTGCGAGAAGAAGTAGGTCATGATGGGTCCAAAGCCGTGTGCAAAGATACTCTTGATAAAGGGCCAGTTAAACCCTTGGGTAACACCGACGCCAAAGTTTCCCCGCATCTGGAATATCGGGACGATGCTCTTGGTCCCTCCCCAGGTGAACACACCAAAGATCAGGATGATAAAGATTGCAATGAGGAAATCCGGTATCGCACTGAGAAAGGAGCTCATTCCCGATATGATCGGTTCATACCACGAATCCCGTCTATATGCTGAGATGGCTCCCAGCACTATCCCTATCAAGAAGGAGAGGATAAGACCCGATCCTACGGTAAAGAGTGTCCAAGGCAGGCGCGAGGCGATGATAGTGGAGACTTTTACACCAGGCGAAAGAAACGAGGTGCCAAAGTCCAGCTTGACTGCAGCCTTGAGATAGTCCACATACTGCAGGAACATGTTTTTATTCAGGTCGATAGAAAAGAGGGACATCGCCCGCGAGTTGGCCTCCTCATAGCTCATCCCATACTGTACGACCAGATTCTGGACGTACTGCTCAATGGGGTTTGACGGCATGAGTCGGATGAGGAAGAAGATGAGGGTGGTCACCACCCATACAGTAAATAGCACCTTGAAGATTCTGGTGGCTATATACCACGCTGTATCTCGATTCATGATTGTCTCCTGTCTACTCCAGATAAAAGGGTCTCAATATACATATCGGCCACCAACAGGACAGCTCCCTTGGCAGGAAGCGAAACATGCTCTTGGGCAAGGATGGTCATAGGATACGGCGAATTGGCGAACAAAGCTATAATCTCCTCCATAGCTTCGCACGAGATATCGGTGAAGAGGCCTCCGGTAAGGAATACCTGCTCAGGATCAATGAAATATGCCCCCTTGAGAATTGATTCTTTGAGCATCTCCATCAGCCTGACTGGATCTTGGTGGGTATTGTTCTCCTCCACCAGATCCTGAATAATCCGGTTTGAGAAGTAGGTCTCCCCGGAGGATCCATTGAAGCCCCTGTACAGCTGCCCGTTGATATTTATGCCACACCCTATGCCAAAGGGTTTTACGTTGATGACAAACACCATTGAGGAGGAGTACTGGGCATGGTTCTCTGAGGACTGACAGTAGACTGCAGCACAGTTCGCATCATTTTCTACAATAACAGAGAGGGTGGGAAATGCTTCCCGTATCCGGGAGCTGAAGCCTTGCACCTTCCATATCTTGGGGACTTCCATCTCTATGACTGTCCGCTTGAAGGAGGAGAGATTGCCATCAGAATCAACCACTGATTTGACTGCAATGCCTACCCCTTTGATATTGTCGTAGAGCAAGATGAACTGCTTAACAATTTCAATGACTTTATCAGCTAGCTTTTCCGGAGGACAATCATCCAAGGGGAAGCGTTGGTAGTGGATCTCCTGATCAGCCAACCCGATGACGTGGGAGTCGATAAAGGTCTCTTCCAGATATAAGCCAAGGAAAGAGGCAACCTCATTATCCAGCTCAAGGTACTGACCGGGTTTACCAACACGGACAGTCTGTACGCTTTTTTCAGAGTTAATGATCAAATTCTGCTTCTTAAGGTCATTAACCAGATAGGAAACGGTTGAAGCCTGCAGATTGAGACGATCTTTCAAGTCTGCCTGGGTCAGAGTTCCTTCCAATCGGAGGGTTCTGAAAAGGGAGAACATATTTCGATAGCGTTCATGTATCTTGCTCATTCCAATCCCACCTATAATTAATTCATTCAAACTATGAACTAATTCTAAAAGCACAATTCCCCTTTGTCAACAAAAACTTTTTGTCTTTGTAGGTAAAATCTGAAACAGTGTACCAGATGCAATATTTCTGGCAGTTTTCCCAATAAACATGAAGTTTGCTATCATATCCCCTGTAAAAAGAAGGCAAAGAGGTGAATATTCTGCGACCGATACTACATACCAAAAAGATATCTATGGGTATCACCCTCCCTTGTGTGGGAGATCCTGCTGAGAAGGGTCCTCGTCTCCTTGATCATAGGGGAAGGGAGATAAGAGAAGAAGAAAGATATGCCCGCCTCCTAAAAGAAGCGGGCATATCACTACAATACGTATAAGAATCAAAACACTCTAAGAAGTCCTGCCAAGGGCATCCTCCTATTTCAGGGAGAGGGCAGCTTCATACACTGCATCGGCGGTAATCTTGAAGTGCTTATACAGGTCATCCGCTGGTGCAGATGCTCCGAAGCTGCGCATACCGATAATCTTACCATCGAGGCCCACATACTTGAACCAGTAGTCGGCCCATGCTGCCTCTACAGCGACTCTCTTGCGTACAGAGAACGGTAGCACACTTTCACGGTAAGCATCATCTTGTGCTTCAAAAACCTCACAGGAGGGCATTGAAACTACTCGGACCTTCTTGCCTTCCTTGTCCAGGCGCTTAGCCGCCTGCATGGCAAGATCCAGCTCCGACCCAGTTCCGATCAGGATTATCTCAGGGGTGCCTTTGGACTCCCAAATGACGTAGCCACCTCTCTCAATATCCCCTACCTGCTCAGCTGTACGATCCTGGGGGACCAGGTTCTGCCGGCTTAAGAGCAGGGAAGTCGGACCATCCTTGCGCTTGAGGGCTGCCTTCCAGGCAACAGCGGTCTCCACAGCATCAGCGGGTCTCCATACGACAACGTTGGGGGTCATGCGTAGGTTAGCTGTCTGCTCAACAGCCTGGTGGGTAGGACCATCCTCCCCAAGACCGATGGAGTCGTGGGTGAATACCTGAATAACAGGCAGATCCATTATGGCTGCCATCCTGATTGCATTCCTGGCATACTCCATAAACATCAGGAAGGTTCCACCATAGGGGACAAACCCACCATGCAAAGCGATGCCGTTAAGGATGGCCATCATGCCAAACTCACGGACACCAAAATGCAGGTAACCGCCCTTCTTCTCCTCAATGTCATAGCTTTCAGAGCCCTTGCCCTGGGTCAGGTTGGAGGGGGTCAGGTCTGCAGACCCTCCTACCAGTTCAGGCATCAAGGCACTGATCTGATCCAGCACCATCTGGGAGGCTTTCCTTGAAGCTACATCCACCTTATCCGCTTGCCATTTGGCGATAGTCTCGTCTAGCTTTGCTTCCCATCCCTCAGGATAGGAGCCCCCTACCCTACGTTCAAACTCAGCAGCTTCCATGGGGTACTGCTGCTTGTACTCGGCAAACAGCTCATTCCACTCCTTCTCATAGGCAGCACCCTGCTGTGTGCAATCCCAAGCCTCATACATCTCTTCAGGAATATAGAAGCGTTCCTCATATTTCCATCCAAGCTGTTTTCTAGCCAAAGAGACCTCTTCATTGCCAAGCGGTGAGCCATGGCTTGAAGCCTTGCCCTGTTTGTTGGGAGATCCAAACCCTATGACTGTGTTACAGATGATCAAGGTGGGTTGGTCGGTGTTGGCCTTTGCCTTGCTAATCGCCTTCCCTATCGCGTGGGGGTCATGTCCATCAACATCAGAGATAACATGCCAGCCATAGGAAGAGAACCTCTGAGCGGTATCATCGGTAAACCATTCGGTAATTTCTCCATCGATGGAGATCCCGTTACTATCATAAATAGTGATGAGTTTATTCAGTTTCCATGTCCCTGCAAGGGATGCAGCCTCATGGGAGATGCCTTCCATGAGACACCCATCCCCTACAAAGGCGTAGGTGTAGTGATCAACGATAGGAAAGTCCTTCTTGTTGAAGGTTGCCGCGAGCTTGGACTCTGCCAAGGCCATACCTACGGCGTTCGCAAACCCCTGTCCCAGAGGACCGGTGGTGGTCTCAACCCCTGGGGTAATGTCGCATTCGGGGTGTCCTGGTGTTATGGAGCCCAACTGCCTGAACTGCTTCAAATCATCAAGGGTCACATCATAGCCTGTCAGGTGCAACAGGGAGTATAGAAGCATGGAGGCGTGTCCGTTAGAAAGGACAAACCTGTCACGATTCTCCCAAGAGGGATTTTTAGGGTTAAAGCGCATAGTACGCCGGAAAAGCACTTCTGCAATATCTGCCATCCCCATAGGGGCTCCAGGGTGTCCAGAGTTAGCACCCTGCACCCCATCCATACTTAAAATGCGTATAGCATCGGCCAATTTCTTTTTGTCCATCTGATTCTCCTTATTTTTTGTATATACAAAAACCTCCGAATCTTTTGATACGGAGCAAGATCCTAGGTATAAGATACTCTAGGGTTAAGGGGAAGTCAAAAGGATAGGTGGGCGGATTATAGGATAAGGGATGTTTGGGAGAAACATCAGGGCCTATCTCCCCCTGAAAAGGACAAGGGGAGAGCTAATTCAGTACAGGCATCCCCACTTGAGGATGCCTGTACAGTCATATCACCATGAATTAGAACGAGTAGTTGAGCATGACCCCTACACGTTTGTAGCGGAAATCAACGACGTTGATCTTTTTCGTATTTTTATCTTTTTCAAGATTTGTACCCTGGAC
>CAZPOJ010000193.1:0-4611 GCA_964588005.1 uncultured Sphaerochaeta sp.
AAGGAAATACCCCCATCAGTACGGGAAAAACACTTACATATAGTGCTAAACTTTTTTACAGCCACTTTATCTAGTTGTTCTTATCCTACCCTAATTTTTCAAAAATCAGTTACAATCCATCCAAATCCTGTATCGAGCTACAAAAAATCCTTACAGCTGTTTCTCCATATACTCAAGCACACTCTTCCAGCCGGGAAATTCAGCTGACCCAAAGAGGATGAGCTCACCGTCAAAATCACCGGCACCGTTCTTGATTCTGTCATCAATAAGAAAATCGCCCCTGTTGAGGTTCTTGTTATGGGTCAGGATTAAGCGTTTGTGTGCCTCTTCCCCCAGATGTTTCTTGACCCACAAAAGCTTATCGGACCAGGCCGAGGCATTTTCCCAAGGTGCTGTACTGAGGATATAGGTGTCAAAGTTCTTGTTGAGAAAGCGATATGCCTCGATTGCCCCTTCAAGGGGCTCCATCTTGGAGAAGATACCAGGAATTTCATCCTCTCGCTTCTTGTAAGTCTCTAAGTCATGTGCATCCACCACCTTGAAAGCAGAGGGAAAATCCACCAGCACATTATCCATATCGACATATACGATCTTTTTCTCCATACTCTTTCCTCTCTTTATTTTTAGACTCAGTATACCCCACCTACCCCCTAATGCAACCAACTTCCAAGGAGAGCATCTAATCCCCATAGATTGCACCAGAGGGAGGGACTGCCTATTCGACAGTCCCTCCCATTAAATGAATATACATGTACGTATATATATTTTCTTACTTGTCCGCTTTTATCGTGACCGGTAAAGAATCTCTTCTAACCGCTCTTGGGTTATGTACCGCACCTCATAGGTCTTGTTATATCGAGCGAGCTGTCTGATGAAGGACCTCATATGGTTCTCCGATCCTTTCAACAAGTTTGTATAAACAGTTATCGAAGCGGGATCTTCGGTTTCAGCAAGGTAAGTTTCCAGATCATAGATATCAAGATCCTCGATAATTGCTCCGACCAGGAGGGCATCTTGAGGCGATTTTGAACCCAGCTCAACTAGGGATTCGTACAGTGCACCTAGATCAGCATTCAGAAACTCACCGGGCTCTGAACCCATTGCTGGGTCTACAAGTCCCTTGGCCTCGATCAGAGTGGCAACCGCGTCCATGTGTCGTTGTTCACTTCTTGCAATATTGGCGAAGGTCCTGATGCCCCACGTCTCATACAAGGCGAGATAGACATCACGGGCAAGCTTCTCCTCTTCCCTCATATAGAGGATTCCCGCAGCATCAGAAGGCGCTTCCTCTCCAGTTGCTATTATCATAGGAAGGTTTTGCTCCTCATCGACAGGTTGTGCAACCAATAGTCCTAAGGAACCAATGCCTAACACTGCCACTAGTGATAAAATCTTAAAAAACTTTTTGTTCTCTGAATTCATTGTATCCACCTTTGAGCTTTTTAGCTCGTATTTCTTTGTGATACCCTAACAATAGCGCTAAGGGATGGAAGGGGACTGAACATCGGATAAAGATTGGGTAAAGCCAGCATTCTTTTGGTTTTCCTGTATTCTCCAGCTTGTCACTGTCCTGATAATCCTCCAAATACAGATGCTCCATGCCAAAAGAAAGCACACCCCAAAGTGAGGTGTGCCGTTATAAGATATTTTGTATGTACTAGGTAGTAGGAGTCTCATCACTCTTTGGTTGTTTTTTTGGTTTCTTAACACTGAGGGAGTGTGTGATCCTGTCAATGATGACTGCAAGGAAGACAATGGAGATTCCGGCTTCAAAGCCTCGTCCCACTTCAATTCTTCCAATGGCGAGAAGGACTTCCATCCCCAACCCCTTTGCACCGATCATCGATCCGATAACTACCATTGCAAGGGCCATCATCGTGGTCTGGTTGATACCAACCATGATGGAGGGCTTTGCAAGCGGAAGCTGCACATCAAACAAGATCTGTTTCTTGGTAGCTCCAAAGGCCTTGGCTGCTTCTACAGCCTCGACATCCACTGTCCTGATCCCAACGTTCGTAAGACGAATCACAGGGGGAATTGCATAGATGATGGTTGCAAACATTGAGGGCACCTTGCCCATGCCAAAGAACATCAGAGCTGGAATCAAGTAGACAAACGAAGGCATGGTCTGCATTCCATCCAGTATAGGGCGTAAGATACTTTGAGCCCTATCGCTTCTTGCCATGACAATACCCATAGGCAGTCCAACAAGTAGTGCAAAGACCACTGATGAAATCACCAGGGCAAGGGTCTGCATTGCCAAGTCCCAGTACCCGAACAGGCCGATTATCAACAAGAACACTACAAACATAATGCCTGTCTTCAAGCTTCCTACAAACTTCCATCCGGCATATCCCACAAGAAGGATGATGACGAACCAGGGGATGAAGAGAAACAAGTTCTCAAAGGCTAGTACGACTTTCAGGATAATGAAACCAATGAAGTCAAAAAACCCCTCAAAATTGATCAAGAGCCAATCCATACCTATATCGACATATTTTGCCACTGGTACGGTAAATAATTCTGGAAACTTATTCATTATCACCTCCGTTCGAGGAAATTGAATCAAAGATGGTATCACTTGATATTCTTCCCAGAAGTCTGTTGTTCTCATCCACTACAGGAATTGGGTAGGGATTCTGTGGAGCAACACTAAAAAGATCCTCTAGGAGTACATCGGGAAGAACTGATTCCACACGTTCAATAGACGAAGAGGGAATACTCTTATGCTTCACCTCATCGTCAAGCAACCTTTTCAGTTCTTTTGCAGTGATGACCCCAAGGAATTTCCGATTCTTGTCGACAACATACCCCATACGCTTCTTTTGTCCACGCATAAGGGTCAAAGCTGTCTTGGGTCCTTCCCAGGCATAGGTAATGACAGGGATGTCACTCATGACACTGCCCGCTGTCAGCACCTTCGCAGGAGAGGCATCTTGGACAAACGCCTGCACATAGTCATCTGCCGGGTGGGTGATGATATCTTCAGGGGTTCCTACCTGCACAACTTCACCGTTGCGCAGAATAGCAATTCGATCCCCTAGCTTGAGGGCTTCATGCAGGTCATGAGTCACAAAGACAATGGTCTTTTGCAGCTTTGACTGCAGTTCAACCAGCTCATCTTGCATTTGACGCCTGATGAGAGGGTCAAGTCCACTGAAAGGCTCATCCATAAGAAGGATATCGGGGTCGTTGGCCAGTGCACGGGCAAGTCCTACCCGCTGTTGCATTCCGCCGGACAAGCTGGTCGGAAAGTAATCTTCCCAACCCTTCAGTCCAACAGTCTCAAGCACTTCCAGAGCCTTCTTATAGCGCTCCTCTTTGCCAACGCCACGAATCTTCAAGCCATACGCAGCATTATCAAGCACTGTCATATGGGGCAGAAGTCCATAACTCTGAAATACCATCCCAAAAGTTTTTCTTCTGAACTGTATCATCTCGTCGGAGTTCATCTTGGTAATATCTTCACCGTTGATTTCTATGGATCCTTTCGTTGATTTAACGAGGCGGATCAGAGCTCTGATGAGGGTGGATTTCCCACTCCCGGAGAGTCCCATTAAAATGTAGAACTCTCCTTTCTTAATTTCCAAGTTGATATCGCGCATTCCGATGATGCAGCCAGTCTCTTTCTGGATCTCTTCCTTGCTTTTGTCACGAAGCTCTTTTTGAAAAATGCGTTTCGTGTCTTTGCCGTATACCTTCCACAGGTCTTTGATGACTATCTGTGAATTTAGTTCGTCTGTCATAACATTTTCTCTTATAGTGCCTTGAGAGCACTCTTTACTTTGGTTGCAACTTCAGGGGAAACCCAGGAAGTCCAAGTCTTTTCTTTTGTCTTGAGGAACCAGATGGCTGTCTCTTGTGTTGACCAACCCTCATTGTCCATCTTCGCCAAGAACTCATTATTCTCCGCTACAGTGGTTGAATAGGCCGTCAAGATCTCCACTACATCAGGAGCTTCGGTGATCATGGACTTATGCACCAGGACATTCACAAGAGCAGGGTCGAATTCACTTCCTTCCAAGCGTACCATATCAAGTCGTCCGAGAACGGCTGTGGGTGCCCAGTAGTATCCTACCCAGGGGTTTCCCTTTTTATAGGCACTTACCATAGTTGCAGCAATAGCTGAGCCGCTTCCTGCAATGTTAAGGTTAAAGGTTTCGGAAAGGTTGTTGTCATTGAAAATCTTCTCGGAGATTTTCATCTGTGACCATCCAGCCACTCCACCTAAAACCTGTCCTTTTGAAGGATCTTCCGGATCGGGAAAGAGATGGGGGTATTTGGCCAAGTCAGCTACACTCTTCAAGTCTGGTGCCAAAGCGTCGGGACCTTCTACCAAGTAGCGTGGTACCCACCAGCCCTGGGGGGCGTCTGGCATATTCTGTCCAAGGTCTACGATGTCCCCTGATTCAATTCCCTTTCGATATACTTCAGGGAAGTTGGAGTGCCATGACTCCATGTCGACATCAAGGTCGCCTTGTTTCAATCCATTGAGGATAGGAAGTGTGTCGCCAGGAATAAAGTCTGCTTTATATCCTGTCAGGCCGTTTTCTATGATGAAGGCCATAATCCTGTTATGCACTTGGACTGAGTCCCACGAAACATCACCGA